>JAFYZH010000038.1 GCA_017548765.1 Lachnospiraceae bacterium | reverse complement strand
GTGGCTCAGTGGTGGAGTATCGCCTTGCCAAGGCGAGGGTCGCGGGTTCGAATCCCGTCTCGCGCTCTTTCTTCTTCCTTCCGAAACGGCGGCAATTGTATAGTTTTTTTGCGCGAGTGGCTCAGTGGTGGAGTATCGCCTTGCCAAGGCGAGGGTCGCGGGTTCGAATCCCGTCTCGCGCTTTTTTGATTCTCAGAAACAATTTTAAGGAGAAATCGGTTCCATGGTTTCGAACAACAAACAGGCAAAGAATATTCTTGTCATCGGTGGGGGAGCCGCGGGCATGATGGCTGCGATCGCAGCGGCATCGGCCGGCGGTAAGGTCACGTTGTTCGAAAAAAATGAAAAACTCGGAAAAAAACTGTATATCACCGGTAAGGGAAGATGCAACGTGACGAACGCTTGTGATCCCGAGGATTTCTTTGCGAACATCGTGCGAAATCCTCGCTTTATGTACAGCAGCTTCAAACTCTGCTCGAACGATATGCTGATGGCTCTGCTGGAGTCCTATGGCGTGCCGTTGAAGACGGAGCGGGGCAACCGTGTCTTCCCGGTCAGCGACCATTCTTCGGACATCATCCGAGCATTGGCTGACGAACTGAAACGGCAGAATGTCCGCGTGTGCCTGAACTACGAGGTGAAGGGACTGTTGCTCGAAGATAACAGTGCGGAGGCATCCGCCGCGAGACGTTGTGTCGGTGTGATCGGCAGGGATGGAAAGAAGCATTACTTCGACCATGTGATCGTGGCGACCGGCGGCCTGTCTTATCCTTCCACGGGGTCCACGGGCGACGGCCTGCGTTTCGCCGAGAAGGCCGGTCTTAAGGTCAATGCCTGCCTGCCGTCGTTGGTGCCGTTTGAGGTGGCGGAGCCTGTCTGTCGGACGCTTTCCGGACTTTCCCTAAAGAATGTTGCTGTGCGCCTGATGGCAGATGCGAAGGAGATCTACTCAGGCTTCGGAGAGATGCTGTTCACGCATTTCGGCGTTTCCGGTCCGCTGATCCTGTCAGCATCGGCTGCGGCGACCGAGTATCTTGCGAAGGGACAGAAACTTACCCTGCATATCGACCTAAAGCCTGCGCTTTCCGAAAAACAACTCAATGACAAACTGATCCGTATGCTGACGGAGGGCGCGTCGAAGAGCCTGAAAAATGCCCTCGGCTCGGTGCTTCCCGTCCGGCTGCTGCTGGCGGTCCTGGATGCTGCCGGCCTGGATCCGGAGAAGAAATGCAGTCTGGTCTCAAAACAGGAGCGGCTGGATTTTATACAGAAGTTAAAGGATTTCACATTGACCGTAACGTCGACCCGAGGCTTTGCCGAAGCGGTGATCACGCGCGGCGGTGTGGATGTGAAGAATATTTCCCCGACTACCATGATGGTAAAAGGGGTCGAGGGCCTGTCTTTTGCAGGTGAAGTCCTGGACGTGGATGCATTGACCGGAGGCTTCAATCTGCAGATCGCCTGGTCCACCGGCTTCGCGGCAGGAACGTACGCGGCCTCCGAAGAGAACGCCTCGTCGGAACGCAAGCCGAAAGAGAAGGGTAAGAAACAGAAGGAGAGAGTGAAGATGAATATACAGATCGCCATCGACGGACCTGCGGGCGCAGGTAAGAGCACTATAGCGAAACAACTCGCGAAGAAGCTGGATATCCTCTATGTTGACACCGGGGCAATGTATCGCGCAGTCGCTTTATATCTACTCGAAAACGAGGTCGATATTGACGATGAAGCGTCAGTAACAAGGATTTGTCGTAATGCAAAACTGGATCTGTCGCAGGAGAAGGACGGCCAGCATGTATTCCTGAACGGCCGCGATGTGAACCCGTTTATTCGTACGCCCCGCGTCAGTGATGCGACATCGCGCAGCAGTGCGTATGCAGGCGTTCGCGAATATGTCGTAGCTTCACAGCGGGAGATCGCAAAGAACATCAGTCTGATCATGGACGGGCGCGATATCGGAACCGTCGTACTTCCCGACGCCACGCTGAAGATCTATCTGACGGCTGACCCTAAGGTGCGTGCAAAACGAAGATACGATGAGATGATCGCGCGCGGGGACGAGGCGGATCTCGAAACGATCCTGCAGGAGATAAAAGAGCGGGATCATCGTGACATGACGCGTGAGGTAACGCCGCTTCGGCAGGCTGAGGACGCAGTCTGCGTAGATACGTCCTACATGTCCATCGAAGAAGTCGTGGACACGATCTACGGCCTGTGCATGGAGCGGGTAGATAAGGGGAAATAAATTGAAAGTTATCGTAGCCAAAAGCGCCGGTTTTTGTTTCGGCGTGACACGCGCAGTCGAACGCGTGTATGAAGAGATCGAGAAAAACGGGGATCTTCCGGTCTACACTTACGGTCCGATCATCCATAACGAGATCGTGGTAGAGGATCTGGAGAAAAAAGGCGTCCGTGTGATCGACGAGGGAGAAGATTTCGCGAAACTGGATAAGGGCGTCGTCATCCTTCGTTCACATGGTGTGAGCGAGGAGGTCTACGACCGGTTGGTCGAGAGCGGTCACCAGGTGGTCGACGCGACTTGCCCGTTCGTTAAGAAGATCCACCGGATCGTGAGCGAGAGGAGTGCCGAAGGACAGAAGATCATCATCGCCGGCAACCCGGATCACCCGGAAGTTTCGGCTGTCCTCGGGTGGTGCAAGACGCCCGGAGCGGTGGTCCAAACGCCCGAAGAACTCGAAAATGTGATGAAAAATGTAAAAAATGAGGCAACTTTGGTCGCACAAACCACTTTTAATCATAATAAGTTCGAAAATCTTGTTGCGTTTGCAAAGAAAATGCGGTATAATATCGATGTTGTAAACACGATATGCAATGCTACAAGGGTTCGACAACTGGAAGCATGTGAGGTTGCTGCACAGGTAGACTGTATGTTGGTGATTGGCGGAAGGCATAGTTCCAATACTCAAAAACTGTATGAGATTTGCAAAAACGTATGCGCCAAAACCTATTATCTGCAGACGGTGGCCGATATTGATCCGAACTGGTTTGATGGTGCCGCATGTGTGGGGATAACGGCTGGGGCTTCTACCCCGAACAATATTTTAGAGGAGGTTCAAATGCATGTCAGAAACGAGCTTTGAACAGATGTTAGAAGAAAGTTTAAAAACAATTCATACAGGAGAGGTAGTCACCGGTACGGTCATCGACGTTAAACCCGAAGAGATCGTTTTGAATATCGGCTATAAGGCTGACGGTATCATTACACGTAATGAGTACACCAACACACCGAACGCAGATCTGACGACTATGGTTAAAGTCGGCGACGAATTGTCCGCAAAGATCTTAAAGGTCAATGACGGCGAAGGCCAGGTACAGCTTTCTTACCGTCGTATGAAGAACGAGCGCGTCAGCAAGGAGCTGGAAGAGGCATTCGAAAACCAGACCGTACTTCGCGCACAGGTCAGCCAGGTACTGAAGGGCGGCCTCGGAGTGATCGTGGATGATACCCGCGTATTCATTCCTGCAAGCCTGGTATCCGACATTTATGAGAAGGATCTTTCCCGTTACGAGGGAAAAGAGGTTGAGTTCCTTATCACTGAGTTCAACCCGAAGAAGCGTCGCATCATCGGCGATTGCAAGACCCTGCTCATCGCTAAGAAGGAAGCAGCTCAGAAGGAGCTCTTCGCTAAGCTTGAGGTTGGTAGCGTAGTAACCGGTAAGATCAAGAACATCACCGATTTCGGTATCTTCGTTGATCTCGGCGGTGCAGACGGACTGGTTCACATTTCCGAGATGTCCTGGGGACGTCTTGAGAGCCCTAAAAAGAACTTCACCGTAGGCCAGACAGTAACCGCTTACGTTAAGGAGATCCATGATACAAAGATCGCCCTGAGCATGAAGTTCCCGGATCAGAACCCTTGGAAGAACGCAGCAGAGAAGTATGCTGTAGATACCGTAGTAGAGGGTACTGTAGTTCGTATGGCAGATTTCGGTGCTTTCGTTGAGCTTGAGCCCGGCATCGATGCACTGCTTCATGTTTCCCAGATCGCTAAGGAGCGTATCGGCAAGCCGTCGGACGTTCTGAAGATCGGCCAGAAGATCACAGCGAAGATCGTGGATTTCAATTCCGAAGATAAGAAGATCAGCCTCAGCA
The DNA here is from genome assembly GCA_017548765.1 of Lachnospiraceae bacterium. Classification (GTDB taxonomy): domain Bacteria; phylum Bacillota; class Clostridia; order Lachnospirales; family Lachnospiraceae; genus UBA1201. Next base: position 66,580 of record JAFYZH010000038.1, on the reverse strand, counting down.
TGAAGGTCCTTCTTGCAGATAAGGAAGAGAATGAAGACGTAGCTCCCGTTGATATCGAGGCAGTTGCAGCAGCTGAGGAAGCTCCCGCTACAGAAGAGACAAACGAATAATTCTCAGATCGAGATACATAGAAAGGACTTCGGATCTTCCGAAGTCCTTCTTTTTTGTGTGGTGAGTCTGCAGGGAAATAAAAAACCGGCACAGTCACCTGCACCGGTTAAAAAAGTATGTGAAAGGAGAGGACCCTTCTGTTGCGTAATATCATCGCACACTAAAACGCAAGCAGGTCCAAGAAATAGATACAGATGACATGGAAGATGACGATGCAAGGCATACCGATCAGAAAACTGCGGTGTTTCGTCTTATGACGGAATACGAACATCCCGACCAGACTGCCCCAGGCAGCGCCCAAAAATGCTGTTAAAAAGAGCGTGGTCTCTTGAATGCGCCACTGATGCCGGCGCGCACGGCTCTTATCCAATCCCATCTGAATAAAGCCAATAACCCCCATGAATGCGAGGTATATATATACATATAACATTATGATATCTCCAAATCAAAACAAAGCAAGGCAGGGCATAAGCCCATGGTAAATCAGCACGTGTACAGGGGAATATGGACGAACCATCCGGAACTGAGAAAATACTGCAGGCTACGGGATACTCGATATCCCGCAAGGTGTCAAAACACCGCAAAACAAAGAAACTAATGCCTGACTTCCTCCAACACAATTTAAGTATATACTAAACGAGATTGAATTGCAACGCTTTTTCCGAGAAAATTTCACAGACAGTAGAGTTATTTTTTCGTATATCTGTTTTTGGAAATATGGCTTGTTCGGTTTGACGTAACAGGGGCACTATGGTAAAATATAAGTGTATCTGAAAGGTCTTGTTTCTATGGTTCACTAACCATTTTTAAAAGGGGGAGCGTTATGAGTTTCAGAGTCATTTACGGACCCGGCGGCGCCGGAAAATCCCACTTTATCTACGAAGAATGTATTCAGCGCTCGTTAGAGCATCCGGACCGGATGTTCTATATTTTGGTGCCCGAACAGTCAACGCTTTCCACGCAGCAGCATTTGTTTGCATTGCATCCCCGGAGAGGTTCCATCAACATCGATGTCATCGGTTTTACGACGCTGGCGTATCGTGTGATCGAGCAGCTTCATATTCCGACGAAGAAGATGATCGATGACTCCGGTAAGATGCTCCTTATGCGCAGGGCGGTGCGGAACGTTTCGAAGGATCTGAAGATCCTGAAGTATGTCAGTGAGAAGACCGGCTTCCTGGATAATGTGATCCACACCCTCGGCGAGATGGCATCGTTTGGCCTGTTCGAGGAGGGAAGTTCGCTGCAGGCTTTTCTGGAAGATCCCGGGCAGCCCGACCTTTCTGAGCATTACATCCTGCGTCAGAAACTCAGCGACCTCACATTGATCTGGAAAGCGTACCGTCAGGAATTGGAAGACCGCTTTATGGATAAGGACGAGCTGATGCCCATCCTCTGCAAAGCATTGCCCGAGTTTGCAAAGCAGGTTCCTTTCGAGATCTATCTGGACGGGTTCAACGGTTTTACGCCCTTGCAGTACCAGGTCATTACGCACCTGATGTTAAATGCCGACAGGGTAAGTGTAGCGCTGTGCGCGAAGAAGGGGACGCTCACCGGTTCTAAGGAAGGAGACCTCTTTGATTCGGCGGCTACGATCTACGGAAAACTCAAAGACTGCGCACAACGCGATGGGATCGCCCTGGAGGCCGATCTTTCCATCGGTGAGGAGTTTGTCTACCGTTTGCGTGAAAACGACGAATTAAGCCATTTAGAGCGCGTATATGAGCAAGAAGTGAAACCGACACCCTGGGAGCATGAGTGCGAGTCGATCAAACTGTATCGTCTGGATCATCCGACGATGGAAGTCTCGATGGTCGTCCGGACCATCCGGGATCTGGTCTATCGGGAAGGTTACCGTTTTTCCGACATCGCCATCGTGTCCGGGGAACCGGATCGCTTTCACGATATCATCGTCCGCGAGTTTGAACGCGCGCAGATCCCGTATTTCGCGGATAACACGCGCGACATGACGGACAGTGACTACACGAATTTCATACTCAGTCTGTTCGGCCTTCTGACGTTTAATTTCCGGAAGGAGAGCGTGCTGAGCAGTTTGAAATACGGTTATGTCATTCCGGCAGAGGATCTCGACTTGTTGGAGAATTTCATGATCGCTTATGGGGTCAATTCCTACAAGCGTTTCCTGAAGATCGCCGAGGAAGAGGTCGATGATGATATCCATCGCATCATGAAGGATGTTCTCGCGGTCTACGGTCCTTTCTATGAGAGGCTAAAGAAAGGAAAGCATACGGCGGCTGAATACCTGGACGGCATAGTCATGGTTTTGGATGCATGTGAGGCTTCAAAAACCGTTCAGGAGCGTATCGATTTCCTGAATAATGACGGCAGATATGATCGCGCCGCGGAATACGAGGCCGTGCAGGCGAAGATGCAGAATCTGTTTGCGCAGACAGAGAGTCTGATGGCAAACGATCTGATGGATCCGGATGAGCTGGAGGAACTTTTGACGGCCGGCCTGCAGGATATGAAGATCGGTGTTATCCCGCCGACTTTAGACCGGGTGATCATCGGCGAACTGCGCCGTATGCGTATTGGTAAAATAAAAGCTTTGTTTATGATAGGGGTCAATGAAGGACTCTTCCCCCTGGTCGCTCAGGGCTGCGGCCTGATCAATGATTCGGATCGCGAGATCCTGCTGGAAAAGTCGGTTGAGCTTTCACCTTCGGCGGCCCGCGACAGCATGAACGACAAATTATATTTATATCAAATGTTTACGACGCCCTCGAAACGTTTGTATCTCTCGTATTCATCTATGGATTCAAAGGGAGAGGCGTTGTTGCCTTCGTATGTGATCGAACAGATCCGGCACATCTTCCCGAATCTTAGCGTGGAGAAAAGTTTGTCGACAGATAATCAGGCATTGCTGAATCCTGATTATTGTATAGATTTGATTTCACAAAAGGATGAGGCGTTCGGCGACTATTACCGTGCGCTCTATCGCTGGTATGAGGAGAACCCGAAGTACGCGAAACTGTTATCCGCGCTTGAGGCTCTCAGTGCATATGATTATGTTCACATACCCTTACCGGAGGCTGTCGCCCGCGGCCTGTTTGAACACAACCACAGCGTCAGTCCGTCCCGGTTGGAGGCGTATGGCAGCTGTGCATTTAAACATTTCCTGACCTACGGTCTGAAACTGAAGGAGCGGAAGGAAGCGACGGTCGATCCCCTCGACAAAGGATCGTTTTATCATGCTGCGCTTCAATATGTTTTGGAAGAACTGTCCTCGGATCGCGGAAGGGCACCCGCGGAATGGTCACAGGACAGACAGGATGATCTGGTGGAGCGCGCACTCGACTATGCGTTCAAACAGACCCCGCTTCTGGGTGATAAGATCGAGGAGGACGGATACAACAAGTACCTGTCCGGTCTTTGGAAGAGGGAGGTCGCCTTCCTCGTGGCGGTCCTGCATGAACAGATCCGTTTGGGTGATTTCAAGAAATTCCATTGTGAGGTCCCGTTCGGCGATCTTCCGGATGAGAGCGAACAGGCGAGACCGCATATGGAGGCACTTCAGATCCCGGGAACGGATTGCGTGATCCGCGGAAAAGTCGACCGTATCGATGAGACAGAGGACGGCAGCGCCATACGTATCATTGATTACAAAACCGGCTATAAGGAGCTCGATTATGCACTTCTTTCGGAAGGCGCACAGTTGCAGCTGCCGATCTACCTGACGGCAGTCATGAAGGATCGCCTCGCCAAAGGTAAAGAGATCCAGCCTGTCGGCGTGTATTATTTCCATGCGGCCGAACCGATCATAAGTTCGGACAATATTACGATGGATGCACTCGGTAATTGCGAGGAAGGGGATGACATTCTTTGGCAGATCCAGCTTCTGAATTCGAAGATGAATGGTATCACGACTTCGGATCCGAATCTCCTCGCGCATCAGGAAAAGCATTTCGCAGAGACGAAGGAATCCCAACTGGTCGATGGCATTAAGCTTACGAAGGCCGGAAGTTTTACTGCGACCTCGAAGGTAATGTCGAACGAAGAGTTTATTCAGTTCTCGGATGACGTGATGAATAAGATCGCGGACATGTATAAAGAGATGATGTGTGGAAAGATCCCTGTAAATCCGCTCAAAAACAGCTATGCGGATGCCTGCGGGTATTGCAAGTATAATGCGATCTGTCACATCAACGATAAACGAAACCATATGAAGAAGAGGAAAGTGAAGTCTTTGAACTTCAAAGACTATCGCGAGAAGCTACGTCGGAAAAATGAGCAGGAGAAAGGAGAGTGACCGGTATGGCAGAGAAATGGAATCCACGGCAACAGGAAGTCATTGACCATAGAAACGGAAACCTTCTGGTCTCCGCGGCTGCCGGCAGCGGTAAGACTGCCGTGCTCACCGAGCACGTCCTGCAGAGGGTGAAGGATCTTGAACATCCGCTCGATATCGACCGGCTTCTGATCATGACATTTACGACTGCGGCTGCAGCCGAGATGAAGGGACGTATCCGCGAGAAGCTTCAGGAAGCGATGGAAGACGAAGGTTGCGATGAGGCGATGCGCAGGCATTTACGCAAGCAACTTATCAAACTTCCCTTTGCGTCTATTTCGACGATCCACAGCTTCTGTCTGAACGTGATCCGTGAGAATTTCTTCCGGATAAAGCTGGAACCGAACCTCGGCGTCAGTGATGAGGCAGAGATCAAACTGATCCTTTCGGATGTGATCGATTCGGTGTTGGAAGAATACTATACGGAAGGGGACTCGGAAGCCTTTCTTTCGCTGGGTATGTTGTATAAACATCGCAAGCCGGCGTTAAACCGCGCGATCGAGGAATTCTATGGAAAGAGTCGTGAATATGCCGATATCGAAGAGTTTCTTACCGGGGCGGTCGATGTCTACAGCGGCGCGTATAACGAACAACTGAAAAAAGATCACCGGGCATATGATAAGAAGCAGCTTAGGCCGCTCCTGAAAGCGAAGGCTGCCGCGGAGGCGCTGGCTGACGAGCTCGCTGCCATGTTTCCGGATTCGCGCCATATCCCGACCATTGAAATGATCGCAGATGCGGCAGATGTTGCTTACAGGAAGGATTCCCTGTTTGATGCCATTGCCTATATCAGCGAGACTAAGTTCCCTCCGATCACCCTGAATAAAGCTGAAAAAGAATACAGCGATTTCTTTAAACATATTCAGGATGAAAAGGCTGCGATCGTGGGGATCCTGAATGGCGTAAAAAAACTCAAACCGTTTTCATGGGATACGTTGGAGAAAGAACTGTCACGCCTGCGGCCGCAGGTGGAGCTGATGACAGAGATCACACGCAAGGTCGACGAACGCTTTCGGAAAGAAAAGCAGAGACTCCGCCTGATGGATTTCGCCGATATGGAATATTATGCGTTGATACTGCTCAGGGATGAGAAAGTCGCGAAGATATATCAGGATCGTTTCGATGAGATCCTGGTCGATGAATACCAGGACAGCAACGGAGTCCAGGAAGAGCTGATCAACCGGATCTGCCGGGATCCCGACTCGCCTGCCCGGTCCAATGTTTTCATGGTCGGTGATGTCAAGCAGAGCATCTACGGTTTCCGCCGTGCGAAACCGGAACTGTTTATCGAGAAATTCGACAGCTACCGAAAGGAAGAAAACGAAGGAACCCTAATTCCTCTGAATAACAATTACCGAAGCCGTGCGGGGGTCCTGCATGCGATCAACCGTATCTTTGAGAACCTGATGACGAAGGAACGCGGCGGTATCATCTATGATGATTCTGCGAAGCTGAACCCGGGTGCCGCTTATCCTGATGGGGATTCGACCGAGCCTTGTGTCGTGATCGAGACCATAATCCGTACCGACACGAAGAATAAGCCGGAAGATGCTTCAGGGGATAAACCTGCACCGGAAGGTGAGGGGACCGAGGCTGCTGCAGACGCGGCGGAAGATAGCGGTAACGAGAACGCGTCCGGCGACGCGGAGACAGAAGAGGCGGAAGAGCGCTCCGTAGCCGAACTTCAGGCCACTCTGATCGGTAAGAGGATCAGCGAGATCGTCGGAAAAGAGAAGGTCTATGATCTAAAGGGACAGGTCTGGCGATCAGCAGAATATCAGGATATCGTGATCCTGATGCGCTCCGTGAAAAATGTGGAAGAAGAGTTCCTTCCCATCCTTCGGGATGTATATAAGCTTCCTGTGGTATCGACCGAAGGAGCAGCGTATTTTGAAACGCCGGAGGTCCGGGACCTGATCGAGTTTTTACGTATCCTGGATAATCCGCTTCAGGACATCCCTCTTGCGACCGTTATGACATCGCCGATGTTTGATTTCAGCGCGGAAGAGATGGCGCTTATCCGCCTGGGTGCGCCTGCGTCCACATGTTTTTTCAAGGCAGTGGAAGGCTATGCCGGGGGCAATGTTTCCCTCGGAAAGAAGATCAAACGTTTTATCCAGATCTTCCGGGATCTGCGTGAGCGCAGGGCGTTCTGTACGATCCCCGAACTTTTGGAGACGATCCTTCAGAAGACCGATTATCGAAGCAAGATCACTGCGATGCCCAGTGGAACCGGCAGAGAGATCAATGTCAACATGCTGCTTTTGACGGCGGGGGATTTTGAAAAGACGAACTATCGCGGCATTGACCGCTTCCTTCGTTATATCGACCGCCTTAAGGAGAAGGAGATCGTCCTGTCCGAGCCGAATAAACTGAGCGAAGGGGAGAACGTGATCCGCCTGATGACCATCCATAAGAGTAAGGGCCTGGAGTTCCCGTATGTATTCCTTGCGGGAGCGCAGAAGGATCTGAAGAGCTCCAACCGGGCGAAGTCGGAGTTTGTCTACGATGCGACCTACCGGGTGGCGTTCGATTATATGAATCCTATCCTGTCCGTTAAGGTCGGGTCCGATCTTAAGAAGATCATCCGCGATAAGGAACAGGATGAGGATCTGTATGAAGAAGGGCGCGTGCTTTACGTAGCCTTGACACGTGCGAAAGAGAAGTTGTTTATCGTAGGCAGCGTTAAGGAGAAGGATCGCCCGGAACCGGATCAGCCTGTGAACGGCACATTTTCTGATGACGATTTTTACGAGAACCCGAACTATCTGAAATGGATCATGCGTTGCATTCAGGGAGATATGACGAAGAAGGAGGCGACTCCGGAAGCGATCACTTATGTCAATGACGAATTCTCTGTCATCCTTCGTCCGCAGAAAGCGCTGGAGCAGGAACTCGCGAAGGTTAAGAACAGTCACTCGTCGGAAGGCGGATCCAAAGACGGCACAGGAGCGAAAAACGGCGAGGACGGAAAAGTGACCATAAGCGACGAAGAAGCATTGGCCGAGATCGCGAAGCGTTTCTCGTATGTCTATCCCTATTCGGCATTCGGCGACCAGAAGGCGATCGTGTCCGTGTCCGAAGTGAAGCATCGTTTCATGGAAGAAGAAGGCGTATCGTTCGAGGCAGTCGCCGCGTTAGGATCCGGCTCTTCGGAGAGACCTGAGAAGACCGGACCGAAAGAGCCCGCGGAACCTGAGGAAGGCCGCAAGGAAGGACCGAAGGAGGGCGGCGGCGCAAAACGTGGTACGGCTGTCCATAACGTGATGGAGCATCTGGATTTTGCTGAGGCCCTCAAACAGGAAGACCGGACTGGGTATATCCGCGGGCAGATCGACAAACTGGCCGAAGAGGGTATCCTGGATGAGGAAACGAAAGAACTCGTGGATCCGAGGAAGATCGCCCGCTTCTTCGACAGCAAACTGGCTGTGGAGATGGCGCAGGCACAGGAGAGAAATGCCCTGAAACGGGAGACTCGTTTCCTGTATGCCATCCCGGCGTTCATCTACCTGCGCGATTACCAGATGGAAGCGATCACACAGGAGATCACGGTTCAGCCGGATCAGGTCCTGGTCCGCGGTATCATCGATGCCTATTATACGGATGCGGATGGACACATCGTGATCATGGATTATAAGACGGATTCCCTCCCTGCGGAAGGCGGCGAGGACATCCTGTCGCGGCGCTATCTGGCACAGTTGAAACTGTATAAAGAAGCGCTGGAAAATATGTCGGGAACGATGGTAAAGGCATGTGTTTTGTACTCATTTTCACTCGGAAAAGAAATCCCGCTTCCGATCTGAAAATGCTTTACATACTATAGTAAAAATGATAAAATAAATGACGGAGTAAGGCAGATGATCGCGGCTGCAAAGACGAAAGGTTGCAGGTGAGGAAAGTCCGGGCTTCGCAGGGCAGGATGCCGGATAACGTCCGGTGGAGGCGACTCTAAGGATAGTGCAACAGAAATATACCGCCGGGAGCGATCCCGGTAAGGGTGGAAGGGCAGTGTAAGAGACTACCGCCGTGTTGGTAACAACGCGGGCACATGTAAACCCCATCCGAAGCAAGACCGCATAGAAACGAATGGCGGCCCGTCAATGTTTCAGGTAGGTCGCTCGATCATACCGGCAACGGTATGGCTAGACAGATGATCATTTAATACATAACCCGGCTTATAGCCTTGCTCCCTTTTATGAATTTGGAGGTCAGAATGGAAAGAGAAGAAAAATTAAAAGCATTGGATGCGGCGATTTCCCAGTTGGAGAAATCCTATGGTAAGGGTACCGTTATGAAACTCGGTGATCCCACATCCCAGATGAATATCGAGACGATCCCGACCGGTTCTCTGAGTCTGGATCTGGCGCTGGGACTCGGCGGTATCCCGAGAGGACGTATCGTTGAGATCTACGGACCGGAGTCATCCGGTAAGACCACGGTCGCTCTTCATATGGTTTCGGAAGTTCAGAAGCGCGGCGGTATCGCAGGCTTTATCGATGCCGAGCATGCTTTGGACCCGACCTATGCGAAGAACATCGGCGTAGATATCGACAACCTTTACATTTCCCAGCCGGATAATGGTGAGCAGGCCCTCGAGATCTGTGAGACCATGGTACGTTCCGGCGCTTTGGATATCGTGATCGTGGACTCTGTTGCGGCTCTGGTGCCGAAGGCAGAGATCGACGGCGACATGGGAGATTCCCACGTGGGTCTGCAGGCACGTTTGATGAGCCAGGGCCTTCGTAAGCTGACCGCAGTCATCAGCAAGACCAACTGTGTCGTTATCTTCATCAACCAGCTGCGTGAGAAGATCGGCGTTATGTTCGGTAATCCCGAGACCACGACCGGTGGCCGTGCTTTGAAGTTCTATTCTTCGATCCGTCTGGATGTACGTCGCGTTGAGTCCCTCAAGTCCGGCGGCGATGTAGTCGGAAACCGCGTACGTGTTAAGGTCGTAAAGAATAAAGTGGCTCCGCCTTTCAAAGAGGCAGAGTTCGATATCATGTTCGGTAAGGGTATCTCTTCCGAAGGCGATATCCTCGATCTGGCGACGAATGCAGGCATCATCGTAAAGAGTGGTGCATGGTATGCATACAATGACGGAAAGATCGGCCAGGGACGTGAAAATGCGAAACTGTACCTGATCGAGAATCCGGAGGTTTGCGACGAGATCGAGCGTAAACTTCGTGAGTATTACGGGCTGATCCCGGAGGGCTCCTCAGCAGAATAATAAAGTCAAAATGCCTTTTTCGGTACATTGGCCCGAAGGGCATACAGATAAAGTTCCTTAAATCGGCAATGTGTCGTATCCGCATCGGATATCGACACATTGCTTTTGATTTAAGGGGCGATTTTTCGTAATTTTGCCCGGTTTAGGGTTGACTTTTCAAAGTGATTGAGATAGAATAGACATGTTGTAGTTTATACGACTTGATATATGTTCCGGCTTGCCGGTTTATACCAAATGATAAAAAGCGTTATCAGTCGCGTTATGTACAATGAAAATTTAATAAGGAGGTGCTCCTGGATTGCTTAGTGTTATCAAGGTAGCGTCTGCAGCTTCAACCGTTTCTATGACGACTTTCGTCATCGTACTCGTTGCAGCAGTGGTAGTAACGGCCCTCATTTCGGCATTTTGCACGATCGCATATCGTAAGAAGATCTACGAGTCAAAGATCGGCACCGCAGAGGTTCGTTCCCGCGAGATCATCGACGAGGCGTTAAAGACAGCGGAAACCAAGAAACGGGAGGCTCTTTTGGAAGCAAAAGAAGAGCGTATTCGTACGCAGAACGAGCTCGAAAAAGAGTCGAAAGAACGCCGCGCGGAGTTGACACGTTTGGAAAAACGAGTGCTCAACAAAGAAGAGGCGTTGGATCGTAAGCTGGATACTCTGGATAAGAAAGAGGCCAGTTTAACTGCCAAAGAAGATGCAGTGGCAAAGAAAAAGAAAGAAATTGATGGATTGCACGAAAAAGCATTGGTCGAACTCGAAAAGATCTCAGGACTTACCTCTGAACAAGCAAAAGACTTATTGCTGAAAACTGTTGAAGAAGATGTAAAAATTGACACCGCAAAGATGATCAAGGAAATGGAACTTCAGGCGAAAGAAGAAGCTTCCAAGAAGGCGAAGGAGTGCGTGGTAACAGCCATTCAGAAATGTGCTGCTGACCATGTTGCCGAGACTACGGTTTCGGTCGTTCAGCTTCCCAGCGATGAAATGAAGGGTCGTATCATCGGACGTGAGGGTAGAAACATCCGTACGCTCGAGACATTGACCGGAGTGGAATTGATCATCGACGATACACCGGAAGCGGTCGTATTGTCCGGATTTGATCCGATCCGCCGTGAGGTAGCCCGGATCGCACTTGAGAAACTCGTCATCGATGGCCGTATCCATCCTGCCCGTATCGAGGAGATGGTAGATAAGGCACAGAAAGAAGTCGAGAATATCATCAAGGAGGCCGGAGAGGCAGCTGTCCTGGAAGTAGGCGTACACGGTATCCATCCGGAGCTGGTACGACTTCTGGGTAAGATGAAGTATCGTTTCAGTTACGGACAGAATGCGCTTAAGCATTCTATAGAGGTCGCGCATATCGCAGGTTTGCTCGCGGCGGAGATCGGACTGGATATCCGCATGGCGAAGCGTGCCGGTTTGTTGCACGATATCGGTAAGGCTGTGGACCACGAAATGGAAGGTTCCCACGTACAGCTCGGTGCCGAATTGTGCCGCAAGTATAAGGAAAATGCGATCGTGATCAACGCGGTCGAGTCGCATCATGGCGACGTCGAGCCGACCAGTCTTATCGCATGTATCGTTCAGGCAGCAGATACGATCTCTGCAGCCCGTCCGGGTGCACGTCGTGAGACGATCGAAACATATACCAACAGATTAAAGCAGTTAGAAGACATCACGAATGCATATCGTGGTGTAGATAAGTCATTTGCCATTCAGGCAGGTAGAGAAGTTCGAGTTATGGTTGTACCGGAACAGGTTAGTGATGCCGACATGGTTCTCATGGCACGCGATATCGCGAAGCAGATCGAGAACGAAATGCAGTATCCGGGCAATATTAAAGTTAATGTGATCCGTGAATCTCGTGTTACGGATTATGCAAAATAACAGTTCATCGAAACGAAGAGGCGGTCGCGAAAGCGGCCGCCTTTTTCGTTCTTATGGGGCAGTAGTGTGCAAGCAAGCTTGCACTGCGGTGCTTGGCTCGTCGCATACACAAAAATAAGCAGGAGATGCCTCCTGCATAGATCGTGCAGTTGACGGGACTTGAACCCGTACCCAAGTACATGGACATGAACCTGAATCATGCGCGTATGCCAATTCCGCCACAACTGCAACTTATAAAGAAAAAAACAAGTGCGGGAAAAGGGACTTGAACCCTCACGATAATACTATCACTAGATCCTTAGTCTAGCCTGTCTGCCAATTCCAGCATCCCCGCACGTATTTATATTCTGTTGGGCGTTTGATCAAGTCGAACGCGTCAACGAAATGCATTATAGCATAAGGACGGACGGAATGCAACACTTTTTTTCAAATTTTTTGCGGGCTTTGAAAGTCGTGTGGATCCATAGGAAAATCCGATCGTTTGACACATCATTCTTTACGGTGAAGTGATTTTGTGGTATGATATAGATTGAGTGCAGATGCCCTTAAAGCGGGCGGAAATCTGTGCGTGAAAACATAACTAAGGAGTGCGGATGGTGACTGGAAACCGGGAGAGAGCGAAACGAAGCCCAATGCTGCAAAGACGGCTTTTGCAGGTGTTCTTGCTTTGCGCTTTTCTTTGCCTGTATGCCTGTGGCAGATCCGACGCCACGGATGTGACCGAAGAGAGCATGTCGGAGACGACATTGCCCGCAGACAGTGAACCTGTGACGACGAGACCGACAGAGGCGATCACGGAACCGGCGACGACCGTAAAGCCGACGGAACCGCCCACGACAGCGAAACCGACCGAACCGCCTACAACGGCAAAACCTACGGAACCACCCACGGAGCCGCCGACCGAACCGCCAACGGAACCGCCTACGGAGCCTCCTACAGAGGCGCCGACCGAGCCGCAGAGTTTTCCGGACGGATCGCTCAGGGCGTATGTAAAGAAGTATCGTGAAGCACCGCTGACTTCCTATGAAGCGGAACTTCATATCAATAAAGAGGGCCTGGACAGCATTCTGGCCCAATTCCTGTCCGAGAGTGCGAGAAGTAAGATCCTGGGCTTCCTGGCAGATGATTCCGCGGCCATCCTTATGAGCGGAAGACTTCCGGATCCTGCCATGAGTGAAAACAACCGACTGATCAGCGGTACGGTATCGATGAAGATCAAACGTTTCGGCCTATCGACCACACTTGAGATCTGCAAGTGGGAATTCCGCGGAAACCGTTATGCAAGCCTGGATTATTCCGGTCTGATGCGGATCCTTTCGCTGGCGTTTTTGGGCGATGAGAAGCGCGATGCGTTTTTGAAAGAGAAGTTTGGCGACGAGATCCTGCCGTATCTGCAGGAGCCGTTTGAAGTAAAAGGTGATTTGGGAAAGGATCCCTTTAAGAATACATTGGCTGCAGCATCAAGAGCCTGGGAGAGGGAGGAATATTTCCTGCTCGATACGCTGGACAGATCCCGTTATCCCGCGCGTTCGTTTTCGAACGGAGAACTCACGGTCACGCTGAATAAAGATACATTGTATTTGTTTATCGAGAGCATCGCGAACCGGGCGCAGGAGAGCGACATGTACCGGCTGGCGGAAGACCGGATCGAACTCGATGAAGCCTTGACTGCAGATATCGTTGCGTTGGAGGAGCAGGATGGCATTGAGCTTCTGAGCCAGTTGTGGGGACCTTACGTGCAGACACAGGAAAAACGGGATGCACAGGAGATCGGAAAGACCTGGGCGGACGCACTCGCCGAGGCAAAGAAAGAAGTGACGACGGATCCGAAGGCGGCGCGCGAAGCATTTACCGCATTTGCCGCAGGACTGGGACTTCCCGAATTTGAGATCGATTTTTATGACGACCGGATCGAGCTTCGCGGTGTGACGGGGCAGGGCAGTTTGGAACTGAAGATCCGAAGATAGTATAGAGGATGGAGGAATTAAGGATGGATATTTGGGCGATATTGGGTCTGGATGGAAAGACCGAAGATAAGGACGCGATCCAGGAAGCCTATATGGAACGCCTGATGCAGGTGAACCCGGAGGATGATCCGGAAGGTTTCCAGAAGCTTCGTGCGGCTTTTGAGGAGGCTATCAAGATCGCGGACGGTAAGGGAACCGAAGAGCAGGAGGAGCAGTTTGACGATACCGAAGAAGGTAACTTTATGCGGGATCTGGACGCGGTATTTAAGGATTTCCAGAAGAGGATCGATCCCGAAAACTGGCGTCAACTGATGGAACGCGATGTGGTGGTCCGTCTGGATATGAAAGAAACGATCCGCGAGAAGGTCCTTGCGTATCTGATGCGGCATTACCTGATCCCGCACAGTGTTTGGCAGGTGATCGTGGAGACGTTTTCCATCGATGAGAAGATCGATGAACTTTCCGAGCAGTTCCCGCGGGATTTCCTGGAGTATTGCGTGAATAATGCGCACTATGAGGATGCGCTCGATTACACGAGATTCGAAGAAGTCGGGGACTACCCGTATGATAAGTATATTGACATGGCCCTGCATCTCCATCGTTCCATGAATAATCCGGATACCGGAGATCTGGAACCTCAGTTTGAAGAGTTGTTTTCGATGGGCCTGACCCACCCGTTCGGCCTGATCGAGCACGTGCGCTATCTGGTCCTGAAGAAGGAGTTCGACCGCGCGAAGTTCGAGGCGGAGCCGATCATCGAAGAATACGAAGATATGAGCATCGCCCGCATCATGATGGCGGAGATCCATTCCCGTTCGGAGGACTATGAGACCGCACGCGAGTGGTATGAGAAGACACTGGAGATCGCTCCGGATTTCTATTCGGCGAAGCTCGGTCTGGCTGAGTGCATCATGCATGAGGGTGATTATGCGGATGCGAAGAAGCGGTTTAAAGACCTGCTGGGCATTAACCGTTTTGATACGTATGTGCACGCTTTGCTTACGCAGTGCAACGAGAAGTTGATCGAGGAGATGCAGACGAAGTTTGCAGAGGATCCCGCCGACACGGCCAATGCGATCGAACTGATCTGGAGCCTCTACCAGAACTATTTGTTTGACGACGCGTTAAAGGTCTTGGATGAGATGCCGGTGCCGACCGACGCGATGATCATGGATTATCATTATCTGTACGGTCGCGTGCTCCTTCAGAAGGATGAATACCAGAAGGCTGCGGATAATTTCCTGGCCTGGATAAAGGATTACGAAGTTCATAAGGATGACGATGCCCCGAAGGAAGTAATGGACCGCAACCACGACCGTCGTGCATTGTCCTATTATTTCGTTGCCGAATGCGACCTCGAGACCGACGAGAAGTTCGGAAATCCGATCGCTTTGGAACGGGCGCTCGAATACAATGAGATCGCGATCAAAAACACGGCGCTGATCGAGCGGGACGACGATACCGGTATGTGCTTTACCCAGCGTTCCATGATCCTCAACCGCATGAAGCAGTTCGAGGAAGCGGTCGACTATGCCGAAAAGGCGGTCAATGTTGAGCAGAACAACTACGATGCATATCTGCAGATGGGCTATGCCCTGCAGTGCATGCATCAATATAAGGACGCGATCCGCGCATATTCCGACGCGATCTATTATTGCCCGTATTATGTAAGACCTTATATCGACCTGATGTCGCTGTATGAAGAGGTTGACGCTTACGAGGCGATGGAGGATGTTTTGAACGACTTCCTGAAGCGGGAAGTTCCGAGTACGTGGATCAAGGTTTATCAGTCGAAGATCCTTCGTAGAAAAAAGGACTTTGACGGCGCGCTTGCGATCATCAACCAGGCTGCGTCGGATATGGAGGACGAAGAGAAGAACGACGTTCAGCAGAAGGACCAGGTATACCACGAGAAGGCTCTCGTTCACTATTACCGCGATGAGTATGATGACGCGTTGAAGGCGTTGGAGAAGGCCCGCGAACTTAAGCCGGAATCGCCGAGATACTTCTTCTTCACGGGAAATGTCTACTTCGAAAAGCACGAGTACGAGAACGCGATCCGGTTCTTCGAGATCTCCAGAGACATGGATAAGGAAAACGTGAATCCGCTGTTCCGTCTTTCGGCCTGCGCACGTGAAATGCATCAGTACGATAAGGCGAGAGAGTACCTGGAAGAGGTACGTAAGATCGTTCCGGATCATTACATGCTCCACGGTAATCTCGGTGAGGTCCTGGAGGACAGCGGGGATTATGAAGGTGCATTGGCCGAATACAGTCTGCAGATGGATGTCGATCCGTCTTCCTATTATGCGATCTCACGCGGGCTTATGAACTTCCGCCTGGGCTTCGAACAGGAAGCGGCCGACGATTTCGAGAAGGCTTGCGATCTGGATCCGGGCAATGGCTATTCATACTACAACCGTGCGCGTATTTACATGGCGTCGAACCATCTGGAAGAAGCGATCAGCCTCTTGCAGAAGGCGATCCTCGTATCGGAAGGTCACGTTCCGAAGATCTTCTACCGTTATCTGGCACGTTGCTACAGCCGTCTGCATGATATGGATCAGATGGAGAAAACGGTCATCGAAGCGAAGAATTTGGGACTTATCGACGATGAGACGGTATCCGAAACGATGTTGGAGGCCTACACGACCGCAGGCTATACGGAACGTGCGGAAAAAATGCTGAAGAAGTTTCCGAACACCTACTATAGCACTTGCGTGAGGGCGATCCTGAAGAAGCAGAACCTGATGATCCTGGAGATGAGCCTGGCAAAGGATTACAAGAAGGACGGCGGCGCATATCGTGCATATGCGCGTGTGCTCATGCTCCGCGGCAAATATAAGCAGGCGGTGTCTGTATGGGAAGAATTCCATAAGGAGTACCGTTCCGGAAATACATTGCCCCTGGCATTTTGTTACAAGAAGTTGGGATCCGAAGCAAAGATGGACGAAGTCCTGCGTGTTTTGGAACAGAAGGAGCAGAAGAACCTGAACGATTATCAGTCGCGCAGACACTCGTTCTTCCAGCTGGCGATGTGCGCGTATCTGCGCGGCCAGTACTCGAAGACCCGGGAATATCTCACGGAAATGGAGAATGCACCGATCTGTGATTTCTGCCGGGAGAGCGGCTGCTACGAGGTGGATCTGGTGAAAGCATTGCTCGCGCAGGCGGATAATGATAAGAACACCGCGATGGTTCATTTTGCAAAAGCATATGAGAACTGTAAGAACGATTTCGCCGTTTTTGCAGGACTCGGAGGTAAGTTATGATTTTAG
Organism: Lachnospiraceae bacterium; assembly: GCA_017548765.1. GTDB lineage: Bacteria > Bacillota > Clostridia > Lachnospirales > Lachnospiraceae > UBA1201. The sequence goes on along the minus strand of JAFYZH010000038.1, from coordinate 49,794 downwards.
GAATTGATTTAGGCACCACGAATTCGTTGGTGGCATATTACACGGAGAACGGTCCGAAGATCATCCCGAACCGCCTGGGGGAGAACCTTACTCCCTCGGTGGTGAGTGTGGATGAGGAGGGCAATGTATACATCGGCAAGACGGCTCTGGAGCGCAAGGCTCTGCATCCGCTGGATACGGCAGAGGTCTTCAAACGCAGCATGGGTACGACGAAGGAATACGAACTGGCCGGGAAGAAATACACATCCGAGGATCTGTCTTCGTTTATCTTGCGTTCCCTTAAGGAAGATGCAGAAGTCTATTTGGGACAGAAGGTGGAAGAGGCCGTCATCAGCGTTCCTGCGTATTTCAATGACGCGCAGAGACGTGCGACGAAGCGGGCCGGTGAACTGGCCGGACTGAAGGTCGAGCGAATGATCAGTGAGCCCACCGCCGCTGCGATCTCGTATGGTCTGCATGAGAAGGCAGAGAAGACCCGTTTCCTCGTATTCGACTTAGGCGGCGGTACGTTTGACGTATCCATTTTGGAGAAGTATAAAAGCGTGATGCAGGTCCGCGCGGTCGCAGGCGATAACTTCCTGGGCGGCGAGGATTTCACCACGATCTTGTATCACATTTTCCTCAACAAATGCAAACTGGATGAGAAGGAACTTGATGCTAAGACTTTGCTTCATATCCGTCGTCAGGCGGAGATCGCGAAGAAGGAGTTTTCCGACGGACGTGAGGTCACGATGAAGGCGAAGATCGGCGAAGAGGTACAGGAGTGCAAGATCACCGAGGACGAATATGAGAAGAACTGCCAGCTTTTGCTCGCGCAGCTTCGTCGGCCGATCGAGCGTAGCCTGAAGGATGCGAACATCCGCCTGTCGGAGATCAGCGAGGTCGTTTTAGTCGGCGGAGCGACGAAGATGAGCATTGTCCGCAAATTCGTGACGAAGCTGTTCGGCCGATTCCCGAATGTGTCGCTGAACCCGGATGAGGTCGTAGCCCTCGGCGCAGCCATCCAGGGCGCGATGAAGGAACGTAACGAGGCGATCCGCGAGATCGTTATGACGGATGTCTGCCCGTTCACTCTCGGAACCGACGTGGTCGTCGGACGTGAGGGCGGCTTCATGGAGGCGGGACATTTCTTCCCGATCATCGAGCGTAACACCGTCATTCCGGTGTCGCGTACCGAACGCCTGTACACGGCGAGCGACATGCAGCGTGTCATCCGCGTGGAGATCCTGCAGGGCGAGAGCCGTTTCTCTAAGAATAATATGAAGCTCGGTGAAGTGGAGGTTCCTGTGCCGCGTAAGAAGGCCGGCGAGGAAGCCATCGACATCACCTATACTTACGACATCAACAGTATCCTGGAAGTCGTGGTAAAGGTCGTTTCTACCGGAGAGACGAAGAGGATCGTTCTGAAGAAGGATGATGTCACGATGACCGATGAGGAGATCGATGCACGCTTTGAGGAACTGGCATCCCTGAAGATCCACCCCCGCGAAGAAGAGGAAAACAAACTCCTGTTGTTCCGCGGCGAGAGACTTTACGAGGAAAGCATCGGAGATGCGAGAAGACTCATTGACCACGAACTGCAACGCTTCGAACAGGTCCTGGATAAACAGGACCGCACGAAGATCGAAAAAGCACGCGAAGAATTCCGTGAGTTTTTGGATGGCATGGAAGACCAAAAATGGGATGGGGAATGATAAAATCCTGCATTTTTAGGCTTGAAAAGCACATTGTTTTTGATCCTTTCCGTTGCTATACTGATTACAATTGTGATCGAGTGTTAACTCGAACGAATAGAGCAAGAACGAAAGAATAAAAAGGAGTCTGGGATAACTATGAAGTACGGTTATTTTGATGAAACAAACAAAGAGTACGTGATCACACGTCCGGACACGCCTGCACCTTGGGCGAACTATTTGGGTTCCCCGGAGTACGGTGCGATCATCTCCAACAACGCCGGCGGTTACAGTTTTGTAAAGAGCGGCGCGAAGGGTCGTATCATCCGTTATCATTTCAACGAAGATGACACTCCCGGAAGGTATATCTACCTTCGTGATGAGGAGACCGGTGATTACTGGTCGGCATCCTGGCAGCCGGTAGGTAAGGATCTGAAGGACTACGAGAGCGAGTGCCGTCATGGTCTGGCTTACACACGTATGTCTGCGAAGTACGCACAGATCGCATCGGAGGTCCTGTACTACGTTCCTCTGGATAAGACCTATGAAGTTTGGAAACTGAAATTGACAAATACTTCGGATCGCACACGCACTATCGCTGCGACCGGATTTGCCGAGTTCACCAATGAGAGCAACTACGAGAACGACCTCGTAAACCTGCAGTACACATTGTTTATCACACGCACCTATTTCTACGGCAATAAGATCGTTCAGACGATCAATGAGAACTGTACGGATGCAGCGCGTAAGGATCATTCGACCACAGGACGCGAGCGTTTCCTCGGTATGATCGGTTCTCCCGTAAGTTCTTACTGCGGCGATAAGGCAGCCTTCCTGGGCAGCTACCGCAGTTACAGAAACCCGATCGGCGTTGAGACCGGCGACCTGGGAAATCACCTCAACTACAACGACAACGCGTGCGCAGCATTGACCACGAAGATCACACTGGCGCCCGGCGAGTCGAAGGAGATCGTATTCCTGCTTGGTCAGTATAATGACAAAGAGGCGGAGCAGCTTCTGCAGGGTTACGCTGATCCCGCGAAGGCAGAAGAGGAGCTTAGCGTGCTGAAGAAGTACTGGTACTCCAAACTGGATAACTTCCAGGTAAAGACACCGGATGAAAACTTCAACGCAATGATCAATACATGGAATGCTTATCAGTGCTTCATGACCTTCATCTGGTCCCGTGCGGCTTCCTTCATCTACTGCGGACTTCGTAATGGTTACGGCTATCGTGATACCGTTCAGGATATCCAGGGCGTGATCCATTTGGATCCGGCTGCTGCCTGCGAGAAGATCCGTTTCATGCTTTCCGCTCAGGTAGACAACGGCGGCGGACTTCCGCTCGTTAAGTTCGACCACAATGCAGGACATGAGGACACACCGGACGATGCTTCCTATGTGACCGCGACCGGCCATCCCGCATATCGCGCGGATGATGCTCTGTGGCTCTTCCCGACCATTAAGAAGTATCTGGGTGAGACGGGCGACACCGCATTTATCGATGAGGTCATCCCTTATGCAAACCGCGACGAGGGTACCGTTTACGACCATCTGAAGAGAGCCATCAATTTCTCGATGGAGCGTCTGGGTAATCATGGCATGCCTGCCGGACTTCACGCCGACTGGAATGACTGCCTGCGTCTGGGTAAGAAGGGTGAATCTACCTTCGTAGCGTTCCAGTTGTATTATGCATTTACCGTAATGAAAGAGTATGCAGAAGAAAAGAAGGATACCGAGTATCTGGCATACCTGAATAAAACACAGGCTGAACTGCGTGATCTTCTCGCAGGTCTGTGCTGGGAAGACGACCGTTTCATCCGTGGCTTCAAGGAGGATGGTCAGGTCATCGGTTCGAAGAACGATCCGGAAGCAAGCATGTGGCTGAACCCGCAGTCCTGGGCTGTTATCAGCGGACTTGCATCGAAGGAGCAGGCTGAGCTGGCACTGGAGTCCGTACACCGCGAACTCAACACCGCTTACGGCTGCCGCGTTATGGCATCCTCGTACCATGAGCACGCATTCGACGGAGCATTGGCCCTGTTGTTCAATGGTTCCACGAAGGAGAACGGTGGTATCTTCTCACAGCCGCAGGGATGGATCATCCTGGCAGAGGCTTTGATGGGACACGGCGATCGCGCTTATGAGTACTTCAAGGAGAGCTCGCCTTCGACCATGAACGATAAGGCAGAGATCCGTCGCCTGGAGCCGTACGTACATGGACAGTTCACCGAGTCGGTCGAGAGCCCGTTCGAAGGACGTTCGCATGTACACTGGCTGACGGGAACCGCATCGACCGTAATGGTAGGCTGCGTTGAGGGTATCCTCGGTATGCGTCCTGACCTTCACGGACTGCGTGTGGCACCTTCCATTTCCTCGGAGTGGAAAGAGGTCACCATCTTTAAGAACTTCCGCGGTAAGAAACTGACCATTCGGATCGAGAATCCGGACGGAGCGCAGAGTGGCTACAAGAGCCTCACTGTGAATGGTAAGGTGCTTCCGGATAACTACATTCCGGAGGAGATGCTGACCGCAGAGACCGAAGTGGTTTTGAAAATGTAATCGTTTTGCCGCTTTTGCGGTATATAGGGCGGGCCTTCGGGCCCGCCTTTTTTGCTCGGAAAATGCAGGCCGGTGACCTTAAGCCGGGGCGGCGCGCACGGACTTATTTTCCAGTAGTATTTGTGCGCGTTTTGTGTTATAATGTAATGTGGTTTTCTGTGTGGTCTGAACCTGCGGATGACCGTATGAATTATAGATTATTTACCATGAGGTGGGTTATGAAAAAGAAGTTATTGGGGGTTATGTTGTGTGCCTGCATTTTCGGAGTGACCGGGTGTGACAAACTGTTGCCGGCGGATCAGAAGACTACGGCAAATGTAGAGACTACGCAGAATATCGAGGATACGCAGGCGGCGACGACGCTTCAGAATGAGGAAACGACCACCGCCATCGATGTTACACTTCCCGATGAAACAGAGTGGCAGACGAAGGTGCCCGTCACGGAAGCTCCTGCGGAGACGTCGGATCCTTTACAGTCGACACGTGACATCTCCGAATACCAGAAACATGTTGAATTCTCGATCTTTGATTTTGTATATCATTACGATAATCCGGAGGAGAATTTTTACGCGAGCCTTCTGGTGCCGCAGGTATACACAAAGAATAAAACGCTGTATAAGCAGATCAATGATAACATCGTAAACCATTCAGAGGGCGGCTTCCGCGGAACTCTCGAGTTGCGGAACCTGGAGATCACATCGTATTACGAGGTGATGACGGAAAATGATGAATTGCTTTCGTACTTTATGACCCGTCAGGTGCATCATTTGGATGCGGACCAGGGCCAGTATCGTGAGTACGATGAGAATAAGAGCGCAGTGACCCTGGAGAGACGTACCGGAAAGATCTTTACATTGGCCGATGTTTACGGAATGGACCAGGTCGTTAAGGATATCACGGAAGGAAAGTATCAGGTGATCTCAGGCTCCGAAGATGTGTTCCGCAGATTCTCGGACGAGCAGCTGGCGAGTCTGTACAGCAAAAACACGACCGTCGCAAAAGATGAGAACCACCAGTATGATTTCTACATTCAGGATGGTCATGTCTGCGTTCTGATCTGGGTAGGACCGAACTTCGGAAACTATGTGCGTTTGAGACTCGGAGAGTCGATCCTGGGAAAGTGAGCGAGAGCTGAAACATGAAGTCGTTTATAAAACTGATAAAAAAAGAACTCATGCTCACCGTGGCCGTGATCGCGGCATTGATCTCCCTGATCATCACGCCGCCAGGTAAGGAGACGTTCAGTAAGATCGACTGGCGCACGCTCGGAACGTTGTTCATGATGCTGACGGTCCTGGAAGCCTTCAAAAAAGAAAACATCTTCCAGCCGCTTATGAAGTTCTCCGTGCGATTCAAGACCATGCGGGCACTGTCCCTGTTTCTGGTCTTCGGAGTTTTCTTCACGTCGATGTTTGTGACCAATGATGTGTCCTTGCTGATCTTCGTTCCGCTGACCATCACGCTGTTTCGTTATGCCGGACGCGAGCAATACATCCTGCCTGTGCTGACCTTTGAAAATATCGCAGCCATCCGCGGCTCCCTTTTGATGCCGTTCGGTAGTCCGCAGAACCTGTTCATCTACAGCCGCTCGGGTGTGTCGGTACAGCAGTTCATCCTGCATATGTCGCCGCTGTTTTTAATGTCCGGCGTCTTGTTGATCGTGTTTATCTGTTTCCTGTACCGTAAAGATCCACATGAGAGTTCACGACCGTCGGACGACAGTGCAGAAGCGTCCTTTTTCAAGCCACTGCTGAAGGAGAGAGCGATCTATCGGCGCCTCTATCTGGCCCTCTTTGCTGTCGTACTCGCCACGATCGTGACGCGTACCGAGTACTGGCCGTATGTGACGGCCTTTGTCGCAGTCGCCGTGTTCTTTATCGACCGCAGGATCTTCTTAAAGACGGACTACGTGCTGCTTTTGACCTTCCTTTGCTTCTTTGTTTTTTCGGCGTCCATCACCGAAAACCCTTCGATCGCGAATGCACTTTCGGGCGCTGTCGCGGAAAATGAATATTGGTGGGGCATTTTGCTCAGTCAGGTGATCTCGAACGTCCCGGCATCCATCGTACTGTTCCCGTTCTCGACGAACGTAGCAGGGCTTTTGTACGGCGTTGATACCGCAGGATTATGCTCGATCATCGGATCATTGGCCTCAGTCATCAACTATCGCATCTACGTACGCGAATACCCCGGAAAAGGTAAGGATTTCCTGAAGGTATTTACCGCGATATCATTGCTGTTTTTTGCATTTGTTGTACTACCCGGATTCTTTATCTCCAAGTGGCGGTTTTGATCCAACAATGAGCCAAGTTAGAGCAAATGCCGTCCCATCCCAATGTTGAAGAAAACGGCCGGATATGGTATAATGAAAAGAACAGAAGTCACCGATCCACACAAGATACGGAGGAGCGTTTATGAGTACGGAACCGAAATGTATTCGTGAGATGAGTGAGCAGCGGGAAGAGTTGATCTTAAGCCCGTATGCATGTAAGAGTAAGAACACGAAAGGACGCAAGGTAGCTGAGCCGGAGTGCGACGTTCGTACGGTGTATCAGCGGGATCGCGACCGCATCGTGCACAGTAAGGCATTCCGCCGTTTAAAGCATAAAACACAGGTATTTCTGGCGCCGGAAGGCGACCATTACCGCACACGTCTGACGCATACTTTGGAGGTATCCCAGATCTCACGTACGGTGGCTAGAGCGCTAAACTTAAATGAGGATCTGACCGAGGCGATCGCCCTGGGCCATGATCTCGGACATACACCGTTCGGACATTCCGGCGAGCGCATCCTCGACGAGGAGATGCGTAAACTCGGCCGCCGTTTCATCCACAGCGAGCAGAGCCTTCGCGTGGTGGATATTCTGGAACGGGACGGCGAGGGACTGAACCTGACTGAAGAGGTGCGGGACGGAATCCTGAACCACGGGACATCGTCCACTCCGCATACGCTGGAAGGACAGATCGTCCGCATCTGCGATAAGATCGCGTACATTAACCACGATATCGACGATGCGATCCGCGCCCGTGTCCTGACGGAACGCAATCTGCCGCGCCCGTGCACAGACATCCTGGGTAAGAGCGTGCACGACCGTCTGAACCGCATGATCCATGACCTGATCAACAACAGCTTTGAAAAGGATCATATATCATTGACCGCTGATGTACAGTCGGCGATGAGTGAGTTGCGGAGCTTTATGTTTGCGCATGTCTACACGAGCAATATCGTGAAGGCAGAAGAGAAGAAGGCACAGGAACTGATGCGGAAATTGTATTACCACTTCCTGGATCAGTTCGGATCATTGCCCAAAGAATATATCGAATTACGAATGCGATACAACGAGATCCCGGAGGTCGTGGTTTGCGATTACATCGCCGGCATGACTGACAACTATGCGATCAAAACCTTCCAGGATCTGTTCATCCCGATGGGATGGGAGTAATATTTCGAGGATAGAATATGCGTTGGAATGAGGACTTTATCGAAGAGGTACGTGTGAGAAACGACATCCTGGATGTGGTTTCCGGCTACGTGCGCCTGAAACGCAACGGCGGCAGTTATTTCGGCCTCTGTCCTTTCCACAACGAGAAAACACCTTCGTTTTCCGTGACCCCTTCGAAGCAGATGTATTACTGTTTCGGTTGTCATCGCGGGGGCAATGTCATCAACTTCGTCATGGAGTATGAGAACTATACCTTCGGCGAGGCCGTCGCGCATCTGGCAGAGCGCGTGGGCATGCAGGTCCCGGAGAATGAGAGCACATCCGCCGAGAGAGCGGCGGATTACTTAAAGCAGCGCCTGCTGGAGATCTACAAAAAGACCGGTCAGTTCTATTATCGCGCGCTGCACAGTCCGGTCGGAAAGAAGGGCTACGAGTACCTGCGCGGGCGCGGTCTGACGGATGAAACGATCCGCCGCTTCGGCTTAGGCTACGCACCGGTCCTCCCGAAAGACCAGTCCCTCTATGCTTACCTGAAAAACGAGGGCTATACGGACGATGAATTGAAAAAGAGTTCGCTGTTCCGCTTTACGGAGAAGGGGGTATCCGAGTTCTTTTGGAACCGCGTGATGTTCCCCATCCTGAATGAGCGTAATAAAGCGATCGCATTCGGCGGCCGTGTCATGGGCGACGGCGAGCCGAAATACTTAAACTCGCAGGAAACGGTCGTTTTCGAGAAATCGAGAACGCTCTACGGCCTGCATGAGGCACGGAGAGCCCGCGAGGGATACCTGCTCCTGTGTGAGGGCTACATGGATGTCATTTCCCTCCATCAGGCAGGTTTCAACAATTCGGTGGCGGCCCTCGGTACTGCCTTTAACGAGCGCCACTGCATGATCCTGCGGCGCTATACGAACGAGGTCATCCTGACCTTCGATAGCGACGGAGCAGGACAGGACGCAGCGAAACGTGCGATCCCGTTCTTAAAGGACGCGGGCATCATGATCCGCGTACTGGATATGAAACCCTATAAAGATCCCGATGAATTCATCAAGAATCTCGGTGCCGATGCGTTCCGTGAACGGATCAAAAATGCTAAGAATTCTTTCCTGTTCGAGATCGATATGATGCGCAAAGCGGCCGACCTTTCGGATCCTGCGAAGAAGACGCAGTTTGAAAAGAATGTCGCTACGAAACTGATGGAGTTTTCGGACGAACTGGAGAGAAATAACTATACAGAGGCAGTGTGCCGTGAGTTTTCGATCGATATCGGAAGCATGAAGCGGACCATCGCGACGATGGCGGCCCAGGGGTATAAGGTGCCGGAGCAGACGAAGGCTGTTTCCCATCCTTCCCGCTCGCAGCGCGAAGAAGAAGCCAGAGAGAAGGCGCTGAACGCGCAGAAAGTGCTGCTGACCTGGATCAGTGAGAAACCGTCCCTGTACGCGAAGATCGAGGATCTGATCACGGCAGAGGATTTCACCGATCCGATCTATGCGAAGGTAGCTGCTGAGGTCTTCACACAGGCGAAAAACGGCGAGGTACAGCCGGCGCAGATCATGAGCCGCTTCACAGGTGAAACGGAAAATGCGAACCGCATCGCCGAGCTGTTTAACACGAAACTGGAGCACGCCGAAGGCTCGGATCTGGTGCGCGCATTCGAAGAAGTCGTTCGTCGTGTGAAAGAGGATGGTTTGAATAATCTGGCGAAAACGGCGACGAGCGTTTCCGTGATCCAGTCGATCATGAAACAGAGAAGCCGACTCGCAAAATGGAAATGTGACACGTTGGAATAGGAGATCAGGATGACGCTTTCAAAACGTTTGCAGGCCGTGGCGGATCAAATACCGCCGTCCGCGACCTACGCCGATATCGGATGTGATCATGGCTATCTTCCCATTGCCCTGGTTTTATCCGGAACGGTGGAGCATGCGATCGCGATGGACCTGCGGACAGGCCCGCTGGAGCGTGCTCGCGAGCATGTCGCGGAGAACGGTCTGGAGGATAAGATCGAGCTTCGCTTAAGCGATGGCGCGGATGCCCTGAAGCCGGAGGATCATGTCGACACGATCACGGTTACCGGTATGGGCGGCCGCTTGTTGCTCCGCATCATGGAGAGAGGCGCCGGCATCTTCCTAAGTGCCCGCGACATCTTCGTGAGTCCGCAGTCGGACATCCCGCTGGTACGCAGAAAGGTTCTGGAGACCGGCTACGAGATCGTGGATGAGACGATGGTGGAAGACGCCGGAAAATATTATGTGATCCTGCATCTGCAGCCGGCGGATCCGGTCGCACCTGTGCCGGATCTTTCAAAAGCAGAGCTCCATTACGGAGCCTGCCTTCGGTATAAAAAGGATCCGGTCTTATATGAGTATCTGCTCGCAGAGCAGAAGCAGACGATGAAGATCTGCGAAACATTGGAAGGTTCTACGACGAAAGCGGCGCAGGCCGCATATAAGCGCGCGAAAGAGAAACTGAACATGATCGAAAACGCGTTGCAGGAACAGAAGATTTAAGGAGGATGGATATGGCGGATAAAATATTGAAGATCACACTGGACGGAGAAGCATTTTCCGTTCCCGAAGGTACGACCTATCTGGAACTCGTCCGGCAGAAATACCCGGGAGATCTCGGAATCGTTCTGGTAAGAGAGAATAATGACCTGCGTGAGCTTAACTATGCTCCGCATGACGACGCTGAGGCTGTCACGGTGAATACGACGACATCTGGAGGCATCGAGACCTATCGGCGCAGTACGACGCTGTTGTTTTTGAAGGCGATGTACGATACCATCGGTTATAAGAAACTGAAGCAGGTGAAGGTCCAGTTTTCCGTAAGCCGCGGTTACTTCTGTGAAGTGACTGCCGAGGACACGAACCTGGATCAGGAACTCGTGGATAAGGTAAAAGCCTGCATGCAGAAGATGGTGGAGGATGACCTCCCCATCGAGAAGGAGAGCATTCCGACTGCGGAGGCAGTGAAACTGTTCCACCGTCTCGGCATGTACGATAAAGAGAAACTGTTCCGTTTCCGTCGGGTCAGCCGCGTGAACATCTACAAGATCGATCGCTTCCGCGATTATTTCTACGGTTATATGGTACCGTCGACAGGCTATCTGAAGCACTTCGACTTGCATTTGTATGAGCACGGGATCGTGCTTCAGATGCCGATCAAGCAGAAGCCGGATGAAGTTCCGCCGTTTCAGCCGCAGAATAAGGTTTCCCATGCATTGATCGAGTCAAATGAATTCTCGGCAAAGGTTGGCGTGGACACCGTCGGCGACCTGAACGAGGCCATCGTAAACGGGACCATCCAGGAACTGATCCTGGTGCAGGAAGCCCTGCAGGAGCAGAAGATCGCCGAGATCGCGCGCCAGATCAAGGAGCGCAACGGCGTGAAGTTCGTCATGATCGCCGGACCGTCCAGTTCCGGTAAGACGACCTTTTCCTATCGCCTGTCCGTGCAGCTTCGTGCGCACGGCCTGGTACCGCACCCGATCGGCGTGGATAATTACTTCGTAAACCGCGAAGATAATCCGAAGGATGAATTCGGTAACTATAACTTTGAGGATCTCGAAAGTATCGACACGGCGCTGTTCGACCATGATATGAACGCCCTCCTTCGGGGCGAGGAGATCGAACTGCCGTACTACAATTTCAAGACCGGACTTCGCGAGTATCGCGGGGAGATGCTGAAACTCGGAGCGAACGACATTCTCGTCGTTGAAGGTATCCACTGCCTCAACGAGAAACTGTACGCGACGCTGCCGAAGGAAAACATGTATAAGGTCTACATCAGTGCATTGACCCAGCTCAATGTCGATGAACACAACCGTGTTTCTACCACGGACGGCCGCCTGATCCGCCGTATGGTGCGCGATTCGATGCACCGTGCGATCACGGCATCGCAGACCCTGTTCCGTTGGGAGAGTGTTCGTAAGGGCGAGGAGAAAAACATTTTCCCGTACCAGGAGACGGCGGACGTTGTATTTAACTCCGCACAGATCTACGAACTGGCGATCCTGAAACTCTATGCCGAGCCGCTTTTATTCGGCGTGGATAAGGACAGCCCCGAGTATTCCGAGGCGAAGCGCCTGCTTAAGTTCCTGGATTACTTCCTGCCTTTGCTTCCTGAACAGATCCCGAGTAATTCGATCCTTCAGGAATTCATCGGCCACAGCATCTTTAACGTTTGATGGGAGAACTACTATGAGATATCATTTGGATGAGTTCAGTATAGCGGAAAATAAAGTGTGCATCCGCGGTTGGGCTGCTTCTGAATATAAGCAAATGTCTGTCGATATTTTAGTCAAAGATCGCGACAAAAAGGACGTCGATGTTAAGATGTCGAGGATCCATCGTCCCGATGTTGCACTGGAATTGTACGGTGACATCAGTTACAACAAACTCGGTTTCTGCATCGTAGCGCCGCTCATGGACTGCATGTACCTGGTCTTCGTCGTTCGCGATGAGGACGGAAATGTCGTTAAGCAGAGTGCGCTTCATTTCGGAAAATGGAACATGAAGAGCCGTTCGACGTTGGAGAAAACGCGTCTGCTCGACAGTTACCGTTACATCCGCAGAAACGGCTTCAACAAATACGTTACGAAGTCCTTCCGTAAGGTTTTCAAGACCGAGGAGAATAATTATCTTCGTTGGTTTGCAGTAAATCAGCCGACCGAGGAGGAGCTGGAAGAGCAGAGGGAAACGCAGTTTTCGTACCGTCCGCTGATCAGTATCGCCGTTCCGCTGTATCACACGCCGCTGAAATTCCTGGAAGCCATGATAAAGTCCGTGCTTCGTCAAACGTATGGAAACTGGCAGCTCTGTCTGGCGAACGGAAGTCCGGACGATGAGGCGCTTAAGAAGGCCCTCGAGTTATACCGCGAGAAGGATCCCCGTATCATCACGGTCGATCTTACGGAGAACCTCGGTATCGCCGGAAATACGAATGCCGCGATCGAACTCGCGACGGGCGACTATATCGCACTTTTGGATCACGATGATGCATTGGCACCCAATGCGCTCTATGAGTATGTGAAGGTGCTGAACGAACATCCGGATTACGACATGTTCTACAGCGATGAAGATAAGATCGACGAAGGCGGAAAGAAGCACTTCGAGCCGAACTTTAAGCCGGACTACAATCCGGATCTCTTCATGACGAATAACTATATCTGCCACTTCTTTATGGTGAAGAAGGATATCGTGGAGAAGATAAAAGGTTTCCGTCCCGGCTATGACGGAGCGCAGGACTATGATTTCATCCTGCGTTGCATCGAGAACGGCAAACACATCCATCACGTTCCGAAGATCCTGTACTATTGGCGCTGCCACAAGAATTCGACGGCGCGTGACTTCTCCAGTAAGGAATACGCATATGATGCAGGCCGCAGGGCCCTTCAGGATCATTTCGACCGTCTGGGCATGAACATCACGGTGAACTACGGACCGCAGTTTGGCTGGTATTCCAATGAGTACCATCTGGCGAGCCATCCGCTCGTTTCCGTCATGATCCCGAATAAGGACCACATCCCGGATCTGAAGCGTTGTATCGACTCGATCTATGAGCGTGCGACCTACGATAATTATGAGATCATCGTTATCGAAAACAACAGTACCGAGCCGGAAACCTTTGCTTATTACGACGAAATGGTCGAGAAGCATGATAATTTCCGCGTGATCTATTACAAAGGTGATTTCAACTACGCGGCGATCAATAATTTCGGCTTCGAATCCGTGCTCGGCGATTATGTCTTGCTTTTGAACAATGACGTCGAAGTGATCTCGGAAAATATCTTCGAGCACATGCTCGGTTTCTGCATGCGCGAGGATGTCGGCGCAGTAGGAGTGAAGCTTTATTACGACGACGAGACGATCCAGCATGCCGGCGTTGTAGTCGGTGTGAACGGCGTAGCCGCGCACGCATTTTCCGGAATGAACCGTGCGGAACTGGGCTACATGGCACGTGCGGTCGTTTGCCAGAATTACAGTGCGGTCACCGCTGCCTGCATGATGGTGAAGAGCAGCCTCTACCGTGAACTGGGCGGCCTGGATGCGGAGAATTTCGCAGTAGCATTTAATGACATCGATTTCTGTCTGCGTGTCGGAAAAGCGGGCTATCGCATCGTTTTCGACGCTGAAACGGAACTCTATCACTCGGAATCGAAGTCCCGCGGATACGAGGACACGCCGGAGAAGATGGAGCGCTTCAGCAAAGAGATCGACCGTTTCCTGGCCAGATGGAGTGGTTTTATCGCAGAGGGTGACCCCTGCTACAATCCGAATTTTTCACGGGACAATGCATTGTTCGTTCTGGACACGATCCCGGTGAAGATCCGAAGCTTGTTGAAGAAATCCTGAGGAAACGACCTCGGAGAACTGTTTTCCGGGCGCGGCGCATCTGGCACCTCGCTCGGAAAAATTATAAGGAATGCAGATGAAGAAGAAAGAGTACACGAGCGGTGTGACCGCCGCTGGCCTGGACGAGATCAAACTGGGCCTTAAGCGGATGCGGGAACTCCTCAGCCTGCTGGGGGATCCGCAGGATGAACTGAAGATCGTGCACGTGGCGGGGACCAACGGTAAGGGAACGGTGATCGCCTTCTTAAAGTCTGTGTTATGCAAAGATCCGGGACGGAGAGTCGGTGTATTTACCACGCCGGCGGTCTTCGATCCGTGTGAAGTTTTAAGCATCAATGGGAAGAATATCACGCCGAAACGGTTACAGGCTCTTACAAAAGAGGTCGACGTCGTATGCGAAAAGCATTTTCCGAAAGGGGATGCGCCGAGTCCGTTCGAGCGGCTGACCGCGAAGGCGTTTTTATATTTTGCGCGTGAGAAGACCGATATCGTTTTGTTGGAAACGGGACTCGGAGGCGATCTGGATGCCACGAATGCTTACGATGCATCGTCGCAGCTATGCGCAGTGCTGACTTCGGTAGGGGAGGATCATATGGACTTCCTCGGCGATACGACGGCGCAGATCGCGGCGCATAAAGCCGGGATCTTCCGCGAGGACCATCCGGTGATCCTGGGGACGCAGATCCCGGAGGATGCTTGGGGCGTCGTTATGGATGCGGCGCGGGCGAAGCATTGTCCGGTCGAAAAGAGTGAAAAATACCGCGATGCCGTTGCGGGGATGAAGCTTTCGATGATCGGGACGGCCGCTGCGGACAATGCGGCATGTGCCTATGCGTGTCTGCATAAACTGAAGGCTCTCGGGTTTAATGTGACCGAGGAAGAGATACGTGCCGGTTTTGCCGAGACCAGCTTACCGGGGCGCTTTGAGATATTTGCGATGGCCGGCCGGAAGGACCACATCGTTATTTTGGATGGAGCACATAATCTGCCTGCCGCAAGAAGCTGGGCGGAAAATATAAATTCAAGTCGGAAAGACTATAAAAAAATCATTGTTTGTGGTATGCTTAAAGATAAGGATCACATGGCTGTCTTGCGACAGATCGCAAGCGTTTCGCCGGATGCGGTCTACTTCGGCGCCACACGTGGGAAGCGAAGGCTTTCGGCGGTAACACTGGCGCAGGAGTTTGCGCAGCTTCCGGAAGCGAAGAACTGCGAGATCCGCAGATTCTGCGGGGTGAGGCAGGCATTTTCCGAGGCGATGATCCGCGCTGGATCGATCCGCGGAAGGGTTCTGGTCGCAGCACTCGGATCCTTTACGTTTATCGGGGCGCTGCGAAAAGAGATCTTATCGCGAAAAAACGACGATCAGTAAATACGACTTAGAATTAAGGAGTTAAAAATGGATAAGAAGAAGATAGAAAAAGGTGTACGCATGATCCTGGAGGGCATGGGAGAGGATCCGGACCGCGAGGGACTCGTGGAAACCCCGGCGCGTGTCGCCCGCATGTATGAGGAGATTTTCGCAGGGTATGCAGAGGATGCTTCCAAGCACCTGTCCAAACAGTTCTCGGGTTGCAACACCGACCTCATCCTGGAGAAGGATATCCCGTTTTACTCGATGTGCGAGCATCATATGGTTCCTTTCTACGGGAAGGCGCATATCGCGTATATTCCCGGGGAGAAGGTTGCCGGACTTTCGAAGCTCGCGCGCACCGTGGAAGTATTTGCGAAGCGCCTGCAGTTGCAGGAGCGTATGACCAGCCAGATCGCCGACGCGATCATGAAGGATCTGGGCGCGAAGGGGGTTATGGTCGTTATCGAAGCGGAGCATATGTGCATGACCATGCGCGGCGTGAAGAAACCGGGCAGCAAGACAGAGACCTATGTGCGCCGCGGTACGTTCGCGGACGATGAAAATCTCACCGCCCGTGTACTTTCGATGATCCGCGGATAGAGGAAGAAACATGAAGATCGGAAACAAAGAATTTGATTTTGACGCCCACACTTATGTGATGGGGATCTTAAATGTCACGCCGGATTCATTTTCCGACGGAGGCAGATATACGACGCTGGACAGCGCCTTGATCCAGGTAGAGCGTATGCTCTCCGAGGGGATGGATATCCTCGATATCGGCGGGATGTCGACGCGTCCCGGTCATGAATTCGTGACAGAGGATGAAGAGATCCGCAGGGTGGTACCGGTGATCTCCGAGGTGAAGAAACGCTATGACGTGCCGATCTCGGTAGATACCTATCGGTCGAAGGTCGCTCGCGCGGCGGTCTGCGTGGGTGCGGACCTGATCAATGATATCTGGGGGCTTCGTGATGATCCCGCGATGGCACGGACCGTCGCAGAATCGGGCGTTTGCTATTGCCTCATGCATAACAATACACAGTTGATCACGGAAAATGTCGTGGACGGCGTGATCGCGGATCTCACCGAGAGTCTTCGGATCGCGGATGAAGCAGGCATTGACCGCGGAAAGATCATCCTGGACCCGGGCATCGGGTTTGCGAAGAATACCGAAGGGAATCTGGTGCTGCTTAAGAATCTGGATGCATTTCACAGATTCGGGCTGCCGCTTCTTCTGGGATGTTCACGTAAGTCCGTGATCGGAAATACGCTTAACCTGCCGGCGGATGACCGTCTGGAGGGCACGCTGGTGACGACGACGCTGGCCGTTATGGCGCGGTACGGCATCGTCCGCGTACACGATGTGAAAGAAAACAAACGTACGGTCGCGATGGCGGAAGCGATCCGCGACGTGAAGGGGTAATGTTCATGGATTTATCTACGATGGATCAAATCTTTATCAATGAGGTTCCGTTTTACGCGAATCACGGAGTGTTTGCCGAGGAGAAGAGCCTCGGACAGACATTTTTGCTGTCCTTAAAACTGTTCATCCCGATGTCGGAGGCAGCGGAAAAGGACGACCTGAAGAAGACCATCCATTACGGAGAGGCTACGCAGAAGGCGGTCGCTTTTCTGCAGGAGAACACGTATGGTCTGCTGGAAACGGCGGCGCATCGGCTGGCGGTCTATCTTCTGGCGGAGTATCCGCACATGGAGGCTGTCACGGTCACATTGGCGAAGCCGGGAGCACCGGTCCGCTTTTCGTTCCAGTCTCTGGGCGTGAGCGTAACACGTTCCCGCCACACGGCGTATCTGTCGCTGGGCTCGAACCTGGGAGACCGAAAGGCCATGCTGGATGCAGGCATTGACCGATTAAAGGAAGATCCGGAGATCCGCGTTAAGAAGGTCTCCGAGTATATCAATACATCGGCCTGGGGCTACACTGACCAGCCGGATTTCTTAAACGCTGCGGTCGAGATTCAGACGACGCTGTCGCCGCAGATGCTGCTTAAGGCTTGCAGGGATGCTGAGCAGTCGCAGAACCGCACGCGGCAGATCCACTGGGGACCGCGCACGCTGGACGTCGACATTTTGCTTTACGACGATGAGGTGATCGCGACGCCGGATCTTTCGATCCCGCACCCGCGGATGACCGAGCGTGCTTTTGTGCTGCAGCCTATGACGATGATCGCGCCCGGGGCTTGTCACCCCGTGCTGCATCTGAACATGGAGCAGCTTTTGGAACGATTGAATGAGAAAAGAGGATGACCGATGATCGATTACGAACCGATTTTATACAGAAATCTGCAGAAGTCCGACTTGTACGACGGGCTTTGTGAACTTTTTTCCATGCACGAGGCAAATGACCCCGCGACACTTGCGATCTACGAGCAGACATTTTCCCGTCTGGAAGGAAAACTGATCGCCGACATCGCAGAGCGTTACGGACTGTCCGGAAATCTCGCGCATATCTACCTGACCTATGCACTCGTGAACTCGGAAAATGCATACGCCCTGGCGCTTGAGCGGCGAAGCGAGGATAAGCCCATGGATGCACACCTGGTACGTTTGGCGCACCAGGACCTGAAGCACTTCATGGACATGTTCGCCTGCGATTTCACCCGCTCGATCGAAGATGAGGTGAAGAAGGACATTTTCCGCGATTACAACTGCATGACGGGCGGCCGCGTCCGTTATCCGCTGGAGACGGTCCACGATGTGAACGTTCTGGCGCGTCAGCTCGGACACGCGGCGCTGGAGGGAGACCTGGATGCGTTCTGCGGATATCTTGAGCGTTTTTACCGCAACATCGGTGTCGGAAAACTGGGCCTGTATAAGGCATTCCGCATGTCGGAGAAGGTCGTTTCCGGCGGCAATACGACGGTCGTTCTGGAGCAGATGACACACTGCAGTACATTCACGTTCGACGACCTCGTTGGTTACAAAGACCAGGTGAAGATGCTTTGCGACAACACGGAGAGCTTCCTTTCGGGACGTTCTTGCAATAACGTGCTTTTGTTCGGCGACAGCGGTACCGGAAAGAGTTCCAGCATCAAGGCCTGCATGAACAAGTATTATCCGAGCGGTCTTCGCATGATCGAAGTCTATAAGCATCAGTTCCAGCATTTGCCGGACATCATCAAATCCCTGAAGGGACGGAATTACCGGTTCGTCATCTACATGGATGACTTATCGTTTGAAGAATATGAGATCGAATACAAATATCTGAAGGCAGTCATCGAAGGCGGCCTAGAGGAGAAGCCGGAGAATGTCTGCATCTACGCGACATCGAACCGTCGCCACCTCATCAAAGAGTCCGTTTTGGACAATGAAGAAAAACGTGCCGATGATCTGCACGGCGGCGACGGTATCCAGGAGAAACTGTCCCTTGCTGCTCGTTTCGGCGTGACGATCTACTACGGAAGCCCGAACCGCGCGGATTTCGAGGAGATGGTGGAGACACTGGCCCGCCGCGCGAAGCTCACCATTCCGAAGGACGAGTTGCTGGCACAGGCCCATCGTTGGGAACTGCGCCACGGCATGATGTCCGGACGTCTGGCATCCCAGTTCATCGCTGATCTGAGTAACCGGAAACTGTAAATCATACTATATAGGACCAGCAGAAGCCGAAAGGAGGACGCCTATGGCCGTAAAACTGTTCGCTGCTGTCGATGTCGGTTCATTTGAACTCGAACTATCTATCTACGAAATGAATATGAAGGGCAGGATCGCCTGCATTGACCATGTGCGTCACGTGATCGGTCTCGGAAACGATACCTATCGCGACGGCGTGATCAGCAAAGAGATGCTGGATGAGTTGTGCGCGACGTTGTCGGGCTTCAACGAGATCATGCAGGGCTACCATGTTGAGGCGTACCGCGCCTACGCGACGAGTGCGTTGCGTGAGGCGAAAAACCGCGTCATCGTCCTGGACCAGATAAAGGTACGCACCGGACTTGAGGTGACCGTGCTCTCGAACGCCGAGCAGCGCTATCTGACCTATAATGCCATCCCGCTGTGGATGCCGTCTTTCAAAGAAGTCGTCGGGGAACCGTGCGCTATCGTGGACGTCGGCTATGGAAGCACCCAGATCTCGATGTACGAAAAAGGCCTGCTGATCTCCACGCAGAACCTGGGCCTGGGCGCCCTGCGTATGCAGTCCACACTGGATGAGTTTTCCTACACCGGAGATGTTTACCGCCTCGCAGAGGAGCTTGCGGACAATGAAATGGACACCTTCCGCCGTTATGGCAGCGATAGTAAGGACCTGAAGAGGATCCTCGCGATCGGCGACTGCATCCAGTTGTTCGTCGCGAAGGTCATGCATATGCCGAAGGCACAGGTCATCCGTTCGGAAGACTTTATCCGCACCTATATGGAGGTACGGAAGACCAGTGCGAATGACATGGCCACGAACTACGGTATCCCGGAGGAATATGCAAAACTGATCCTTCCGGTAGCCATGATCTATTATCGCTTCCTGATGCATACGGACGCGACGGAGATCTATCTGCCGGGCGTGAATCTGAGCGACGGTATGGCGACTGAGTATGCGAATAAGCAGAAACTGCTTCCCGCGGCATCGGTGAATGATTTCGCGCAGGAGTCCCTGGAGGCGGCGCGCCGCATCCGCAACCGCTATCTCGGTAATGCCGAGCATTCCGAGACGCTTTCGGACATCGCGGCCCTTCTGTTCGACAATATGAAGAAACAGCACGGCCTCGGAAAGCGAAGCCGCCTGCTGCTGCAGATGGCGGCGATCCTGCATGATTGCGGTAAGTTCATCAATATCTCGCTCCCGGGCGAGTGTTCCTATTGCATCGTGAAGTCGACGGAGATCCTGGGCCTTTCGCAGCAGGAGCAGGCCATCCTGGCCAATGTGATCCGCTTCAACACCATCGCGCTCCCGTTCGACGAGAAGCCCGAAGATGTTCTTACGGCAGAGAGCTATCGCACCGTCATCAAACTGACCGCGATCCTGCGCCTTGCCAATGCATTGGATCGTAGCCACCGCCAGAAGATCAAGGATATCCGCATTGCCCTCAAAGATGAGCAGTTGCAGATCCTGGTCGACAGTAAGGCGGACATCGCGCTCGAGAGGGGAATGCTGGCGCGTAAGGCGGATTTCTTCGCGCAAGTCTTCGGCATCGTGCCGGTATTGAAACAGAAGAGGAAACTGGGATAGAGGATCGCGTAGATCCGTTTTGCAAACGAATTAGGAAGGTATTTTATGGTTACGGAAAGTAAATATATCAATCGTGAACTGAGCTGGTTGGAATTTAATGACCGCATACTCGGCGAGGCCAGAGACAAAAGCCTGCCGCTTTTGGAGCGCCTGAAATTCTTAAGCATCACAGCGTCCAACCTGGATGAGTTCTTTATGGTACGCGTCGGTTCATTGACCGATATGCGCGAAGTGGGATATGATAAGCCGGACATCGCAGGCTACAAAGTCGGCAAGCAGCTCGAACTGATCGGGCAGGCGACGCATACGTTCATGAACGGTCAATACCAGACCTTCAACCGCGGACTGATGCCTGCACTGGAAAAAGAAAAGATCGAACTGATCACGCAATATGAGGATCTGACGGCAGAGGAGAAGCAGTATACCGAGCGTTTTTTTGCCGAGGAGATCTATCCGGTACTTACGCCGATGGCCGTGGATTCATCGCGCCCTTTCCCGCTGATCCGAAATAAGAGCCTGAATATCGCGGCGCTTCTTTCACCGAAGGTCGGCGTGCCTACGCTTATAAAAACGAAGAATAAGAAAAAGAATAAAGAAGCGGTGGAGACGGAAGCCGAGCTGGAGTTTGCGACCGTGCAGGTGCCGTCCGGTCTGCCGCGTCTGATCCCGCTGTCTTCCGAGAAAACAGCGCGTTTTGTGCTGCTGGAGGAGATCATTGAGCAGAACATCGACAAACTGTTCCTGAACTACGACGTAGTCTGCGCATATCCTTACCGCATCACGCGTAACGCGGATCTGGATCTGGAGGAAGAAGAGGCGGAGGACCTCCTGGAGGAGATCGCCCGACAGATCAAAAAACGTAAATGGGGACGCGCCATCCGCCTGGAAGTGCAGAGCGGCATGGATAAGCGGCTCCTAAAGACGTTGCAGAAGCAACTGTCCCTGAAGTCCGAATGGGTATACGCGCTCTCTGGTCCGCTGGATCTGACGTTCCTGATGAAACTCAGTTCCCTCGCCGGATTCGACCACCTGCGGAATAAGCCTTTCGTTCCGAAAAAATCCCCGATGATCGATCCGAAACTGGATATCTTCGAGAATATCAAGAAGGGCGACATCCTGATGCATCATCCGTACGAGACCTTCGATCCGGTCGTAGAGTTCGTACGTAAGGCATCTGAGGATCCGGACGTTCTGGCGATCAAGCAGACCTTATACCGCGTCAGCGGAAACTCGCCCATCATCGCTGCATTGGCCCGCGCTGCCGACAACGGTAAGCAGGTCTCCGTTTTGGTGGAATTAAAGGCCCGTTTCGACGAGGAAAATAATATCAACTGGGCACGTATGCTGGAGCATGCGGGCTGTCATGTTATCTATGGCCTGGTCGGCCTGAAGACGCACAGTAAGATCACGCTCGTTGTGCGCCGCGAGGAGGAAGGTATCGTCCGTTATGTCCATCTGGGCACCGGTAATTACAACGACCAGACTGCAAAACTGTACACGGACATGGGGCTGTTTACATGTAACTATGCGATCGGTGAGGATGCGACAGCGGTCTTTAACATGCTGAGCGGATATTCGGAGCCGATGACTTGGAATAAGCTCGTGCTGGCGCCGCACTGGATGCGCGAGCGCTTCCTGTATCTGATCCGCCGTGAGACGAATCATGCGCTGGAAGGCCGCAAGGCACGCATCCTCGCAAAGATGAACTCCCTATGTGACCAGGAGATCATCGATGCGCTCTATGAGGCCAGCTCCGCAGGCGTGGAGATCAGACTGGTCGTTCGCGGTATCTGCTGTCTGAAGGCGGGAGTTCCCGGTCTGTCCGAGAATATCGAGGTCATTTCCATCGTGGGTAATTTCCTCGAGCACAGCCGCATATTCTGCTTCTACAACGATAATTCGGAAGAGGTTTATATGTCGAGCGCCGACTGGATGCCTCGTAACCTGGATCGTCGCGTGGAGATCCTGTTCCCCGTGGAGGATGAGAAACTTAAAAAGCGGACATTGTCCGTGATGGACGTCCTGCTTTCGGATAACGGAAAGGCGCGGAGAATGCTGCCGGACGGCAGTTATGAACGCGTAACTGCACGCGGAAAGACAAAAGTGATCGCACAGGAATATTTCTGCAAGGAAGCTACGCAGAAAGAAAAAGAGATCAAAAAAGAAGAAGAGGGAACCGCTTCCCATACGTTTAAGCCCAAGAGTGGGGTATGATACAAGGTTCGAAAAGGTCACAAACCGTGTGCTCGCACACGGTTTGTGACCTTAAGAACCGCACAACAAAAGCGGGTGCCTTCGCACCCGCTTCAGATTTGCAGTAATGGATTATGTTTATATCTATAAAAGGAGGAGGGCCGGCAGGTGTTAGCCACCGGCCTATTATGAAAAAATCAAAAAGTAATTCGATATAATCGCTTACTTGATTTATCTTATGCCTTTAGTATAAAGGGTATTATTGAACATACCATGATAAAATTTTGAACAATTTTTGAACATTTCAGCGATAAATGGCATTTCGGAACTTGTAAGAAAAGAGTAAGGAAAAACTGTTTAATATATGTTATGATATAGAAAGTACGATCCTGATAGAAGGAAATTACGGAGGAAAATGCAATGGCAGGAGAGAATATTCTGGTTGTTGATGATGAGAAGGAGATCGCGGATCTGGTGGAGATCTATCTGGTCAGCGAGGGTTATCATGTATTTAAAGCTACGAGTGCCCGCATGGGTCTCGCCATCCTCGAGAAGGAAAACATCCAGCTGGCGCTTTTGGATATCATGATGCCCGGAATGAACGGCTTGGAGATGTGTAAGACCATCCGTGAGACGAATAACATCCCGATCATCATGATCAGTGCGAAGTCGACGGAGATCGATAAGATCGTTGGTCTCGGAAACGGAGCGGACGACTATGTTACGAAGCCGTTCAGCCCGCTCGAATTGACCGCCCGTGTGAAGTCGCAGCTGCGCCGCTATACACTTTTGAACCCGCAGAATACGAAGGACGACGCGGATGAGGTCACAAAGATCGAGGTTCGCGGTCTGGTCATGGATAAGACGACCCGTGAGGTTACATTGTACGATGAAGAGATCAAACTCACACCCATCGAGTTTGATATCCTGTTCCTTCTCGCCGAGAACGCAGGACGTGTATTTTCCACGGATGAGATCTTCGAGCATGTATGGAAAGAGAAGGCCTACGAGGCAAATAACACCGTCATGGTCCACATCCGTCGTCTGCGTGGTAAACTCCAGGAGGATAAACTTCAGACGAAGATCATCACCACCGTTTGGGGAGTCGGATATAAGATCGAGAAGTAGGTCGGATTATGAGAGAAGATATGAAGCGGAGTTTCCGCGGTAAGATCGTGATCAACATCGCGATCGGCGCCGTGATCTCCCTGATCGTTTCCTTCGTTCTCATTTACTACATGGGAGCGATCACGGATGCATTGTTGTGGATCGGCGGAAAAGACGGTCTGATCAATCCGTCCAATGTTCAGAAACTGGCGATGTGGCTGATAACGGCGATCGGTATCGGCGTTTTTGTGCTGGTCTTTTTTCTCTTTCAGTACAACCAGAGCGCTTATGTTAAGGATATCGCGAATGCGATGAAGCGTATTTCCGGCGGCGATCTGTCCGTGAAGGTGCCGGTGCTCGGCGACGACGAACTGTCCTACATGGCGGCAGCGCTGAATGCATTGACCGAAGACCTGCGTATGCTGATCGAGCGCGAACATGCTTCCGAGAAGAGTAAAAACGAATTGATCACGAACGTGGCGCATGACCTTCGTACCCCGCTTACTTCGATTCTGGGGTACCTCGAACTGTTGTGCGCGGATAATAAAAACAAGATCGATGACGAGACCCGCCTCCAGTATACTCGCATTGCCCGTGATAAGGCGAAGCGCTTGCAGCAGTTGATCGAAGAACTGTTCGGCCTGACGAAGATGAGCTACGGCCGTATGGCGGTCCATCTCTCGAAGATCGACATCGCGAAACTCATGGAGCAGATGGTCGATGAGTTCTATCCCGTTTTTGAAGAAAAGCATCTCGAGTGCGATTTCCGCACCGATGTGAATTCTTTGATCATCGATGCGGACGGCGACCTGATTGCGCGACTGTTTGAGAACCTGATCAATAATGCGACGAAATACGGAGCCGACGGTAAGATGCTTCGGGTCCATGTCCATTATGGCGGCGGTGACTATGTAACCATCGCAGTCACAAACTTCGGACACATCATTCCGGAGAAGGAACTTCCGTTTATTTTTGATAAATTCTATCGCGTGGAGCAATCCCGCGCTACGACGACCGGCGGTACCGGACTGGGACTGGCGATCGTTAAGACGATCGTGGATCTGCACGGCGGTAGCATCGAGGTGGAGAGCGACCTGGAAAACGGTACCACCTTTACCGTGCGCCTTCGTTTGCATATCACGGAAGAAGAACAGTTATTTTTCCAGGGGGAACACAATGACGAACTCGGAAATCTGCCCGTGGAGGATGTGTAGGGATACATCCGGACGCGGACGCCTGAGCCGAAATGGCAGAGTAGTCATTTGGGCGAGTCTGGTGTTCCTGATCCTGTGTGTATGGTTTCGGCCGACCGTGCTTCACGCGGCGGATGCAGCCGACCTGGATTTTAAGGTCGAGTTGCCGCAGGTCCGCGAAATGTACGAAGGGTCGTACCTGCCCCTTACCATCACCGCAAAAAGCAGCGAAAAGGATTATTCCGGATGGCTGGACGTGACCGTCTGCCAGGATGCCGGAAGTTATCTATTGTATTCACAGGAGATCGATATTACGGCCGGGCTTACGCACACGGCCTTATTTGCGTTTCCGGTGCATATCGGTTCGAACATGCGGATCCTGCTCCAATTCCGTTCGAAGAGCGGAGAGGTCCTGTTTTCCCGGTTTTATCCGTTTTCCTCATCCTTACGAGGTGCGACACGTAAGGAACTGGTCCTCGGTCTGGTCGGTCAGGCCTTGATCAGTTCGGAGTCCCGCTTTGAGATCTCTGCATACGAAAGAGACACCTTACTCACCGATGTGCAGGCTTATTTTGTGGACCCGAAGACCATCGGCAGCGATATCTCGTCGATCCTGTGTTATGACATCTTGTATCTGTCGGATGATTATCTGGATGTGTATACGCCCGAAGTGATCCAAAACCTGATCAACTGGACGGCCCAAGGCGGTATCCTCGTCGTCGGCGGTGTCGTTGATAAGAACCGTGAGTTGAGACTGGGCCAGTTGATGATAGACAGCGTGAAAAAACGTGATTTCACACGCTTCAGTACGATCTCCGGAAACTATTACCTGCTCGGAGACGGCGTTATCTACACCTATGATTACGACTATTTTTCGGGTTATGTATATTTCCCGAATCAGATCCGAAGCATGCTTCGTTCAGTCCTCTATAATCTGCCCGATCCGATCGCGGACCGTACGCTGGACATGAAAGACCTTTCGGATTATCAGGAGGAGATCTTTGAGGAGCTTCCTTCCTGGCGCTTCGGCATCCCTTCGTTTCGCCGCTACATGCTGATCATCCTGATCTACATTTTCCTGGCATTGCCGGCGGCCTATCTGTTGCTTCGAAGGATACGCAAGCACTACTACCTGCAGGGCACGATCCTCTTGCTGGCAGCTGCATTTGCCGTTTTGATCTATATTTTGGGAGCCAAATCCCGTATGAGTCTTCCGCATAGTTCGCTATTGTCGGTCGAAGAGTCCTACGGAAGTCTCCAGGTCACACAGAAGTATTTGACTCTGCAGACCCTTTATAATAAAAAAGCGTCGGTCTATCTGCCGACTGAGGACGCGTTCCGCCTTATATCCTCGGGCGCGCCCGAGACTTCGGACACCTATTCGGTATGGGATCATAAACCGGATCAGTCCGCGTATTCGATGGAGTATTCCGTGTCGGGAGAAGAAGCACATGTGCTGATCGGTAAAAGGCAGTCCGGTCTGTTCCGCTTTATGTCGAATATGACAACGAACCTGATCGAAGGGAAGAGTGGCGAACCGCTGTTCGTGCTCGAAATGAGCGACGGCGTTCCCGAAGGGGCGGATTCCTCGATCTTCGACGGAGGCACGGATGAGATCCTGCCCATTTATGTAAACTGGCTCGCCCGGAACTATCCGAACCTGGATATCTCGGACAATGCAGTTCTGATGCTGGAGTCTTACCTGAAGGCGCATGCATATCGTTTCAGCGAAGGAAACTTCGCGATCGAAGTATATAAAGAAGAGGGCGAGGATGCGGCGATCGTTACCCGCGAAGCCGAGATGATAAAATCCTCGTTTGTAAGATTTAAGATCATTGAGAAGTAAGAGGGGTCTTTGCGAAACCCTTATGGAGAAAGGAGGCGCCGATCGTGGCTGAGAGTTTTGAACCGATCTTAAAGGTCGAAAAAGTGAATAAGAGCTTCGGCAGTTTTCGAGCGCTGACGGATCTTTCCTTCTCCGTAAATGCGGGCCATGTTTTCGGAATGGTCGGAGAGAATGGCTCCGGAAAGTCTACGGCCCTCCGTATCATCGTAGGCCTCTTGCGCGCAGATTCGGGCACGATCTCGATCTGCGGTCTGGACGCGGCTGAAAAGCCGTCGGAGATCTACCACTACATCGGTTATGTACCGGATTCGTTTGGTCTCTATGAGAACCTGCTGGTCCGTGAGTATATGACATTCTTCGCGGAAGCCTCCGGACTGGAGGGCTATCTGGCACGCCGTCGCATCAGCAATGCGCTGGAGATGGTTGGCCTGATCGGCAGGGAAGGCGTTTATGTCGACAACCTTTCTTCCAGTATGAAGCAGAGGTTATGCATTGCCCGCGCAATGCTGAACTATCCGCGTCTTTTGATCCTCGATGACCCGATGAAGGGCATCGATCTGAAGAACCGTTTCGAACTGCGCGATGTGATCCGCGATCTGTCTGCGCAGGGGACGACCATTCTCATCAGTTCGCACATGATCACCGAATTGACCGAGTTCTGTACGGACCTCGGTATCATGGCAGGCGGTACGATGAAAGAGCAGGGGAGTATGGAGTACTTCCTGAAGCAGTCCCGGAGGGACCGGCCGATAAAGATCCGCCTGTCCGGAATGACGGACCGGGCCATCGAAGTCCTGGACCACGCCGACAGTGTCCGTGCGGTCTCGGCAGATAAGAATCTTCTACACGTGATCGTGGATAACAGCTCAGATGTCGAGGCGAAGATCCTGTCTGCCCTGGTGCAGGCCGGCGTCCCCGTAGTTTCCTTCCTGCGAGAGGAAGAGAACTTCGAGACATTCATAAAACGTAAGACGGGAGGCGATGTGTGATGCAGAAAAATCCTGTTCTGAAGCGGGAAGTGCGTGCCAACATGCGCTCCCCGAAACTGATCCTCAGTATCATCGGTTTTAATCTGGTACTGGCTTTATCCGGTTTTGTATTCCTCGCTTTCTTCGAGGAGGCACAACCGCTCGAGCGACTCTTTTTGGAACTGTTTTTCCAGGAGGATGCCGCCAGTTCGATGTCGGACAATGAACTTGCATACAACTCGATCCGCCTGCTATACTGTCTGCTCATCATGTTGGAATTTGTGCTTCTGTTTTTCATCATTCCGACATTGACCGGAAGTATGATCGCGGGAGAGAGGGAGCACCAGACGCTTGATCTGATGCTGACCACCCAGCTTACGCCGAAGACCATCGTTTTCGGTAAATTGCTGGCGATGATGAAGACCATCCTGATGATCCTGATTTCGACCTTGCCGATCCTGTCCCTGGTCAATGTATTCGGCAGTTTTTCCGCGTTTGATATGATCGCCAGTTTCGGCGTCATGCTGGTCGTTTCGTTCTTCCTGGGAAGCATCGGCCTGCTGTTCTCGGCGTGGATCAAGCGTTCCGTACCTGCGACGCTTTGTACATATATCGTCCTGCTGGGACTGTGTATCCTGCCTTTGATGCTCGTCCGTCTGACGCCTGAGCTCATCGGCTCGAGCGGCGGTCGTCCTGCCACGTTCGCTTATACATTGGCCATGCTGATGAATCCGCTGCTTACCGTCGTATGTCTGCTGAAGATGCGGTTCGGCGCGGAAGCCTCATTTATATCGTATCTGGAGAGCACGACCCACCTGGCCGCAGACTCGCCGATCGCCCGGCACTGGCTTATCATGAGCCTTTTGTTCCAGGTGACGATCGCGTACCTGTTGGTGCTGCTTTCGTCGAAATATCTCCAGCCCCGTTACCGCCGTCGGGAAATGAACGGCGCGATAAAAGAAAGAATGTCCTCGGAAGCAGAGACTGCGACAGAGGACGAGAAGGAGTCAAAATGAAGAAGATCCCGAGTTTTGAAGTCAACCATCTGACATTGATCCCCGGCGTGTACGTTTCGAGGATCGATCACGTGGGTGCCGAAACCCTGACGACTTATGATCTGCGCATGACGCGACCGAACTATGAGCCCGTCATGAATACCGCTGAGGTACATTGCATGGAGCATCTGGGCGCTACCTTTTTACGTAACCATAAAGAATATGCATCCCGGGTCATCTATTTCGGACCGATGGGATGCAGAACGGGTTTTTATTTGATCCTGGCCGGAGAGGAGACGCCCGCACAGATCGCGCCGCTTCTTCGGGAGATGTATACGTTTATGTCGACCTTCGAGGGCGATGTGCCCGGCGCTGCGCCGCGTGACTGCGGCAACTACCTGGACATGAACCTGCCTATGGCACGTTTCTGGTCCAAACGGTATCTGGAAGAGGTCCTCACCGGGATCGAAGATCATCCGGAGCGCATGGTATACGCGAAATAACGCTTAAATGCCCTTATTCCGCGCTTTGCAGGATGCGACGTAAGAATTCACGCCCGTAGGCGGAAAGGTCGTTATACGCGTCCTGAACGCGCACATAGCCGCATGTGGCGATAAAGCTTCGCTGCAAAACGGTATAAGCACCCTCGTCATCCGGGAGACATTTGCCGGAGGAGACGGGGATCAGAGGCATCGGAAGGAAACGTCCGGAAACTGTTTGATAGCAGGTTTCGGGCGTTGCTTTTTTGCACAGCTCTTTTGGAATGAGCGATGCGAGATCTTTGTGGAGGACGCCGTCTTCCCCGCGGACGATCACATAGTTGCGATAGTCGGGAAAGAATAATTTGCAATCCTCAGTGCTTTCATATACGGTGAGCAGGACTTCCCTGTCGATGAACCTGCATTCATAATCCCCACTGAAACGATGGATCGGGACGGGCACAGGCTTCTCCAGAATGCCGGTGAGTGTTAAGAACGATCCATGGTTCGTTACGGTGAATTCGATCGGTTTTTCGGTCAGGTCGCCGAAGGAGAGCAGACGCTTCAAAAGCACCAGGCTCTGCAGGTCGCACATATTGTGAAGCAGGAGCGCCTCGATCACTTCGTCCGGGATGGGGCGCGGGGCATTCTGGAAGAGCGCGGACATTTCGCCGCCGCTTAAAAAGCAGCTTGCATCCGCACGCTTTCGGTCGATGCGTTCCTCCCATTCGCCGAGTCTGGATCTCGAAATGCTGAGCAGATTCTGCATCGGACGCAAAAGCGTCACATAGTCATCAAATTCCAGATCGGAATAGGACGAAGTATCCAGGTAATATTGATGCATGCAACGGGACAGATAGGTGACATCAAAACGTTTTCCCGAGAAGGAGATACACTTCTTAAAACTGCCGGCAAATTTGAGGAATTCACGGAGGATCTTCTGTTCATCGAGCATCTCAAAACCGAACCATGCATGGTACATCCAGCGACCGTTTCCGTTTTCATCGGACTCGAAGCAAGCCGTACCGATGAGGTACAGGTAGCTGTCATCCGCGCGCAGGCCGGTCGTTTCGATATCCAGATAAAAGAGGTCGGGCGAAGCTGCCGGCAACATGGCCGAAAGCGCAGGGTCCTGCGTGAGCGGCCGATGAATATATTTCATGAAAGAGTCCTCGATTTCGTTGTTATTCACAGTTGGTTTGCATATGCAAACCGATCAGTAACATTTTAGCACAAAAAGCGCTGAGTTTCAAACATAAGTAGGGCGGCTTTCGTGAATTTGGCTTGCAAATCACGGTGAAAATATGATAAAATTACAAGGAGTGTATAGCATTACGTACATATTGGAGGTAACAGGATGATCGCTTTTATCGAAGGAGAACTGGCAGAGAAATGTCCGGACGGTATCGTTGTGGACTGTGGAGGCGTCGGCTATTATATCGGTGTTCCGGTCTCATTGATCGGGGCATTACCGCAGGTCGGTTCCCGTGTGAAGATCCACACCTATCTGCACGTGCGTGAGGACGCCATGCAGTTGTACGGCTTTGCTTCGAAGAAGGACCTGGAATTATTCAAACTGCTGATCAATGTCAGCGGGATCGGACCGAAGGGAGCACTTTCGATCCTCGGTTCGATGACTCCGGAGCAGCTGCGTATGGCGATCGTCGCAAACGATGCAAAGATCATCGCGAAGTCGCCGGGCATCGGAGCGAAGACGGCGCAGAAGATCATTCTGGAGCTCTCGGATAAGGTAAACATCGAAGATATGATCGGTGTTTCTGACTCTTCAATGAATTCGGCAGGGGCCGGATCGAACGGAGCGATCTCCGATGTAGCTAAAGATGTTATGCAGGCTTTGACCAGTTTGGGCTACTCGAACTCTCAGGCATTGGCAGCAGTGAGGGCGGTTTCTGAGGAGGATTCCAAAGATGAATCGACCATGCTCAAAGCTGCATTACGCAATATTCGATAGAGGTGGAACATGGGAAGACGGATCATAACTACCGGCATCACAGAGGAAGATGCAAAGGAAGAAAACTTTCTTCGCCCCCAATCGCTGAGCGAATTTATGGGACAGGAGTCTCTCAAAGAGATGCTCTCCATCTACATTAAAGCGGCTAAAATGCGAAACGACGCGTTGGATCATGTCCTTTTGTACGGCCCGCCCGGTCTGGGAAAAACAACCTTGGCAGGCGTGATCAAAAACGAGATGAATACAAAAATGCATACAGTTTCCGGCCCGTCGATAGACAAACCCGGCGATCTTGTCAATGTATTGAACCAGTTGCAAAAAGGCGATGTTCTGTTTATTGATGAAATCCATCGTCTTCCGCGTCAAGTAGAAGAATTTCTGTATTCGGCGATGGAAGACTTTGTTGTTGATATCACATTTGGAAAAGGAATCGAAGCTCGATCGATACGTATTGATCTACCCAAGTTTACGTTGATCGGCGCTACGACCCGGGCGGGTCTGCTGACTGCACCTTTACGAGATCGTTTCGGGATCACTCATCGTATGGAACACTATACACTGGATGAATTGGTGCTTATCCTGATGCGTTCTGCTCGTGTCTTGGGATGTGATCTTAGCGTGGAAGGAGCTATGGAATTGGCTCGGCGTTCCCGGGGAACCCCTCGTATTGCAAACCGCCTGTTAAAACGAGCAAGAGATTTTGCAGATATCAAGTATGACGGTAAGATCACTACCGAGGTCGCAAAGAACGCATTGGATCTGATGAATGT
Source organism: Lachnospiraceae bacterium (assembly GCA_017548765.1). Taxonomy (GTDB): domain Bacteria; phylum Bacillota; class Clostridia; order Lachnospirales; family Lachnospiraceae; genus UBA1201. The sequence continues at coordinate 17,695 of JAFYZH010000038.1, read as the reverse complement.
CGATACAATGGGGCTTGATATTGAAGACAGACGTATCTTGGAATGTGTCATCACTAAGTTTGGCGGTGGCCCTGTCGGACTTGAGACTCTAGGTGTAGCGATCAGTGAGGATGCAGGAACACTCGAAGAAGTATACGAGCCATACTTGATCCAGAATGGCTTGCTTCAACGTACCCCTCGCGGCCGTGTTGCGACCCGTCGGGCGTTCGAGCACATGGGATATGCGGTTCCCGAGAACCTGAAGGAGATGTGACAGAAAGAACCGTCCCCACTGTCACATTCCGTAGCTTTTTGCGGGAAAATTGTGCTCCCGATTGACAAAAACTACAAGATGTGGTATGATATAACAAATATCGTTTCACGTTTCACGAAAGGATCTAATCATGGAAAAGAAGACGGTTGACGTTATCATTAACAGCAAGGTATATTCATTGACCGGGTTTGAGGAAGCCGATTATCTGCAGAAGGTGGCGGCCTACATCAACGGTAGACTGCAGGAGCTGAAGGAGCAGCCCGGATTCTTACGGCAGAGCCCCGATATGCAGAATGTCATGCTTCAGCTTAATATAGCGGATGATTATTTTAAATTGCGTGATAAGTATCATGAGATGCAGGAGACGATGATACGACAGGATAAGGATCTCTACGCTTTGAAGCATGAAGTGGTAGAGAAGAAACTTAAGATCGAAGAGCTGGAAAAGAAACTGGCCGGCGGCATTTGACGGGCCGCGTTCGCTTATGAACAGATCGTCAGGTATGACAGAACTTTTGGCGCCGGCGGGAAGCGTTGACGCCATGAAAGCGGCATTTGCCGCCGGAGCGGACGCCGTCTATGTCGGCGGGGACCGTTTCGGCGCCCGCGCATATGCAGAGAACCCCGACCCCGAGCAACTTTTGGAAGCGATCGATCGGGCGCATCTGCTCGGCAAAAAAGTATATTTGACCGTTAATACACTGCTTACACAAAGGGAGCTTAAACGTCAGTTGGACGCGTTTTTGCGCCCTTATTATGAGCGTGGATTGGATGGCGTCATCATTCAGGATCTCGGTGTGCTTCGCTATGTGAGGGAGCATTTTCCGGGTCTTTCTTTGCATATAAGCACGCAAGCCGGGATCACAGGGGCAGCGGGCGCGAAGCAGATGCAGAGCCTCGGTGCTTCTCGCGTGGTACCTGCCCGCGAAATGTCTTTGGAAGAGATCCGCGCCATTTGTGCGATCCCCGGCCTGGAGGTCGAGTGTTTCATCCATGGTGCACTTTGCTATTGTTATTCCGGAGCCTGCCTGCTTTCGAGCATGTTGGGCGGTCGCAGCGGTAATCGCGGGCGTTGTGCCCAGCCGTGTCGTCTGGCCTACCGTGTCTGCGCTGACGCAGATGGAAAGCAGGAACTCCCCGGACAGAAGGATGGTTACGTTATCAGTCCGAAGGATCTGTGCACGATCGATTTGCTTCCGGACCTGATCGATGCCGGCGTTATGTCCTTTAAGATCGAAGGACGCATGAAGAAGCCGGAGTATGTGGCCGGTGTGACGGCCATTTACCGCAAATACATGGACCTGTACCTGCAGAAGGGCAGGGACGCCTACCGCGTGGATCCGGAGGACCGCAAGCGTCTCGCGGACCTGTTTTCCCGTAGCGGTTTTACCGATGGTTATTTCAACCGTCATAATGATAAGAGCATGATCACGTTGCAGGCGCCGCCGATCCGTACGGAAAATGAACCGTGGACGGAGTACATTCGCGAGCATTTCATTAAGGAGCAGGCGAAGCGGCCTATCACGGTCGCAGCTCGCTTTCGTGTAGGTGAGGCAGCAGTGCTTACGGCACGTGCAGACGACATAGAAGTTTCGGTTTCCGGTGCGGTCTGTGAGCAGGCGCAGAAGGCGCCTACACCGGCTGAACGTATTATAGAGAACATTAAGAAAGCGGGAGAGTTTCCGTTTATCGTCACGATCCCCGAGGAAGACTGCGAGATCGATCCGGATCTGTTTTATCCGATGGGAGCGGTCAATGAACTGCGCAGGCAGCTTTTTGCTACGTTGAAGGACGCGATCCTGGATCATTATCACAGGACGGACAGCGAGACTACGGTATCTGCGGATCCGGATTCCGTTTGTCCGGATCCGGTGGATGTTTCGCCGACCCATTACGCAGCCGTAGTGTCCGATAAGGCGCAGTGGGATGCTGTTATGAAAAGCGGACCGGAACTGTCAGTCGTTTACCTGGAACCATTTCTGCTCACCGAACAGAATGCGGAGCAGCTTCGAAGGGAAGCGCAGTCGCATAATAAAGAGCTGCGCCTGGCCCTGCCGCATATGATGCGTGGGAATTTGCATGCATTCGTGCGTTTATGCAGGGATGAGAGCGTGCAGAGCATTTGCCGAAACGGCATGCTCGCGCGGAATCTGGAAGGCTTCGTCTGGGCACGTGAGACCTTTCCCGAGGCGCCGGTCTATGCAGACCACAGCCTCTACACATTCCAAAAAGAAGCCCGCGCCGAACTGTCGGCCATGGGCTGCGCCGGGGACACGGTACCGCTGGAACTGAATGAGGCGCAGATATCGGACCGCGGCCTAAAGGGCAGTGCCTGGATGATCTACGGCCGCGTGCCCATGATGATCTCGGCGAACTGTCTGCAGAAGTCCACACATGGTTGTAAAAACCTTCCGGTCGTTTATCTCAAGGACCGAATGGGCGTGCTCTTTCCGACACGCTGTGTGTGCACATATTGCTATAATATCATTTACAACAGCCTGCCCATTTCGATGCATGAGGAGCAGATGAAATATCGGGAGCAGGGCGAACTGTCCGAACTGCGGCTGTATTTTTCCGTGGAGGATGCTGCGCAGACGCGGCAGATCCTGACACGATTCGGACTTCTGGGCCGGGCATCTGAGGAGCCGGGCATGACATCCGAAGAATATGCATTTACCAGGGGGCATTTTAAGAGAGGCGTTTTATGACAACCATTCAGGGAAGTATCCAGTTATGTAAATATCTGTGCATCCTGTTGCTGGTGATCTACACGATCAGCAGCTTTGAATTGTTGTCCGTTCGTAACCGCCGTCGCCAGGAATTGCGTTTCTGGTTCCACAATACGCTGATCTTCGTCATGCATTTCCTGATGAACATGTCTATTCTGGTCCGCGTTCAGGACACGAGCTACCTGTTCTTTTACTTGGAGCAGGTCGGCTTCCTATTGTTGTTTTTGATCCTGCACCGCCTGCTTTATAAGGACAGTAATCTGGCGGTTTTGGGGCATATGATGATGCTACTGGTCATCGGCCTCGCGATCCTGACCCGCCTTTCGTTCGATAAGGCGCAGAGGCAGTTTTTCTACGCCTGCCTCGCGGCTCTGGTATCCTTGGCCATCCCTTACGTCATTTCGAAGGCGAAGATCACGCGCGTTCTGGCTCTGGTGTTGGGCTTTGTAGGTCTCGGCGCCCTGGGCATCGTATTTATCCGGGGCAATGTCGTCTACGGCGCGAGTCTGTCGCTTCGTATTTTCGGCATCGACATCCAACCATCCGAATTTGTCAAATTGAGTTACATCCTGTTGCTTGCTTTGATGCTCAGACACAATGTAACAACGAAGAAGATCATGCTGTCCCTGGTGGCAGTCATGGCGCATGTCGGCATCCTGGTCCTGTCGAAGGACATCGGATGCGCGGTGATCTTCTTCATCGCCTACCTCTTCCTGCTTTGTTTTGCGACGCGCAGTGTGAAGCCGTCGCTGATCATTTTGGGTTGCGCAGTCCTCGTCATGATCCCGACTTACATCCTGTTCCTGAAGGTGAGCCAGAGCGGGGCGACCGGAGGGCTTGCAAAGTATATCGTCAAACTGTTCTCGCACGTACAGGTGCGTATCGTTAATTGGCGCGATCCTTGGTCCGTGATCGATACGGACGGCTATCAGATCACCCAGTCGCTGTTCTCCATTATGACCGGTGGCTTCTTAGGCACCGGACTGGGTCTGGGTAATCCGACGAAGATCCCGGTCGTAGAGAAGGATTTTCCGTTCTCTGCGCTCTGTGAGGAGATGGGCGGTATCTTCGGCATCTGCGTGATCCTGATCTGCCTGTGTCTGCTATTGTCGATCCTGGCGACCTCGATCACCATGAAGAACCGGTTTTATAAGTTGATGGCGGTCGGCCTTGCATCCATGTACGGCGTGCAGGTCTTCCTGACGGTCGGCGGCGTGATCAAGATGATCCCGCATACCGGCGTTACATTGCCATTTATCAGTTACGGCGGATCCTCGATCTCGTCGACGTTCTTCCTGTTAGCCATCGTTCAGGGCATCACGATCCTGTCGCGTAAGCGTGAGCGGGATGAGATGCGGCTGCGCGATCTGGAATCGGAACTGGAGGAGACCCGCGCGGCTATAGCGAGCGCGGATGATCCGGAGGAAAATGCGCTCCGGAAGCAGAAGGGTCGTAAGAAGAAAAACTACGAAGAAGTTGAATATACGGTCGAAGGCATCGAGGAGATGGTGACTTCAAAAGAGACCGAGGCGCCCAAACGCGAGAAGAAGCGTGTGAAAAATGTGTCGAAAGCGGAAGCGGAGCAGCCGCCCCGCAAAAAGAGAGGCCTTACTGCCTTCCTGGCTGTTTTCACGATCCATAGTGTCGCCTTCCTTTCATTGGCCGTTTATCTTATCTATGTGATCCTGGGTGCGAACTCGGGCATTTTGAACAACTCGTACAATGCTGTTCGCCTGAAGGCGCTTGAGGACAGTGTGATCCGCGGCGATATCCTTGCGGCGGATAAAATCGTTTTGGCGACTACCCAAAAGGACGAGCGCATCTATCCGCAGGGACGCTTATACGCGCATTTTACAGGACAGATCGAGCAGGGTAAGACAGGCGTAGAAAACCTGGCTGATTATTACCTTCTCAAAGCGGATGAAAGCTTATTCGAGCAGATCAAAAATGATATTTCGGGTGATAAACCGAAGGGATATTCCGTGCAGACGACGATCCTGCCGGAAGCACAGAATGCTGCATACGAGGCTCTGGCCGGACGGCAGGGGGCAGTGGTGGCTCTGGATGCGAAGACCGGCGATGTGCTTTGCATGGTCTCTCTCCCGGATTTCGATCCGAATGAAGTAGCGCAGATCTACGCGGATTATGATGAAGCCGCCTTAGCGAAAGAGAGCTTCTTCCTGAACCGCGCGGTGTCCGGCCTCTATCCGCCGGGTTCGTCCTTTAAACCGTTGGTCCTGCTCGCTTACATGCGGGAATTCCCCGATTACTATGCGACCATGACTTATGATTGCAATAACATTTATTCGATCATCAGTGAGGCAGAAGGCACGTACGAGCTGCATTGCTCAGATGAAAAACATCATGGTATAGTCGACTATAAGAAGGCTCTCGGTGAGTCCTGCAATGGTTTTTATGCAGACCTGGCGCTACGTGTTTCTGCTACCGAATTCAATTCGACCATGAGTGGACTCGGCTTTAATCGCCGTCTGTTTAAGGAGCACGCGGCCGATGGCCAGGTGCCCGAGGTTCCTTCGCTGCCGATGGCATTGTCCGCCGCAAAGATCGGTGACAAGATGACGCTAGCTCAGATCGCTATGACCGGAATCGGTCAGGCGGGTGTGCAGATCAGCCCCATGCACAGTGCGATGCTGACGGCTGCGATCGCAAACGGAGGCAAACTTATGAAGCCCCGCTACCTGGAAGCCGTTCTTAACGAAAATGGCTCGTTGATCAAACGTTATCCGACCGAGATCCTGAACGGGCAATGCATGAGCGAGAGCGAAGCGGCCGTTCTGAAGGACGCACTGCGCTATGTGGTAGAAGAAGGCACCGGCTACGAAGCGAAGTCCACCGACTATATCAGCGGCGGCAAAACCGGTTCAGCACAGTTCATCTCAGGAAATCCGGCAACGCACGCGATCTATACCGGGTTCGGAGAAAAGGATGGAAAGATCATCGCCGTAGCCGTATTTATCGAAAACGGAGGATCCGGCGGACAACAAGCCGCACCTGTGGCGAAAAAAGTGCTTGACGCCTGCTTCGGAATTAAATAAAGAGTCAAAGTGTGTCAAAAGGGATGGTACCTTTTGACACATTTTTTTGCTTTATGCGGCCCTCATCTTTCGTCAAATCCCAACCGTTGCCGGTCAGGTCACTTCGCGGTGAAAAACTTTGCCGCCAGAGATCGGCCATATAAGGGTGCCCGCTTCGACTTCGGCCGTTTTCCGATGAAAACGACCTCAGCTCGCGCAAAAGCCGGTCTCGGAGACCGACTTTATGCCCCTTATCTGGCCTCACTCTGGCGGCGTTTTTCATCCGCTCGTTCCAATGCCCGGTCACAGTTGGGATTTTCCTACAGCCCAGGTCTGCGTACCCCACGTAAAAGCGCCAAAAGGTACCGTCCCCTTTGATACACGCGCGACATTTCGAAGCAGGCGTCTCGGCGGAGGGAGGGTGCGGCTCATTGTCAAATACGCCGGGCGAGGAGATTAAGCTTCATGGGGGATCGAAGTTATATAGACATTATTCATTGGCCGATATAGTCGGCGTTAGCCGGCTTATATCGTTCTTGATTACCGCATATCACGATCTGTAAAGACTTGTCAAGGCTGCGTAGCACCGCCGAAGGCGGTTGCCTTGACTGGCTTTACAGATCGTGATACTTTCTTCCTGCATACTTGAAAAATGCTTGGCTTTTACTTTGTTCTTTATTTCCTCCGCTTGAAGCATGTTTCGCCCGAGTTATGCGGTCACAACCGGGCATTGAAGCGAGCGGATGTAAACTCACGGCAAAGTTTTTCACCGCGAAGTGACCTGACCGGGAATGACCGCATAACACGGCATTGACACTTTTGTGAGCGGGTGGTAAGATAGAAATGGTTTTTGACTGTAGGAGTGGAGGAAAGCCGCGTGGGGCTTTTCTCGCATAGTTCGGGCGTTCGGGAGGCGCGACGGGGATGGATAAGAATGTAAGTTGCGGTGGTATCGTTATTTATCGTGGTAAGATCTTACTGCTGTATAAGAAGATCGGAAACCGCAGTGACGGCTGGGTATTTCCTAAGGGAACGGTAGAAGAGGGCGAGACACATGAGGAGACCGCGCTGCGCGAGGTCTTTGAAGAGTCCGGCGCGAAGGGTACCATCATGGGATATATCGGTTCTTATTCCTATTCATTTCGTGTGCATGACCAGGTCGTTCATAAGGATGTTCACTGGTATTTGATGCAGAGCCATAGCTTTTACAGCCATCCGAGACAGAAGGAGTTTTTTGAGGATTCCGGGTACTATAAGTACCATGAGGCATATCACCTTCTTTCCTATCCGAACGAGAAGCAGATCCTGGAGAAGGCCTATCAGGAATATCTTCGCTTGAAGCATGAGAGGATATGGTATGAGCCGCGTGAACCGTTTCAGCGAGGCGGAGCGGACGAGTGATGCTCTTTTCATATTTTTTGAAAAAAGTGCTTGACATAAGGTGCTATTTGTAGTATACTTCCACTTGCGTCGAGGTGTGGCTCAGCTTGGTAGAGCGCTGCGTTCGGGACGCAGAGGTCGTGGGTTCGAATCCCGTCGCCTCGATTTTTCTGTTTATTATGGCTCGTTGGTCAAGGGGCTAAGACGCCGCCCTCTCACGGCGGAAACAGGGGTTCGATTCCCCTACGAGCTACGAAACAGAAGACGCTGTCGAAATATTCCGCGTTGCGAAGTATTTCGGCATATTTATTTCTATGGCTCGTTGGTCAAGGGGCTAAGACGCCGCCCTCTCACGGCGGAAACAGGGGTTCGATTCCCCTACGAGCTACGAACGTTAAACTGCCGGTATCCGGCAGTTTTTTTGTTGCTTAAAGGCCGACTATCTGATCGCGATCGGTTGGCATTTTCCTGCGGTCAATGATCGTAAGAAACCTGGGCATGGATGCGAACTTGTATTTTTTTGCAAATTGTGGTACAATTATAACAACTATGTCATAAATGACATAGACCTTTTGTTCGGAGGAAGAGATTATGCCGGGTATTCCTATGCTTGCGTCCTCTATAATCACCGATTTTTTTGACGGATTGTGGAGATTTGTACAGGTCATTTTCCTGGGAATTATCGAGGGTATTACCGAGTGGTTGCCCATCAGTAGTACCGGACATTTGATGCTGGCCGAAATGTTTTTGGATCCTTTTAATGGGAATAAACCCATTCGCGATCTGTTTGAGGTTTTGGTCCAGCTCGGTGCTATATTGGCCGTTTGCGTGATCTATTTTCATAAATTGAATCCATGGTCGAAGGGGAAGACACCGGGACAGAGACACCAGACTTGGGTGCTTTGGGCGAAGGTCTGCATCGCGAGCATTCCGATCGCTATCTGCGGTGCATTCTATGAGCTTTGCAAACCGGTCCACGACTTCTTCCATGACGACCAGATCAGGCACGTCATCATCGCGATCACCTTGATCGTATATGGTATCGCTTTCATCGTGGTGGAGAAGTATTTCATTCCGGAACGTCAGCCGGTCAATAAATTCTTCAAACTCTCGTATGAGACCGCATTTTTCATCGGTTGTATCCAGGTGCTGTCCCTGATCCCGGGAACCTCGCGTTCCGGTGTTACGATCCTCGGGGCCATGCTTCTCGGATGTACACGCCGCGTTTCTGCTGAATACACATTCTTCCTCGGCATCCCCGCCATGTTTGGCGCGAGCGGACTGAAATTCCTTAAGACGATGAAGGACGTATATATCGACGGAGAAAACGGTGGCTCGATCGGTTTCTACAACTGGTTCCTTTTGGTCATTTCGATGATCGTTGCGTTTTTCGTATCTATGATCGCGATCCGTTTCCTCATGGATTACGTGAAACGTCATAATTTTACATTTTTCGGTTGGTATCGTATTGCGCTCGGCGTTGTAGTATTGACACTTATTTTGGCGATCGGCATGTGATCGCATAATGTTTGGATCATAAGGACCGACTGGTCCGGGAAAGGATAGAGAAAATGAGTAAAGCTGTAATCATCGGCGCGGGCCCTGCCGGCCTCACCGCCGCATATGAATTGTTAAAGAGGGAGCCGTCGACACAGGTCGTGGTCCTCGAGGAATCCCAGACGGTGGGAGGCATTTCCCGTACGGTCGTACATAACGGCCATCGCATGGACATCGGTGGACACCGTTTCTTCTCGAAGGATGAGAGAGTATGCAAATGGTGGCAGGAAATGATGCCGATGCAGGGCGCTCCGTCGTTTGACGACATGAAACTGGGACGCGAGAAGACCCTCAGCGAAGGTGGACCGGATCCGGAGAAGGAAGACCGCGTCATGTTGCTTCGTCAGAGAGTGTCCCGTATCTACTACAAGAAAAAGTTCTTTGATTATCCGATCTCTCTTAAGATGAGCACCATTAAAAACATGGGCTTCGGTACGACGATGAAGTCGGGTTGCAGCTACATGAAGAGTGTGGTAGCGAAGAAAAAAGAGGATAATCTGGAGAATTTCTATATCAACCGTTTCGGTAAGAAACTGTACTCCATGTTCTTCGAGGGTTATACCGAGAAACTGTGGGGACGCCATCCGAGCGAGATCTCCGCGGATTGGGGCGCCCAGCGTGTAAAGGGCCTGTCCATCGTTGCCGTTCTGAAGGACATGGCAGGTAAGGCGATCCCCGGAAAGAAGAACCGTAAAGTCGAGACTTCCCTGATCGAGGAATTCCAGTATCCGAAGTATGGTCCCGGCCAGCTTTGGGAAGTTGTAGCTGACGAGATCGTTCGCATGGGCGGTTTCATCCAGAAGGGTTGCCGCGTGACCGGTCTGAAGACCGCTACGATCGATGGTAAGAAGAAGGTGACAGGGGTTGCCTATATTGCTGATGGTAAGGAAATGGTGGAGGCGGCTGACGTCGTTCTTTCCTCCATGCCTGTGAAGGATCTCGTTGCCGGTATCCCGAATGCACCGGAAGACGTTGCTGCGATCGCACACGGCCTGCCTTATCGTGATTTTGTAACGGTGGGTCTGCTGGTAGACCGTCTGAACCTTAAGAACGAAACGAAGATCGCTACCTTAGGTGATATCGTTCCGGACTGCTGGATCTATGTTCAGGATGTCGGTGTAAAACTGGGTCGCATCCAGATCTTCAACAACTGGTCACCGTACCTCGTTCGCGATCCCGAGCATACCGTATGGATCGGCCTCGAGTACTTCTGTAACGAGGGCGATGAATTCTGGAATATGTCTGCTAAGGACACCGTGAAGTTCGCATATAAAGAACTGCGTAAGATGGGCGTGCTCGAGAAGGGCGTAAAGGTCATGGATGCACATCGTGAGCGCGTTAAGAAGGCGTATCCGGCATATTTTGATACCTATGCATTGATGGACCGCGTGATCGAGTACCTCGACGAATATGAGAACCTGTACTGCATTGGCCGCAATGGTCAGCATCGCTATAACAACATGGACCACTCGATGGCAACCGCGTTTGAGGCGGTCGACAACATCCTTTCGGGACGCACGGATAAGGCAAATGTCTGGAACGTGAACACCGAGCAGGAGTACCACGAAGAGGCACATGCGAAGGAAGAGGAAGAGTCCTCGGAAGAATAATCAACAAGAGTTACGAAGGAGTAGGAAACGATGAGTTCCCGGGTGGAGAATACGGAGGCAGAAGCCTTAACAGAGAATACGACGCAGGTCGTGGACGGGGAAGAGGAGATCGAAGAGCAGGCTGATCAGACTGAAGATTTGGTCGATGAAGAAGAGTCCGCCCGCCCGCTGTTTACGGCTGCCGGCCTTCATTTTTCCATGTCTGCTGCCTTTGCGTTTTTGGGCATTTTCACTGTCCTGTTTTATATTTTCGGACCTGGCATCGGATATATGCATTCCGACTGCACTGACACGATCCTGTGGGCGCAAGCCTCGTATGATTCCGGCAAATGGATCTCGCCGACGTTTTACTATGCGGCGCAGCTTCCCTTCGGCGGAAATCTTTTGATGCTTCCGTTTATTCCCTTTTTCGGCGTTTCCATCACGACGCATAGCCTGGGAATGACATTGTTTTTGATCCTGTTTGTCATTTCGATCTTTCTGGCTTGTCGTGCGGCGGGACTGTCGCTTTCGTATCGGCTGGATTGCATCGGTCTGACGCTTTTGGTGATCTCTTCATCGAAGAAGATGTGGGAGATCTTCTGGGGCCATGTGATCTACTACAGCCTCGGTGCGATGTTCCTGTTCTATGGCTTTGCCATCCTCATCGCCGTGGAGAAACGATACCGCGAAAAGAAACTGACCTGGTATGCATTGGCCCTGGCGGGACTGTATTTTATGCTCGTTGCTTTGGATGGTAGCCAGATGCTCATTCTGGTCACTTTACCGCTGCTTGCCGGCTTTTTCCTGGAACGTTTCTTCGATGCAGAGAGTCCGATCAACTGCAGAGAAAATTTAGCGTTAGGAGTTGTGGCTGTGCTTTTGGCTGTTTCATCGCTTTTGGGCTTGATATGGCTCTTCGGCATCCTGCAGGCACATACCGCGGGTTATGCTGATGCATATTCCGTATGGTCGGCGATGAGTGATTGGCCTCAGCATGTGCTCGATCTGCCGAATGCTTGGTTTAAATTGTTTGGCTTGGAGATCAATGAACGTAAGCCGATGTTTAGTCTCGTTTCGGTCGGCTACCTGCTCCGCCTGGTATCTGCGATCGTGATCGCGATCTTGCCGATCGGTCTTATGATCCGCTATAAACATATTAAGGATCGTCCTTTAAAGATCTTCCTTTGGATGCACGTGGTCCTTTCGGCAGCGATCGTTTTTGCTTTTATTTTCGGCCTTCTGTATACGGCCAATTGGCGTCTTTCGCCGATCATTGCTTCCGGCCTTTTGCTTTTGTTTTTCACGCTGTACTACGAGATCCGGAAGCGTTCGATCGCGCAGCGGCTGATCGTTTTAGTCACGGTGCCGCTCGCATTGACCGCGTTATTGAATTCGGCTGTGATCCTGGGTAAAGGTTTCTATTACAATCGGGATAATGACGTCTATAAGGTGGCGGATTTCCTCGAGCAGAACGATCTGACCTATGGTTATGCTTCCTTCTGGAACAGCCAGCTGATCACCGTTTATACGGGAGAGAAGGTTAAGGCGCGCAATGTAAGCTTTAACGATCTCGGCATTCAGCATGAGCTTTATCAGGCCAGTTCGGAGTGGTTCGGCCCGCAGGAAGGCGTTGACCGGTATTTCATTCTGATGAGTTCTCCTGAGTTTAAAACCTGGAGTAATTCCGAAACCGGCCAGATCGAACTCGAAAGAGCCATCGACATACATAAAAATATTTACGGTTTTGTGATCGTTGTCGTCGACCACGACCTGTGATCTCGTTGTATCGGCATTAAGAGCCGATCTGCAACGTAAATACATTTAAAAAGGACCCGTTTTCACGGGTCCTTTGAGATATTTATCGATCGTATTTTTCTTCGCAGTAGATGCAACGGTAGGTCGCCGTTTCCTCGTCGGCCAGTTCGAACACCTGCGGGATGCCGCGTTCGATCGAAGTGATACAACGGGGATTTTTGCATTTGATCACGTTGTAGATGCGGGTAGGAAGTTTCAGACGACGCTTCTCCACGATCACGGAGTCTTTGATGATATTTACCGTGATGTTGTGATCCAGGTAGCCTAGGATGTCGAGGTCGACCTGATCCAAGCCTCCGGCGATCTTGATGATGTCCTTACGGCCCATCTTTTGGCTCTTAGCGTTGCGGATGATCGCAACTTCCGTGTTCAGTTTTTCCAGGTTCAGGGATTCGAAAACCAAAGTGGACATGCCGGCTTTGATATGATCGAGTACGATACCTTCTTCCAGACCGCTGATATTTAACATAAAATACCTCCTGACAAATGCTGTAACTATCATACACGAAATACGAAAAAAAATCAACAACGAGGTGAGAACATGATCTATCCCAGATTTATGAAACCCGGTGACTGCATCGGCATCTGCGCGCCCTCCGACGGTCGCACCGCAGAAGTCGATATCATTCGCCATAAAAGCGCCGTAGAGCAACTGAAACAGGCAGGATTCGGCGTAAAGGAAGCGGGCGAAATATTCCAGAGTGAGCGGGGCAGGAGCGCTGCTGCGGATGTGCGCGCAAATGCGCTGAAGAGTCTTATTACCGATCCGCAGGTTCGGGCGATCGTTGCGGAATCGGGCGGAGATTACCTCTGCGAAGCATTGCCCTATCTGAAAGACGCAGCGGACATCCTGCGGGCGGACCCGAAGTGGGTGCAGGGATATTCTGACACGACGAACCTGACTTATTCGATCGCGACCTGCCTCGATATCGCGTCGATCTACAGCCATAATCTCGGCGACTTCGGCATGGTGCCCTGGCACCGGAGCATCACGGAAAATGTCGATCTGTGGCAGGGGAAACTGTTTGCGGGCGATGACCAAACGTTTACTCACGAGAGTTATGAGCGCTACCAGCACGGCTGGTTGCAGCGCGAGACCGGTCTGGAGGCTTATGAGTTCAACAGCGACGTTAAGATCTTCGGCGTCGATGCAAACGGTAAGAGAGCAGAGAAACTCGGCGCTTCCGGTCGTTGGATCGGCGGCTGCCTGGACAGCATCGTCTGCCTCATCGGCACGCCGTATGAGGACGGCGCAGGATTCGCACGTCGTTATAAGGATGACGGCATCCTGTGGTTTCTGGAGAGCTTTGAACTGAGCTCACCTATGCTGACACGTGCCCTGTGGCAAATGCGTGAGTCAGGTGCCTTCCAGAACGCGCAGGGCTTCGTTTTCGGACGTCCCGCCATATTCAACATGCAATACGACACCGACTACGAAAACGCGGTTATGGACGCATTAGCCCCCTTAAACGTGCCGATCGTATTTGAGGCCGATATCGGCCACCAGCCGCCGCGGATCCCGATGGTCTGCGGAGCCGTGGGCAGCTTCGAGCTTAAGGGCGATAAACTTAGCATTTCCCAGAAACTGAAATCTTGATTTCCGAAGTGTTTTGTGCTATGATTCGAGTGTAGGTGGGCTATGCCCGTGATCGGTACAAAATGCGAAAAGCTTTCTAAGGTTAGGAGGAAAGATATGGAAGCGTTAAAGAAGTATGTAGCAGAGTTTATTGGTACATTTGTTTTGGTTCTGTTTGCTTGCGGAACTGCGGTTGTAGTCGGATGCAACACCCCTGCGGGCTATCTTGCAACGGCGATCTCGTTCGGACTTGTTATCGTTGCGATGGCTTACTCCATCGGTAACATCTCCGGTTGCCACATCAATCCGGCAGTATCCTTTGCCATGTTGATCTTGAAGAAGATGGATGTGAAGGATTTCTGCGGTTATATCGTAGCTCAGTTTTTGGGCGCGATCGCAGGTGCTGCTGTATTGATGTTGCTGATCGGCAAAGACAAAGGACTTGGCGCTAATGGATTGTATGAAGCTGATGTAGTAAAATCCCTGATCGTAGAGATCATCCTTACGTTCGTATTCGTGATCGCGATCATCGGCGTAACTTCAAAGGCGGAGTTTTCATCGATGGCTGGTCTGGTTATCGGTCTTACCCTTACCATGGTCCACATCTTCGGTATCTATTTCACCGGAACGAGCGTTAACCCTGCGAGAAGTTTTGGCCCCGCATTGTTTGTCGGCGGCGATGCTTTAGCAGATGTTTGGGTATTTATCGTAGCTCCGTTGGTCGGCGGTGCATTGGCAGCAGTTTGCTACATGTTACTTTCGGCTACCTCTGAGAAGAGTACGAGTAAGAAAAAATAAGAAGATAAGTTTAGAGATAAGATATAGAGCTGTAAAAGGCTGAATAGATAATCAAGCCAATGGGCCCGTATGAGGGCCCAAAGGCCTGATTTTTTTCAATATTTTTAGGGAAGAGGTGGTGTTATGATCTGTCCGAATTGTGGTGAAAGCTTGCCGGATACCGCGACCATGTGCCATACCTGTAAGATCGTTTTTGCGACAGGAAAACCAATGGAAGAAACCCTGCCGAAATCATCCGCTTCATACTCCAACTACTATGGGGAACGGTCATATTCCCGCGTTCAGGATAATTTTTTGAAATATGCTGATGCTATGGATCGGGCTAACAAACTATATCATACCGGTATGTCCATAGGTATGTTGGGTGGTGCGATTGGCGTCCTTGCTTTGTTTTTTCCGTTCTACTCTCTTATGATGATCGCCAAGGTCACTTTGATCGAGGAAGAACTTAAGTATTTCGGCCTTTTGATCCTGCTGTTTATCGCTTTGGGAGTTTTGTACGCATCTCGGATCAAAAAAGGCAAAGGAACCGGGCTGGTCCTTTCAGGCTTTTCCATCATCGCAGTTGATGTATGCGTGTTTTTGTTCAAGTACTTTGAGATACAGGAAAAACTGAACATTACCGGAGGTAATTTTATTTCTCCGGCAGCCGGTTTTTATACATTGGTGCTTTCAGGGTTCCTATTTATGACTTCAGGAATTATTGCAAAATCAGCCTTTAAGAAGATGTATTATCAAAACTATATGGATTGATCAAATACGGCAGGCATTCGTTGTGAGTATCATCGTATATCGATCTGAAAAATAGTTGCTGATCAAAAAACACCCGGTCTCGCAGATGCGAGATCGGGTGTTTTTTATGTCATTAACTATCAGACGTTTAAATGGATCACTTTACAGAGAATGTTACATTTCTGGTCAAGGTCTTTCCTGCTGCGTCTGTAGCGGTAACCTGGAGCGTGTAGCCGCCTCTTGCAAGCTTTCCGAATCTCAGGTTCGAGTTGATCGCAGAACTCTTCAGATCAACGGAATAGGAGTTCGGGTAGATGGTCTCAGACTGAACTACGCTTCCTGAGGAGTTGATGATCTTTCCGACTACGCTTGTGATCTTACTGCCGGAAGAGAAGGATCCGGTGATGTTGCAACCGTTGCCGTAGGTGACAGAGGTGGTTGCCATCGATACGCTTCCGGACAGGCCGGCTACGCTGGTTCCCTGGATCGTGAAACTCTTACTGGATGATGCGGACGTTTTAGCATCATATGCAGTCACCCTCAAAGTGTAATTACCGGGAGCGAGGCTGCCGAAAGTCAGCTTCATGTTGATGTCGGAATTCTTGATATCCAAAGATTTACTGTTCGGATATACGGTTACAGTCTGAACTACGCTTCCTGAACTGTTGATGAAAGAACCGGTTACAGACGAGATGTTATAGTTGGATGATACAGAACCTGTGATGTTGCATCCATTTCCCTGCTGGATCGTTGTGGAAGCGAGCCCCAGAGAAACGGCCAATGTGCTGGCAGGATCAGCGTTCTTGATCGTAAAGGACTTACTGCTCGAAACAGACTTCTTAGAGTCGGTAGCAACGACCTTCAAGGTGTAGTTGCCTGCAGCGAGTTTACCGAAAGCCAGCTTCATGTTGATGTCCGTAGACTTAAGGTCAACGGTCTTGCTGTTCGGGGAAATGCTTACCGTCTGTACGGTCGTTCCTGAACTATTGATGAACGATCCGGTGATCGTTGTGATCGTATAGTTGGAAGATACGGTGCCGGTGATATTGCAACCGTTTCCGGCTGTAATGGTGGTAGCATCCATGCCCAGGGAGATCGCCAATGTGCTGGCAACATCCGGGTTCTTAACTGTAAATGTGTAATTCGCCGTTGTAGACTTCTTAGTGTCGGTTGCGGTAACTCTCAACGTGTAGCCGCCTGCAGAAAGCTTACCGAGAGCCAGCTTCATGTTGATATCGGTAGACTTGAGGTCTACGGATTTCGCATTCGGGGTAATAGAAACGGACTGAACCGTAGTTCCCGAGCTGTTGATGATAAAACCTTCCACCTTAGTAATGGTGTAGTTAGAAGCTACAGTACCGAGGATATTGCAACCGGTACCGGCTGTTACAGGATTGCTTTCTGTCTTCAGAGAAGAGATGGCCAATGTGCTGGCAACTTCAGGATCCTTAACGTAGAAGGTGTAACTTGCGGAAACAGACTTCTTAGTGTCGGTTGCGGTAACCTTCAGCTGGTAGGTGCCTGCTGTGAGTTTACCGATAGCTAGCTTCATGTTAACATCGGTAGACTTGAGATCTACGGATTTCGCATTCGGGGTAATGGTAACGGTCTGTACTGTTGTTCCGGATGCGTTGACGATCGAACCGACTACCTTCGTGATGTTGTAGTTAGAGGATACTGTACCAAGGATGTTGCAACCATTTCCTGTGGAGATGGTTGAACTTTCTGTCTTCAGGGAAGAGATGGCCAGAGTACTTGCAACATCCGGATCCTTAACGTAGAAGGTATAAGTAGCAGAAACAGACTTCTTAGTGTCGGTAGCGGTAACCTTCAGCTGGTAGGTGCCTGCTGTGAGTTTACCAATAGCCAGCTTCATGTTAACATCGGTAGACTTGAGATCTACGGATCTCGTATTCGGGGTAATGGTAACGGTCTGGACCGTAGTGCCGGATGCGTTGACGATCGAACCGACTACCTTCGTGATGTTGTAATTAGAGGTAATGGTACCAAGGATGTTGCAAGCATTTCCTGTGGTGATGGTGGAATTCTCTGTCTTCAGGGAAGAGATGGCCAGTGTGCTTGCAGGATCAGCCTGAGGCTGTACGGTGAAAGAGTAGCCGCTTGAAACGGTCTTCTTAGCATCGGTTGCAGTAACCTTCAGTGTGTAGTTACCGGCGGAAAGCTTTCCGAGGGACAGCTTCATGTTGACGTCGGTAGACTTGAGGTCT
>JAFYZH010000037.1 GCA_017548765.1 Lachnospiraceae bacterium | reverse complement strand
TGACAGAGTATGGACCTATGGATTTGCATATGGTGATAAAACCATGAAGATGTTAGATAAAGCAATCATTCTTTGTTCTGCAGGTAATTCGCTGGAGCATCTTGAACAGTTTGGGCTTCTGGACAGCATGAAAAAAGTTATGTTAGGGGATCGGTTATTCGGACGCGCTAAAGAGATGGAATTTGTTGTTTTTGACAGCACGTCAAGAGAAAATGAACTTAGAGAGAAAAACTGGAACATGAATCTGCAAAAAGCTTACGAGAAGGGAAATAAACTCTTTATGGAGGGGAATTGACAAAGCCTGAAAAGGAGTGCACGGAAAGTCGGGCAGTAAGAGCCATTTATTGTTATGATGAGATTGCAGAGAGGAGGTGACCCAAGATGCAAGGCTGGATAGAAGGCTTTCAGGAATCGATCGATTATATCGAAGAGAATCTGTCGGAGGCACTGGACATAGAGAAAGTAGCAGGGAAGGCAGCCTTATCGCCTTTTTATTATCAGCGGATCTTCGGCGCATTGTGCGGAATGACGGTCGGCGATTATGTTCGCGCGCGCAGAATGACGCTGGCTGCTCAGAGGCTTACAGGCACCGAAGAAAAAGTGATCGACGTGGCCCTGGCATATGGATATGATTCCCCGGACAGCTTTGCAAAGGCATTCAGCCGGTTCCACGGCATCACGCCGTCGCAGGCGCGTGAGCCGGGAGCAAATCTAAGGTCCCTGGCTCCCATGCATATCAAATTAACAATGGAGGGCGGAAACATGTTAGAGTACAGTATTGTAGAAAAGGCACCGTTTACGATCGTTGGATTAAAAAGGCAATTTAATTCAGACACAAGTTATCAGGAAATTCCAAGGTTTTGGGAGGAATGGATGCAACAGGGCGAGAAGCGTCCCATCATGGGAACCTTCGGCGTATGCATTGACACGGTTGGAAAGAATTTTGATTATTGGATCGCAGATCTTTACTTCCCGTGGGAAGAGATTCCGGAAGGGTGCGAGACCAGAGTAATCCCTGGAAGCTTGTGGGCGCAGTTCCCCTGTACCCTGAAGACGCTGCAGGACGTGAACACGAAAATCTGGTCGGAGTGGCTCCCTGCACTCAAGGGATATCAGCTTGCGGGGGATTATGACGTGGAAGTTTATCTTCCAGCAAAGGACAGCTCCGGAGAGATGCAGATAGCCATCTGGGTGCCGCTGAAAAAGGCGTGAATTGAATTCGCGGAAGGGAGGCCTGAAAGTATATGAAAATTGAAGAAGTTTACAAGGATTCGTTTGTCGTGATTGGAAAAGAAGGATCAACCCAGGATGGGGACGGCTTCATCCAGAGGCTTTGGCAAGAGGCCAATTCCCATTTTGATGAGATTGCCGACCTTGCAAAAAGGGACGAATCAGGAAACCTCGTTGGCATATGGGGGGCAATGACTGACTTTTCACGCTCATTCAAGCCGTGGGATGATTTCAGCAGAGGACTTTATCTTGCTGGGGCAGAATGCAGGGATGACGCGGAAGCTCCCGAAGGATGGGTCAAATGGGTACTTCCTGCGTATGACTATCTGAAGGTCGAATGCGAAGGAAACAATACTTTTTCAGACATGTTACAATACATGAAAGAGAACAACATTCCGCTTGCGGGTGCCGTGTATGATTATTCTTGTCCACAGACGGGAAAGGATTATATGTTTTTCCCAATCCAAAAGCGGTAGAGAAGCGCGCGTAAGTACTCTCGAGACGGTGTCAGTAAATTATTGGCAACGCCCGTAAAGGCATTGCCATTTTACTTTTTTAGGATGTGAAATTAAATGAGTATGATAATTCGGGATTTGCCGGGCAAAATATTATCAAGGGTGGTATTATGGTTAAGTTCACATGGGTTAAGGATTTAGTTCCTGAAAATCTACCTGTAAAACAGGTTTATGGAATTGCCTTTTCAGATGATGGTCGAGTCATTTTAAGGATCGAGGATGGTCAATACAAATTGACCGGAGGCAAACCTGAAAATGCTGAGACTTTTGAAGAAACGTTAAAGCGGGAATACATTGAAGAATTAAATGTTGAATTGGAAGATATTCATTATCTGGGTTATTTATTTGTGGAGGATAACGCAGACAAGTATGCCCAGGTAAGGATGATAGCAAAGATAAAAAGCATTCATGATTGTCATGCGGATCCGGCTACGGGAAAGACTTACGGGAGAGAGTTGGTACCTGAGGCTAAGCTTAAAGAATACCTAAACTATTCTGATTCGGCCGGAAATGAGATGATAGATGATGCGATGTCACTTGCAAAAGAACAAATAGCATTTAGATAGATTCCGGATTGTGGAGGTAGTGCAATGTGGCCTTATCATGAGATCACAAGAGAAGAATTTGAAAAAATCAAAGACCATATTGAGGAGATCATGATCGCTCATGGAGCCGAGGTTTTTGAAGTTGACTTACCGTATGAACAGGGCACCACAACAATTATTATTGGGAAGGAGCCGATTGAATGGACTAGTCAGCGAAGAGTATTTAAATATCGCGATCTCTATTATTGGATCGATGAAGTATGCTATCCCCAAAAACCATTCATCGTTGCTGAAATAGGTACGTATGATGAACTGATGAAAAATACCATGGATGAATCCGAACCATTTCCCTACGATCTGACAGAACAAGAAATGGAGGATGAGGTTTCATACTTTTTAGGGGAGAAACCCTATCCGGAAACATAGCAGACACGACTGAAGATAAAAAAGCCCCTTCGGGGGCTTTTTCTTTGCTTAAAATTGTGGGATGAGATGATAGTGCGGGATGCTTCGGTGGAGATTTTTGCGTGAAATATGACTAAGAAGCATGGGCATCCTCGATTTAGGCATCAAATCATGCCGAAACTGAAGTACAAAAACAGAGAATTATGCCTAAATCAGGGCAACTTCACTTGCTTAGTTATAGATCATGGTCGGTTAGGGGGCCCAGAAGCATAGAAATCATGCCTAAGACGAGTAAAGTCTTCTTGTTTAGGCATAGAAGCGGACTTAGGCGCTCACAGACGAGGAAGAAACCATGCCTAAAACGGGCAGAAGTTTCCTGTTTAGGCATAAAAACGCAGTGTGGCTTTCCCGGGAGAGGAGGAATCAAGCCCGAACGAGGGAGAAACCATGCCTAAATCAGCGCGTGAGCCTCGATTTAGGCATGAAAAGGGCGCTATCTGGGCATGCTCGGGACGCCGCCCACCCTGGCCCTTTCCTTGACAATTTCATAATAAACATGGTATAGTAGGGATTGAATTATTATTCCAGGGATGAGGAAAATAAAGGGGAGTAAATGATCAAATTAACGGTTTTATGGATCGTTTGTATTTTATTAAGTTTCGCGGGTTTCGCGCTTAAAGAGCGCTACAGTCCGGCGAGAAAAATGGGGAACCTGTTTCTGACGTTGCTTTTGCTGGGGGCTTTGGGGACGCAACTGGCGGCGATCTATCAGACGGCCTTGCGGTCGTCGTTTCTCGCGATGCTCGCCGTGATGGGCTTTGACTATTATTGGTTCTATTTTACACCGTTTTATCCCAACAGTGATCCGGCGGGAAATGGTATGGCGCGGGCTTTTCGCTCGATCGTTATAACGATGGGGTCCCTGGTTCTGGGCTTGGTATCCTTCCTGCTCATCAAGTTTTTTGTGGCCGGCGAAACGCGGGTCGGCCTGTATCTCGTTCTGTTTGTGGCGGGGTGGATCGGCCTGTACAATATTTGGGCGAACCGGGACTCGTTCCTGTCCGGAAGTTCTCTGGATTCGGCTGCGCGATGGGTGCGTTTGAATGTGGATGATTTCCGAAAGTCAATGATCCGGGAGAGCATGCTTGAGAAAGGTGACTCCTGGGAAGCGAAGGAACTAGACGCGAACCCGCAAGAACTAGAGCATTTTGATGTTTATGGGTGCAAGAGCGTCAACATAAGGACGTGGGGACTGCTTCCGTGCTCGTTGATAGAGGGAAAGTTCGAATTCCCGGGTCGGACGGCGAAGGTGCGCCGCAGCGGTTATTACGCCGGATGCCTCGGCCATACGAGCGAGGGCGATGCAAATGACAGGACCGTCTATATGCCGAATTCGATGACATTGGTCTGGTACGATGCATCGGAGGATAAGACCTACAAGATCCAAACGGATCTGCCGAAGGAACTGGACCGCTATTTTGAGGATACGGACCGCTTCTGGCTGGATGATATCGAGTTTCGCATCCTGCCCTGGGGCAGAGTCTGGATGTATCACAACCGTATAAATCAGATACACAATATCATGATCGACTATCCGCTGGTGGGTGAGGAGACGGACGAATATGGTGAGAGAAACGATGACCTTACTGCGCTGAAAGGGATAAAAGTTCCATCGGCGGACACCATCAGCGATTACTATAAACGTTTCAAGTATACGATCATATTTCGCTCGGACGACGCCCGGTTTAAGATCACAAAGACCATTTGCAATTTCTTCAATGGGGAGAAGATCTTATCGGACGGCGAGTGGAAGGAAGACATGGATCCGGCGCGATTAAAGGATGTTTTCCTGCGGTTTGAGGATGAAAAATCCGGGCATGCCGCCTTCATTTATTTCGATGAAGAGGAAGTCCTGAAGGCATTCCGGGAGGCATTTGCCGAAGACGATAACTCTGCGGCGGGCGAGTTCGTCATCACCTGCGGAGACACACAAGGTGCATTTTCCTTTGCTTTAACGTTGGGCGACAAGACCTATCCGCTGGAGAAGACCGAGATCCGGCTTTATAAGGTCAATGCAGACGAGAGAGGGAAGTTGGTATTTAAAAACTATAAAGGCAACCACAAGAACCGGTCCTTCGGACTTGAGATCAAGTTGCCGGAAAAACATGGGGAGGAAACCATATGAGAAGAGTAACAAAACGTATTTCGATGATCGTCATGGCACTGATGCTGATGTTCGCCATGGTTGCATGCGTGGGTAAAAACAACGAAGACGAGACGAAGGGCAGCACGGACACAAAGGCTGGCAATGTCTCAAAAACGCAAGCGGCAAACCAGACGGGCATAATGGGTGCAACAGGGGATCTCATCGATAAGCCGGGAGCAGCGTCTCTCGAGGAATTGGTAATGAGGGTCGTAGATGCGATCAACGACGGCGGCGATTTTTCGCAGGTGCAGGATATGGTGATCCTCTATCCGATGATCATTGGCCTGGGCGGATATGAGGATAATTTCTTTCGGGGTTATTTCAAATCCGGTTCTACCGGCGATTATTCGGTTCTGCTGGAATACCTTGCTGTGATCAACGATCTGGAATTGGGACTTGATTATATAAAGGAGCATCATCCGAGTTTCACCTCCAGATGGGGAAAACAGTTCCTCAACGCGTTTGACGAAGAAGACAGGGAGTTCCTTTTGCGCTGGAAGAATATAATCGATAATAATGATCCGCTGGATGAGATTTATATAAAAAAGATGTATTCCGCTATCGAGTATAACGGGGAAGAATACGGCGTGCGTGAGATAATGGGCCTCGTTTTCCGCGATTTTTATGAGAACTGTGCTCCGATCAAATTCGACCAGGATATCTATGAAGTGCGGTTCGATGGTTACGATCACGTGCTATTAAAAGTGGGAGACCGTACGGTCTCGTTCGCGTACCTGGTGTATAACGACATGTATTACCTCTGGGATTGATCCCACACGGATAGAAATAATAGGTTGACAGATAGTCCCCCCTAGTATATACTGAAATATACTGGGAGGGACTATTTGATTCATGACTCGGTTTAGGAGAGAACTATGAAGCAATATATCGTTACGGGGATGACTTGCGCTGCGTGTCAGGCCCGTGTAGAGAAGGCGGTCGGGAAGCTGCCCGGAGTCAGCGCCGTAAGCGTTTCGCTCCTCACGAATTCCATGGGAGTCGAGGGTGATGTCGAAGAGGCGGATGTGATCCGGGCGGTGGAAGCGGCCGGCTACGGCGCGAAGATCAAAAACGCGGCCGATGTAAAAGAGAATAGTGGAAAACGGAGCTCGTCAAAGCGGCTGGCGGCGGAGGAAGAGGCCCTGAAGGATCATGAGACGCCGAAACTGGTGCGGAGGCTGGTCTGGTCGATCGGTTTCCTGCTTGTTTTGATGTACCTGTCCATGGGACATAATATGCTGGGACTGCCAGTCCCGGGCTTCCTGGAGCATAACCACCTGGGGCTGGCGCTCACGCAGATGCTGCTGGCGCTCATCGTCATGTTTATCAACCGTGCGTTCTTCACATCGGGATTCAAGTCGATGTTTCACGGGAGCCCGAACATGGACGCTCTGGTGGCGCTAGGGTCGTCGGTATCCTTCGGCTGGTCGTTGTATGTGATCTACAAAATGACGGTCATGCTCACGCAGGGAACGCCGAATGCGGACCTGATGGACATCTACCACAGTCAGTTGTATTTCGAGTCCGCGGCGATGATACCTGCATTGATCACGGTGGGAAAGATGCTGGAGTCCCTATCGAAGGGGCGGACCACGGACGCGCTGAAGAACTTGATGAAGATGGCGCCGAAAACCGCCGTCATCGAGCGCGACGGAGCCGAGATCGAGGTGGGCATCGATGAGGTGCAGGCAGGCGACCTCTTCGTGGTAAGACCCGGAGAGTCGATCCCGGTCGATGGGGTGATCGTCGAGGGCGAAACGGCCGTGGACGAGTCGGCGCTCACCGGAGAATCCGTTCCCGTGGATAAGACTTTGGGGGACAATGTAAGCGCCGCGACGATAAACCGTTCCGGGTTTTTCAAAGCCCGTGCGAGCCGCGTCGGCGAGGATACGACATTTTCCCAGATCATACGTATGGTCAGCGATGCGGCGGCCACGAAGGCGCCGATCGCCAGGATCGCAGATAGGGTTTCAGGCATATTCGTTCCGGCCGTGATCGCCATCGCCGTCGTTGTTTTCGGCGTATGGATGGTGGTTGGAGTCGGCGCGGCGGAGGCCCTGGAGCGGGCCATCAGCGTGCTCGTGATCAGTTGCCCGTGTGCGCTGGGACTGGCTACGCCGGTCGCGATCATGGTCGGCAACGGCGTGGGCGCGAAAAACGGGATCCTGTTTAAGACCAGCGAGGCGCTGGAAACGACCGGAAAGGTGCAGATCGTTGCGCTGGATAAGACCGGGACCATCACCGCGGGAAGGCCCGAGGTGACAGATATCCTTCCGGCGGAGGGCGTAACGGAGGCGGAACTGGTCACGACAGCCTATCTGCTAGAAGCCAGAAGCGAGCATCCTCTCGCGAAAGCGATCGTAGATGCGGTGCAGGATCCGCCGTGCGCGGTACAGCCTGTGCTGAACTGGAAGACATTGCCCGGAAACGGCGTTTCGGCGGAGCAGGGCGGACAGGCGCTGTATGCAGGGTCCGGTACGTTCATCCGCACCGTGTGCCAGGTAGAGCCGGCCATGGAGCTGAAGGAACAGAGTCTGGCGGCAGAAGGGAAGACACCGCTGTTTTTTGCGAGAGCGGGGAAACTGCTCGGTATGATCGCCGTCGCCGACGTCATCAAGGATGACTCTGCGCGGGCGGTGCAGGAGTTGCAGGGCATGGGCCTCGAGGTCGTCATGCTGACGGGAGATAACGAACGGACAGCAGGTGCGATCGGAAAACAGGCAGGGGTCGACCGGGTCATCGCCGGCGTGCTTCCCGACGGGAAGGAAGCGGTCATACGAAACCTGCAGGAACACGGAAGAGTTGCGATGGTAGGTGACGGGATCAATGACTCGCCCGCGCTTATGCGTGCGGACATCGGGATCGCGATCGGAGCGGGTACCGATGTTGCCATGGACGCAGCGGACGTAGTCCTGATGAATTCGAAGCTTACGGACGTATCGGCGGCCGTACGGCTCAGCCGAAAGACGCTGAATAATATCTATGAGAACCTCTTTTGGGCATTTGCCTATAATATCATTCTCATACCCATGGCGGCTGGCCTGTATCCGGGCATCCGGATGAACCCGATGTGGGGCGCGGCGGCCATGTCGCTTTCGAGTTTCACCGTATGTATGAATGCGCTGAGACTCAACCGGGTGCGGGTACACGACGCATCCCATGACCGAAAAATGAAAAACTCCGTATCTTTGGAGGGAGTTTTGAATTATAATGATAATCGAACGGAGGATAAGACGATGACAAAGACACTTATGGTAGAAGGTATGATGTGTGCACACTGTGAGGCACGTGTGAAGAAGGCACTGGAGGCAGTTGCGGGCGTGGAGAGCGCGGTTGCGGATCACACTGCAAATACGGCGGTCGTTACATTGGCCGAGGAAGTTGCAGACGACGTGCTGCGTAAGGCTGTGGAAGACCAGGACTACAAGGTCATCTCCGTACAATAAGGGTGGCGAAGCATGGAAAGTAAGAAAGTGCACCGTTCCCAGGAGCAGAAAAAGTCCCTGCTCAACCGCCTGAAGCGCCTGGAAGGCCAGATACGCGGGCTGGAAAAGATGATCGAAGAGGATGCGTACTGCAACGATATCCTCCAACAGTCCATGTCCGCATCTTCCGCGATGGATGGCTTCAACCAGGAATTGCTGGGTTACCACGTAAAAGGGTGCGTAACAGAAGGCATCAAAAACGGAAACGAAGAGATCGTGGATGAGTTGCTGAAAACGGTACGAAAGCTCATGAAATAACGGACGAGGGTGGAAGTACGTAGTATGGGATCATTTGAGTTACTGCTTCTGGCGGTCGGCCTGGCGATGGACGCGTTCGCGGTTTCCATCTGCAAGGGGCTGGCAGTTAAGAAGATCACGATTAAAGAATATCTTTTGTGCGGCATATGGTTCGGCGCGTTTCAGGGACTGATGCCGCTAGCGGGCTATCTGATCGGCTCGCGTTTTGAAGATCTGATCAACACGATCGCGCCGTGGGTGGCGTTCGTTCTGCTCACATTGATCGGGGGCAATATGATCAAAGAGGCCTTCGAAACGGAGGAGGAAGTGAAGCCCGGCTTCGATGTGAAGACGATGTTCATGATGGCCGTCGCGACCAGCATCGACGCGCTGGCAGTCGGTATTACCTTCGTGGCCGTTCCGGTCCGCGTATTTGCGGATGCGGGCTTCGTCAATGTATTGTTTGCGGTCATGGTCATCGGAGTCATCACCTGCATCATCTCCATGGTCGGTGTAAAGATCGGCCATATCTTCGGAACGCGCTACAAATCCGGCGCGGAGATCATGGGTGGAACGATCCTGATCTTCATCGGCCTGCGTTCGCTCATCACACATCTGGATCGGTCGCAGGCACTGACCGACTCTGAAACGATCTTCGGTATGCTGATCCCGTTAGCGGGAACGGTCTTGGGCTCGGCGATCGTGTACGCGCGGAAGAACCGGCTGACAGAAGATCTGCGGACCATCCTGGCCGGAGGAACGGCAGGAATCATGATCTCGATCGCCGTCTGGGGCATGATCGAGCCCGCCGTGCAGGGAATGCGCGGCAACTATAAATATGCGATCATTCCGGTCGTTTTGTGCTTCTGCGGCGGAGTGTTGATCCAGTTCCTGGTGGACAGCCTCGTGCCGCATACGCATGCCTATGCCGGGATCACGGAGGGGCCGAAGAGCCAGCTGGATCCGGCGGTGAAGATGATGTTGACGGAAGTGATCCACCACATCCCGGAAGGCATTGCCCTGGGTGCGATCTACGCCGGGCATTTTCTGAAGACGGAGTGGATCTCGGTCTCCACGGCGCTGGTCCTGGCGATCGCGATCGCGTTGCAGAACATCCCGGAGGCGCTCTTCGTTTCGCTTCCGATCCACGAGAAAGGAACGAACACCGGTAAGGCGTTCTTTATGGGCGTCGTTTCGGGCGTGCCGATCCCACTGCTCGGTATCATCACCGTCATCGTATCCCTGCTCTTCCCGAACATATTGCCCTATGTCATGGCATTTGCCGGAGGAGCGCTGATCTACACCACGATCGAGGAGATACCGCAGCTGGCTTCCCAAAAGGGCAATGATAAAGGCGCGTTTGCCTTCGTGATCGGATTTGCGATCGTAATGCTGATGATATTTATCTGAGGATAATAATGGCCGTCGGGAGCCTCCCGGCGGCCGATTTTCGTGTGGAAAAAAAGCGGAAAATACGGTATAATAAAAGGACCAGATAGATCAGGAGGTTACAATATGCCGTTTATTAATGCAAAGATCACTGTCCCTGCGGACAGCGCGAAGAAAGAAGCGATCAAATCACAGCTCGGAAAGCTGATCACCACGCTGAATAAGAGCGAGACCTACCTTATGGTCGGCATCGAGGATAAGTACGACCTTTGGCTCGGCGGAAAGAAACTGGATAAGGGGGCCTATGTTTCGGTCAGCCTGTTCGGAAATGCGCCGAAGTCGGCGTATGATAAACTGACCGGCCAGATCTGCGACCTGTTCGCAGACGAACTCGGCATCCCGGGCAGCAATGTTTACGTCACCTATCACCCGGTCAGCGACTGGGGCTGGAACGGCGGGAATTTTTAAGGTGTAGAGATGATATTTCGGATCACGCAGAGGTATCTGTGGTTTCCGGTCCATAAGGACGCGAAGGCGCAGAAACTGCATTTTTATACAGCCGGAGAGAAGTTTAACGAGCTGGATGTGAAACTGGACGTTTCGCATCCGGATCGTTTCTTTGCGTTGGATGTCGGGCGCTTCGTCGGACAGGAGATCGAGATCGTCGGCGACGTTCCGGAGGATGTGCTCGCGCATCTTGCATGCCATGAGGACCGCCCGGACACTTCCTATCCGGACCGCCCGTTGCTGCATTTTACTGCGGAGGCGGGCTGGATCAACGACCCGAACGGCCTTGTGTATGCGGATGGCGTCTACCATCTTTACTATCAGTGGAACCCCTTCGGGACCGAATGGGGCAATATGCACTGGGGCCATGCGGTGAGCCGCGATCTGATCACGTGGGAACACCGGCCGGTCGCCCTGCAACCTGATGAGTTCGGTACGGTCTACTCCGGCTGCGGCTGGCAGGAT
Organism: Lachnospiraceae bacterium; assembly: GCA_017548765.1. Taxonomy (GTDB): domain Bacteria; phylum Bacillota; class Clostridia; order Lachnospirales; family Lachnospiraceae; genus UBA1201. The sequence continues at coordinate 30,315 of JAFYZH010000037.1, read as the reverse complement.
CGGGAAAATGTAGCCGGCTTCGGTAAGGATGCACTGCTGTTTTATTACACGGCGGCGGGCGGAAGCAACCAATGGTCCATCGATTCGGGAAATAAACACACGCAGAGACTCGCTGTGTCGACAGATGGCGGGGAGACCTTGCAAAAAGTCGGGACCGTGATCGAACACATGAAGGGCGAGAACCGGGATCCGAAGGTGTTTTGGCATGAAGAAAGCGGCGCCTACATCATGGTGCTCTACCTGGATGGGACGGAATTTGCCATATTCCGGTCGAAGGACCTGGTACATTGGCAGGAGAGTCAGCGCTTTTCGGCAGAACGCATGTGGGAGTGCCCGGGATTATTTGATCTGCCGGTCGAAGGTAAGCCCGGCGAGAAGAAGTGGGTATTCTGGTCTGCGGACGGATACTACCAAATCGGGAGTTTTGACGGGTATGCGTTTCATGCGGAGACGGAAGTGCTCACGGGCTATGACACGAAACTGGGCTATGCCGCCCAGACATTTGCCGGGGTGGAAGACCGCGTGATCAGTATGACGTGGCTTCGCACACAGCAGGATGCGGGTGGCTTTCGCGGCATGATGGCGATCACGACGGAGCTGTCGCTGAAGGACGGCGCGGACGGGCTGCGGCTGTGCTTCCAACCGGTAAAGGAATTCCGGGACCGCTTAGTGAAAGCGGGGGAAGGACCTTGTGTAAACGGGCGTGCGGAAGTGCCGTTTGCAGGAGAACCGATGGTCGCTAAGATCGATGTTGCGGCCGGGACACCTGTGGCGATCCGGGTCGGAGAAACGAAGATCGACATCGGAAAAACCGACGAATCGGTCCGGGTCATCATTGACCGCGGGATCGTGGAATATTTCGCAGACGATGGCCGGATCTACGGGGCGGTCGAGGTCGAGGCGGACATTTTGTCGAAAGAGCTGATCGTGGAGGCAGAGAACGGAGACGTTCAATGGTTCCGCTGCAGCGTGTGAGGGGAAGCATGAAAGAAGATAAGGATTATGGCCGGCTGACCGGTTTGAAATATGAGTCGAGCAGCGGAAGCATGGACTATCATTCCGAGTTTGACATTGAGGTCAATGCACGGGAGATCGTCTATACGACGTACTACGAGGACTATTGTTTCGGGAATTCGGAGGACGCAGCGGATGCCTCAAAACTGGCCGTGCTGGACGGCGTGGGGCGTGTGTATCCGAAGGAGGACGAATGGGTCGACGAGGGGCTCGTGGAGCGAAAACACGCGGCATTTCCGCCGGAACTTTGGCAGGTCCTGACGGAGGAATTCGAGTATCTGAAGCCGGAGCTTTCGGAGTGTGCGGAGACCACGCGGGAGGACATCCGGAGATGGGAGCGCGAAAACGAGGTGCTGGACGGCGGGGATTATTCGTTACTCCACCTGACTTGGGAGAAAGACGGGGCTTCGTATACCGCGCAGTTTCGGATCCCGTCCGGCAGACGGTGGTCTACGATCCATGAAACGCTACACGAAATGGTGCGTCCGCTGGGCAGAGACTTGCGTCGCATCGGGGAGAGGCAGCTCGTGGAGATGTATCTGTCCACGACGCGTTATTCCTACCAGATCACGCCGGTCCGCGGGGAGGCATCGTACTATTTCTTCATCCACGATGACACTTACAGCGGGAGTAAGAGCAAACGCCTCACGCCCGAGCAGTGGTATGTAGTGCGGGATCATTTGAACACGCTGGACCTGTCGGGAGTAAAGCAGGGCGCATATAGCGACCGATATTATCTGCGACTTACATACAACGACCATGAGAGTGGCGTGTATTATAGGATCGATCCGAAAACGGAGGACAGCATTCGGGCGTTTATTCTCAGCCTGGGATATTGATATAAAAAAGCAACCGGAACTGCTAAAGGAGCAGTTCATGGTTGCTTTTTACGTTGGGTGTGTTTGCTTCATACACCGTGTTTCTTTATGTGTGCTTTGATCGCCTCAAAGGTCGTTTCGCTGATGTAATGTTCGATGCGGCAGGCATCCTCGGTCGCCGTGGCTTCATCCACACCGAGATCCATGAATAATTTCGAGAGGACCGTATGGCGCTCATAGATGGTCTTTGCGATCTTTTCGCCGGCCTCGGTCAGCTTGATATATCCGTCTTTATCCTTTAGGACCAGACCTTCATCCTTAAGGAGTCCGAGGGCTCTGCTGACGGAAGGCTTCGAATACCCCAAGTGCTCGCCGATATCGATGCCGCGTACGGCGTTTGATTTCTGTGAAAGAATATAGATCGTTTCGAGATACATTTCCCCCGATTCTAATAGTGACATACGTACATCTCCCTTCAAGTACTCGTTAGCATAAACTTACCACAAAATGGGCGCAGATACAACCATTTTTTAGAAATTTAAAAAAACGCTTGACAGGTTAGGCGACGCTAACTATAATAGACCGTGGTTAGACAATGCTAACCATATATTTTTATCATGCGGTTAGCACATGCTAACCGAGAAAGGCTGGAAAGAAAGCATGATGCCTCTGGTATATGCAGAAGCCGGACAGCCGCAGATCATCAAAAAGATCGGCGGAAATCCGGAGGTCAGAAAACACCTGGAACACCTGGGTTTCAATGTCGGTGGAGAGGTGAGTGTTGTGAGCTCGCTGGGCGGGAACCTGATCGTGAAAGTGAAGGAGAGCCGCGTGGCGGTCAGTGACGAATTGGCCGGGAAAATCATGGTTTGATGCAGAGAGGAGAAAAAATGAAGACACTAAAAGATGTGAAGATCGGCGAGACGGTTACGGTTGTTAAGCTTCACGGAGCAGGAGCGGTGAAACGCAGGATCATGGATATGGGGATCACGAAGAATACCACAGTCTATGTACGCAAGGTCGCGCCGCTGGGTGACCCGATCGAGGTGATGGTCCGGAATTATGAACTGTCGCTTCGTAAGGCTGACGCGGAAATGATCGAAGTTGAGTAGGAAAGGAAGAATAAAATGGGTATTCGTATAGCACTTGCAGGAAATCCGAACAGCGGTAAGACGACCCTGTTCAACGCCCTCACCGGATCGAACCAGTTCGTAGGTAACTGGCCGGGTGTTACGGTCGAAAAGAAAGAGGGTAAGTTAAAGAAGTTCGATGACGTAACGATCACCGACCTACCGGGCATCTATTCATTGTCCCCGTATACGCTGGAAGAAGTTGTAGCCAGAAACTACCTCATCGGCGAGCGTCCGGATGCGATCTTAAACATCATCGACGGAACGAACCTGGAGAGAAACCTGTATCTGACGACGCAGCTCACCGAACTGGGCATCCCGGTCGTCGTTGCGATCAACATGATGGATGTTGTGAAGAAGAACGGCGACGTGATCAAAACGGCGGAACTGGCGCGCCAGTTGGGGTGTAAGGTAGTCGAGATCTCGGCACTTAAGGGCGATGGCATCAAGGAGGCTGCGCAGGAAGCGGTCAATGCAGCGAAGAATGGCAAGACGGTTCCTCTGCATACATTTTCCGGACCGGTCGAGCATGCGATCGCGCACATCGAGGAGGCGGTCGTTCACGACATGCCGGAGGAGCAGCAGAGATGGTACGCGATCAAGATCTTCGAGCGCGACGACAAAGTCCTCGAGAAGCTGAAGATCGACGACGCGATGATGGCACATATCGAGAAGGACATCAAAGCGGCGGAAAAAGAACTGGATGACGACTCCGAGAGCATCATCACAAACGAGCGTTATATCTACATCGCGGAAGTGATCAAGGCCTGCTACAAAAAGAAGAATGCAGGCTCGCTCACGACTTCCGATAAGATCGATAAGGTCGTTACGAACCGCTGGCTCGGTCTGCCGATCTTTGCGATCATTATGTTCCTGGTCTACTGGATCGCCATGAAGGGCATCGGTGCCTCGGCAACCGATTTCACGAATGATAACATTTTCGGCGACGGTTTCCACCTGTTCGGAATGGACGGCGGCTACGCCGAGATCGCCGAAGAATATGCAGGTGCATCTGCGATCGTTGACGGCTACGATGCGTATGTTGAGGAAAACGGAAGTGCGCCGACCGGTGATTTCACGTATACCTTGGAAGACGAAGAGACGCTGGAGATCACAGAGGAGACGGCGAGTCTCGAGGATTATGAGGCGGCCGTTAAAAAGCTGGAAGAGATCGGCGACGAGCCGGATCCTGCGGACTACGGAACATGGATCCCGGGTATTCCCGTCCTTGCGGAAAATGCGCTCGATAAGGCAAATGCAGCGGACTGGCTGAAGAGTTTGATCCTGGATGGTATCATCGCCGGCGTAGGCGCCGTGCTCGGTTTCGTTCCGCAGATGCTGGTACTGTTCCTGATGCTGGCATTTTTGGAGGCGTGCGGCTACATGGCGCGTATCGCATTCGTACTGGACCGTGTATTCCGTAAGTTCGGCCTGTCCGGTAAATCCTTCATCCCGATGCTGATCGGCGTGGGCTGCGGCGTGCCCGGCATCATGGCGAGCCGCACCATCGAGAACGAGCGCGACCGTCGTATGACGATCATGACCACGACCTTCATCCCTTGCAGCGCGAAGATCCCGTTCATCGCCATGATCGCAGGCGCGATCTTCGACGGCTCCGCGTGGGTATCGACCTCTGCTTACTTCATCGGTATGGCTGCCATCATCATCTCCGGCATCATGCTGAAGAAGACGAAGATGTTCGCCGGCGATCCGGCTCCGTTCGTTATGGAGCTTCCGGCGTACCACATGCCGACCGTGGGCAATGTCCTCCGTTCCATGTGGGAGCGTGGCTGGTCCTTCATCAAGAAGGCCGGAACGATCATCTTCCTGTCGACCATCGTGATCTGGTTCCTGAGCCGCTTCGGCTCCACATCGGACGGCTTCCGTATGCTGGAAGAGGATGAGCTGGATCAGTCTCTCCTGGCAAATGTCGGAAATGCGATCGCATGGATCTTCGCACCGCTCGGCTGGGGCAACTGGCAGGCGACCGTGGCGTCGATCACCGGCTTAGTCGCAAAGGAGAACATCGTCGGCACCATGGGTATCCTGTATGGCGGCGGCGAACTGACGGTTTGGCAGACATTGGCCGCAGCGTTTACGACTGTGACCGGTTTCTCCTTCCTGGTATTCAACCTGCTCTGCGCGCCTTGCTTCGCAGCGATCGGTGCGATCAAGCGGGAGATGAACAACCGCAAGTGGACATGGTTCGCGATCGGTTATCAGTGCGGTTTTGCGTACATCATTGCCCTGATGATCACCCAGATCGGCGGCGCATTTACGGGCGACCTCAATGTCGTAGGCCTGATCTTCTCGATCGCGGCGTTCGCGGGCATCGTTTACATGCTGTTTATTAAGAAGTATAAAGAGGCAGATAAGCTGACTCAGATCAAATAAAGAGAGGATGGTAGCGCGATGATGGAATGGCTCTTAGCAAATATCGGGACCATCCTGATCACACTGCTCCTGATCCTGACAGTGGCCGCGGTCGTGCGGTCACTGATCCGGGATAAAAAGCAAGGAAGATCGATCTGCGGCGGGAACTGCGCACATTGTAAGATGTGCGCAGCCTGTCACAGAGCGCGGGCGGATGCAAAACAAAAAACCGTGTAGGCGCAGCGGCGTGGTAAGGATAGGATGAAGATGACGTTAGGGAATTCTACGGAAGATTACCTGAAAAGCATTCTGATAGTGCAGGTCAAACAGGGATATGTCCGTTCGGTCGACATAGCAAAAGAACTCGGGGTCACGAAACCCAGTGTTTGTACAGCCATGAAAAAACTGCGTGAGATGAAACTGATTCGGGATGATGAAGCCGGCGTTATTCAACTCACAAAAACCGGTAAAAAGCTGGCTGAAGAAGTGGTGAAAAAGCATACGCTTATCAAGAACTTTCTGATCAGTATCGGGGTAAATGAGAGGACCGCCGCTTCGGAGGCGTGTAAGATCGAACATGCGATCGGAGACGAGACGTGTGAACGCCTTCGGGAACTGTACGAAAGAAAACTGGACTCGGATACGAGGGGCGGGGGATGAGGAGAGCCGCCGCTTTTTCGGTAAAACCTGCGCCAGGGTGGTAAAACACGACGAAATACGGTATAATGAACGGGAAAAAACCGAAAACAGGAAGGTTGTGTGCACTATGGCGAATAAGGCGTTGGTGGTGATCGACATGCAGAACGATTACCTTTGGGAAAACCGGAAGAAAATGTTTACGTATGATACAGAGGAACTGGTGGCAAATGTAAACCAAGCCATCGAAACGTATCGGGAGGATGGCTATGATATCATCTACATCAAACATATCCTGCCGAAGCTTCTGTGGGGCGTCGGCTTCTCGATCCGCGGAACGCAGGGTGCGAAAATGTATCCGGGCGTAAAACTGGAGTCTCCTCTGATTTTCGAGAAGAGCCGCTCGAATACATTTACCTCGCGGGAATTCCGAAATCAAGTGAAAGAGCAGGGCTACGAAGAAATGGTGCTGTGCGGGCTGGATGAGTGCGGCTGCGTCGGCGCGACGGCGAAGGGCGCCGTGAAAGCCGGCATTAAGACGTACATGCTTACGGACTGCATCGGCCGGAGGTTTCCGGAGGAACGTGTGAAGAAGATGCGGGAGGAGTTGCAGGCTCTGGGTGTCGAGTACATTTAGAGGATCAGGGACGCGAAGACCGTCGATCTAAGACTTAAGGTTTTCGTAAGAATTTGGTAAGACTCTCTTCAAGACTTTGACACGATCTTGTGGTATAACTTAATCAAGGTTTTCGAAGGAACGCTCGCAGCCAGGATCGCGGCGGGAATCGAAAACAAAAAAATGCCGCGGGCGGTGCCCGCAATACCCTACATTACTTTCACAGGAGGAAACTACGATGAAGAAATTAGTTTTACTTGCAGCAGTTGCTGCAGCAGCATATGCAGTTACCAACAAGGATAAGATCGTTAAGCTTAAGGAGAAGGCTTGCGGTTGCAACGGCGAGTGCGAGTGCGATGCTGCAGATGAAGATGCAGACGAGGAGTAATTGGTTTTTACCTATGTTACTCGATTCATAATAACCCCCATTTTTAAGGCCTCTGCCTTCGGCAGGACCTTGTGCCCGAATATTTCTACACCGATCTATTCGGACATCCCCGATCTGTGAAAACAGATCGCCACTTTCTAACCTTTCAAGCAAAAACCGCGATGAAACCTACGTTCGTCGCGGTTTTTGTATTGAAATTGAAAAAATAATATGTTATTATTAATTTATCAGATGAAAGCAACGTGGATCTGAGGATGCGTAAACGGAATAGGAACCGGGGCTGCCGGGAAAGCGGAGGCGTGGCATGATATTAACTGCAGAGAATTTGACGAAAGAATACGGTAAAAAGAGGGCATTGGACTCATTTTCCTATACCTTCCATGAGGGGATCTATGGCCTGCTGGGACCGAACGGCGCGGGAAAATCAACGCTGATGGGCATCCTGACGACCGGACTGAAGGCGACTTCCGGAAAGGTCCTCTGGGATGGAACGGACATCGCCTCGATGGGTAAGAATTACCGCGGCCTGGTCGGTTTCATGCCGCAGCAGCAGAGGATCTATGAGGACTTTACGCTGACGCGGTTCTTGTACTACGTTGCTTCTTTGAAGGGCAAGAAGAAGCAGGATGTGAAGGACGAGATCGACGACATCATCCACAGCGTGAACCTGTGGGAAGTCCGCAATGACTGCATCGGCACGTTTTCGGGCGGTATGAAGCAGCGGACGCTGCTGGCCCAGGGACTGGTCGGTGATCCGTCGATCCTGATCATGGACGAACCGACGGTCGGGCTGGACCCGAAGGAGCGTGTACACTTCCGGGAACTGGTCAGCCGCGTAGCCGGCGAGAAGATCGTCATCATCGCGACACATATCGTAAGTGACCTTGAAAAATTGGCCTCAGAGATCATCTTTTTGAACCACGGAAAGATCGTAGAGAGCGGTACATTGGACACGCTGTATGAAAAGTACGGCGGACAGAAAGAGACTTCGGTAGAGGAGATCTACATGAGCCTCGGAATGGAGAGTAAATAATGTTCCTGCATGAGTGGTATAAATTATGGCATAACAGGAAGCTTCTGGGCTTTCTGGTCGCCCTTCTTCTGGTGAACGCCCTCTATTTTTGGTACCACGCCGAACGTGATGTCGCTCCCGCGCACGCCTACCGGGCGTTGACGGCGGATCTGCGCGGCTATAGCGATGCGGAGGCGGCGGAGCAGCTCGCCCAGATGAAACAGGATGCGTCGGCGATCTTTTATATGGAGCCGGGCAATGTCGTCTGGACGGACCCGAAGTATACCGACTCTCTGTTCACGGAGAGGGAGCTGCTCGCGATCAAGGAGGCAGAGTACACCGATGTGCTCGACTATCCCAAGTTCGTGAAGAAGGCGGCCGGTACAGCGGCTGAGTACAAAATGTTGCTGACGATCCTCGGCGGATCCGGCGATAAGATGAAGGATGTGGAAAAAACGAGTAAGGAGTACGAGCAGCTGCTCGGCCTTACGATCCGCCAGACACATACGAAGGGCATTGCGGAAGCATTGTCCCTGCCGAGTTTGATATTTTTGGAACTGTTGCTTGCGGTTCTGCTGACTTCGCTGATGTTCACGAAGGAAAAAGAGCAGGGCCTGCTTCGGTTGTATTCTTCGATGAAGTCCGGGCGCGGACGGATGTTCCTGACCCGCGTGGGAGCGGTCTCCGTGGGCTGTGCGGTCTGCAATTTTCTATTCCTGTTGACGACGCTCCTGACGGGCTGCCTGCTCTATGGAAGGCCGATCGGCTCGTTCCTGACGGAGCCGGTGCAGTCTCTGATCGGGTATAAGCAGACGGTCATGCAGATCAACATCGGGACATTTCTCCTGTTGGTATTTGTGTGGTCCTGCATCGTATCGACGGCAGTCGTGCTGCTTACGTCGGTAGTCAGTTCGCTGGTCTCCTCGGCGTTGAAGGTCTACGTGATCCTCTTTTCGCTGATCGGTATCGAGGGTATCCTCTACATGAAGATCGATGATCTGAGTTATCTGGCTGGCTTTAAGCGGATCAATCTCGTTTCATTTGCCGATCCCGGATACACGATCGCGCGCTACCACAACGAGATCGTGTTCGGAGATCCGATCAGCTATCCGATCGTCGCGTTGGCGCTTCTGGCGTTGCTGATCCTGGTCTGCGCAGCGGTCGGCTGGATCCTGTCAAATAAAGGCTTCGGCGTGATCCCGAGACGGGGCAGAGGCCTCCGTTTCCTGCGGATCTTCAAGCGGTCGGAGGAGCATGGCTTCGGAAGTCATACGAGACTTTCCCTACATGAGAGCGTGAAGTTTTTCCGTTTCGAGAAGATCGGTTATATTCTTTTGATCCTAGCGGTGTTCCTGTTGGCGACGACAAAACCGTATAAGAAGTACGACTCCTCGATCGAGGAAATGTTCTATCAATCCTACCTGTATCGTGTGGAACAGGTCGGACCGGAGCAGTACGGCGATATCCTCGTGCAGTTTGAGGAGGAGATGGAGCGGGAGCAGAGGATGTCATCCGATTCGTCTTCGCTTCAGTATAAGCAGACGGCGCTGAACCGCATTACGGAGTATCTCACATATCTGCAGTCGAAGGAGGGCTCGCAGGCTCTCGACGTCCGCGGGTATGAGAAATTGTATAAGGACCGCAAGCAGAACGTCATCCTCGGCGTCTGCGCGGTGCTGGCGGCGATCTTGTGCGGCGCGGCGAGCATGGCGGTTGAATATCGCACAGGCATGATCGGGCAGATCCGCATTTCCCCAAAACGCGGAAAAGTATTCCTGTGCAAAGCCCTCATCCTGCTCGGTACGGTCACCCTGTTTTACGGGATGATCTACGGCAGATACCTCTATCAGGTGCTGAAGGGTTACGGAACGTACGGCATCGGCTTTTCGGCGAACAGCCTGCCGGACTGGAAGAACCTGCCTGCGTCGTTTTCGATGGCCGGAGGGATCGCCCTCGTTTGGCTGAAGCGCTATGTCGGCATGCTTCTGGTCACCGGCGTGACGGTTTTCGCGACAAGCAGGATCAAAAGCTTCCTGATGACAGCGATCGTGTGCCTTGTGATCATCGCTGTACCGCTTTTGCTCTGCCTGTGGGAGTCGGGCGTTCTGTCGTACATAATGTTCAACTATTTCTTCGTGATATAGAGGGCAGAATGTGATATAATACTTCTATACTCGTAAATGGAGGAAAGGATGCTATGGGATTTTTTGACAAATTAAAAGATGCAATGAAACAGGCTTCGGAAAATGCGAACCGCAAAACCGCAGGTGTGCAGCCGCAGGCGGCTCCGCAGGATCCACAGCCGGCAGCGGCGCAGAGGAAGAGCAGACTGCCTGAAGGTGTGATCATGGCGATGCTCGACGAGAGAAATATGCAACCGATCGTCTACGGGACCGATGAGAACGGCAAAGACCTGGTGATGAGGGTCAGCGGCGCCATTCATTTCAAGCAGGATAATCCCGATGACACGGATCATGCGGTCCTTCGTAAGAAGGTAGCAGGCATTGCCCGCGAGCATATCGTAGCCGGCTTGAAGACGATCGATCCGGAGGACCTGAAATCACTGCTTCTCCTGGCGAACCGCTTAAACGGAGAGATCCTCGAGGATCTGAAGGCGAACGGTTATACCGCCAGCTACAAACTTCCGCTCATGCTTACGCCTGCGCGCAGACCGAACCCCGCGCCGGAAGAGACTTCGGAAAAAAATTAAAAAAATTTGAAAAAAACTGTTGACAAAGTTGAGAACCTGTATTAAAATGTGCTCAATTTGAATGATGTATGGCAAAGGCGCCACGGAGGATATCCGTGGCGCTTTTTGTTTTTCCATTCAAAGATAGAACACATGAAGAAAGAGGCAAAAAACGATGTGCGTTGTAATGGGAATGAAAAAGAGAAATATCTCCCGCGCCGCATTTGAGAACCACATGAAGGTCACAACTTCCCGCGGACCGGATGGAATGCGGGTCGTGCAGGCGGGCGATGGTTTCCTCGGTTTTCAGAGATTGTCCATCATGGGACTGACCGAGGCCGGTATGCAGCCGTTTGAACGAAACGGCAATATCGTCGTTTGTAACGGCGAGCTGTACGGCTTCCGAAACCAGAAGGCAAAACTGATGGAAGCCGGCTACACATTCCAGAGCGACAGCGACTGCGAGATCATCCTCCCGATGTACGAGTTGTACGGACGGAAAATGTTTTCCATGCTGGATGCGGAATACGCCATGATCCTGTACGACGCTAAGGAGGGAGAACTGATCGCGGCTCGCGACCCGATCGGCATCCGGCCTTTGTTCTACGGATATGACGAGAGCGGCGACATCTGTTTTGCCAGTGAAGCGAAGAACCTGGTCGGCCTGACCGATAAGATCACGCCGTTCCCGCCGGGCCACTACTATTACAAAGGCGAGTTCATCTGCTACAACGATCTGGCAGCGCGTCAGCCCTATGTGGACGATGACCTCGAGACCGTTTGTAAGAACATTCGCGAGAAACTGATCGCAGGCGTGGAAAAACGTCTGGATGCAGATGCAAAGATCGGTTTCCTGCTTTCGGGAGGTTTGGACAGTTCCCTGGTATGCGCGATCGCGACGAAGATCTTAGGACATCCGATCGAGACATTTGCCATCGGAATGAACGAAGATGCGATCGACCTGAAGTACGCGAAAGAGGTGGCCGACTTCATCGGCAGCAACCATCACGAGATCATCATCAATAAGGACATCGTGCTGGGAGCGCTCCGCGAGGTCATCGCGGCCCTGGGTACCTTCGATATCACGACGATCCGGGCGAGCATGGGAATGTACCTGATCTGCAAAGGCATTCGCGAGACCACGGATATTCGGGTGCTCCTGACCGGCGAGATCTCCGATGAGATCTTCGGTTACAAGTACACGGACTTCGCTCCGAACGCCGAAGAGTTCCAGTTGGAAGCAGAGAAGAGACTTCGCGAGTTGTACATGTACGACGTGCTTCGCGCCGACCGTTGCATTTCGGTCCACTCGATGGAGGCCCGCGTTCCGTTCGGCGATCTGGATTTCGTATCTTACGTAATGCGGATCCCGCCGGAGAAAAAGATGAATGTCTACAACAAAGGAAAATACCTGTTGCGCCATGCGTTCGAGGGCCTGGGTTACCTGCCGCAGAACATTCTGATGCGCGAGAAAGCAGCATTTTCCGATGCAGTCGGACATTCGATGGTAGACTACTTAAAGGCTTACGCCGAGGAAGTCTACAGCGATGAAGTTTTCAAAGAGAAATGCGCGGCTTACGATTACGTGCCGCCGTTCACCAAAGAGTCGCTTTTGTATCGCGAGATCTTTGAGGAGTTCTATCCCGGACAGGCAGAGATGATCAAGGATTTCTGGATGCCGAACAAAAACTGGGAGAACTGTGATGTCAACGATCCGTCGGCCCGTGTTCTTAAGAACTACGGCCAGAGCGGTTGTTAATAAAAAAGGAGGATATCAAAATGGATGTTACCAAGATTTTCGGAAGTATGGTATTTAACGACGATGTGATGAAAGAACGTCTTCCCAAGGATGTGTACCGTGTACTTCACAAGACCATCGATGACGGCGTGCATTTGCAGCTGGACATCGCAAACGTAGTTGCGGAGGCCATGAAGAATTGGGCCATCGAAAAGGGTGCAACGCACTTCACACATTGGTTCCAGCCGATGACCGGCATCACCGCAGAGAAGCATGACGGTTTTATCGCTCCGGAAGGAAACGGACGTGTTTTGATGGAGTTCTCCGGTAAGGAACTCGTTAAGGGCGAGCCCGATGCATCCTCCTTCCCGTCCGGCGGTCTGCGTGCGACATTTGAAGCACGTGGTTATACAGCCTGGGATCCTACCAGCTATGCATTTATCAAGGACGACACCCTGTGCATCCCGACCGCGTTCTGTTCTTACAGCGGCGAGGCACTGGATAAGAAGACACCGCTCCTGCGTTCCATGCAGGCGCTGGATAAGCAGGCAGTACGTATCCTGCGGTTGTTCGGAGATACCGCTTCCAAGCGTGTTATGACCACGGTCGGCCCGGAGCAGGAGTACTTCCTGATCGACTGCGACGTTTATAAGCGTCGTCCCGACCTGATCTATACAGGACGTACATTGTTCGGCGCGAAGCCGCCGAAGGGCCAGGAAATGGAAGATCACTACTTCGGTATGATCAAGCCCAGAGTAAAGGCTTATATGAAAGACTTGGATGAGGAACTGTGGAAGCTCGGCATCCTGTCGAAGACGGAGCATAACGAAGTAGCTCCGGCCCAGCATGAATTGGCCCCGATCTTCTCGACGACCAACATCGCAACGGATCACAACCAGTTGACGATGGAGCTGATGAAGATCGTTGCAGGTAAGCACCACATGGTATGCCTGCTGCATGAGAAGCCGTTCGCAGGCGTGAACGGTTCCGGTAAGCACAACAACTGGTCCATGTCGACCGACACAGGTAAGAACCTGTTGGAGCCGGGCGATACACCGTCCCAGAACGCGCAGTTCCTGCTCTTCCTGATGGCAGTCATCAAGGCAGTCGATGAATATCAGGGTCTGCTCCGTATGTCGGTTGCTTCCGCGGCCAATGACCACCGTCTCGGCGCAAACGAGGCACCGCCCGCGATCATGAGCGTATTCATCGGTGATGAGCTCGACGCAGTCCTGAAGGCGATCGAAGATGGCACGGACTACCATGATCCCGAGAAGAAGCTGATGAGCATCGGCGCTACGGTCCTTCCTCATATCCCTTGCGATACGACCGACCGTAACCGTACTTCACCGGTTGCATTTACCGGTAATAAATTTGAATTCCGTTCGCTCGGTTCTTCCGCATCGATCTCCGGTCTGAACATCGTTCTGAACACGATCGTTGCACAGACACTCAGCGAATATGCAGAGATCCTGGAGAAGGCAGACGACTTCGACATGACCCTCAACAAACTCATCCGTGACGAGATCAAGGCGCATAAGCGCATCATCTTCAACGGCAACGGTTATTCCGAGGAGTGGGTGAAGGAAGCTGAGAAGCGTGGCCTGCTGAACCTGAAGACGACCGTCGATGCACTCGGATCGTTCATCGAGCCGAAGAACATGAAGATCTTCGAGGACCAGGGCGTTTACTCCGAGTCCGAGATCAAGGCTCGTTACGAGATCCTGCATGAGAACTACTACAAGACCATCAACATCGAGGCGCTTACGCTGATCTCCATGGTGAAGAACAACATCACCGGAGCCGTAGCAAACTACGAGGGACGTCTTGCAGATGTGATCATCAAGAAGAGCCAGGCTCTTTCGAAGGATGCCTGCACATGTGAGGAGACTCTCCTGAAGCACATTTCCCGTCTGGCATGCAGCCTGCAGTGCAAGCTGGGTAAGCTGGAAGAGGATGTCGCTAAGGAGAAGGAACTGACCGATGTTGTCGCTTTGGCGAAGTATCATCAGGAAGTCATCCTGGCCGACATGGCAGCGCTGCGTGAGGTAGTCGACGAGATCGAGCCGCTGATCCCGAGCGATCTGTGGCCGTACCCGACCTACGCTGAGATCCTGTACAGTGTACGGTATCAGCCGGTATAAATTAGGCGTTTTTCTAACCAATCTCTCAATATACAAGGTACCGCCCGGCGGTGCCGAAGCAATTTCATGAACGAAGGTGCAACGGGGCACGAAAGGAACCGGAGCACCTTCGTTTTTTGATCTTGCGAGTCCTGCCAAAGCAGGACGGTAAATCGAAAAAACAAAGGTTGCGGTGCTTACTTTGGGAGGAACGCAACGAGGAGGTTATTATGGATACTGGTAGCATTATGAGTTTGATCGACGAAAAAGTGTTCGGCGTCTGGTTCCTGATCGGCGCGGCACTCGTGTTCTGGATGCAGGCTGGTTTCGCCATGGTCGAGACCGGTTTCGCCCGTGCGAAGAACGCAGGTAACATTTTGATGAAGAACCTGATGGACTTCTGTATCGGTACCGTGACGTTCATTCTGATCGGTTTCGGTCTGTTCCTGGGCGAAGACGCGCTCGCAGGTTTCTTAGGTCTTCCGAACTTTGATATCTTCACGGATTATGCTCACTTCGACTGGAGCAACTTCGTATTCAACCTGGTATTCTGTGCGACGACCGCAACGATCGTTTCCGGTGCTATGGCAGAGCGTACCCGTTTCCTTTCTTACTGTGTTTACTCGGCGATCATTTCCGCAGTGATCTACCCGATCGAAGCTCACTGGACATGGGGCGGCGGCTGGCTCGCTAAGCTCGGTTTCCACGATTTCGCAGGTTCCAACTGCATTCACATGGTCGGCGGTATCTGCGCCCTGATCGGTGCGATCATGGTCGGTCCCCGTATCGGTAAGTTCGTAAAAGATAAAGCCGGAAAGGTTACTAAGGTCAATGCTTTCCCCGGCCACAACATCACGCTCGGCGCCCTGGGTGTATTCATCCTGTGGCTCGGCTGGTATGGTTTCAACGGCGCTGCTGCAACCAGTGTTGAGCAGATGGGCGCTATCTTCGTAACAACCACGATCGCTCCCGCGGTCGCAACCGTAGTATGTATGATTTTCACCTGGATCCATTATGGCAAGCCCGATGTATCCATGTGTCTCAACGCTTCTCTCGCAGGTCTGGTAGCGATCACCGCTCCTTGTGACGTAGTTGACGCAGCCGGCGCTTCCATCATCGGTGCGATCTCCGGTCTCGTAGTTATCTTTGGTATCTGGCTTCTGGATCACAAACTTCACGTTGACGACCCTGTCGGCGCTGTAGGCGTTCACATGTTCAACGGTATCTTCGGTACCCTGGCTGTAGGTCTGTTCGCAACTGACACAGCACCCACCTATGCATTGGCCGACTCTTCAGGCAACCCGATGCTCGGACTGTTCTACGGCGGCGGTTTCAAACTCCTCGGCATCCAGACTCTGGGTATGCTGGCAACGGCAGCTTGGACAGCGATCACCATCACGATCACATTTGCCATCATTAAGAAGATCTTCGGTCTTCGTGTTACCGAAGAAGAGGAACTTACAGGTCTTGATATCACTGAGCATGGTCTTGCATCCGCTTACTCAGGTTTCTCCATCATGGATGTTACCGGCATGGAGATGTCGGTCAATGAGAACACGGACCTCGGTGTCAGCGAGTACGGCGAGGCATCGCAGGCTATGGTCGATGCAGCCGTAAAGGTAAATGCAGCGCCCGTTATGAGCACTGCAACGATGCACAAAGTCGTTATCATCGCAAAGCTGGCTCGTTACGAGCAGCTCAAGAAGGCCCTCAACGATCTCGGTGTTACCGGTATGACGGTCACACAGGTCATGGGCTGCGGTATCCAGAAGGGTGCCGGCGAGAAGTACCGTGGTATTGAAATGGATGCTACCCTGCTTCCGAAGGTTAAGGTCGAAGTCGTAGTCAGCAAGATCCCGGTGGCGGATGTCATCGAGGCTTCGAAGAAGGCACTTTACACCGGTCATATCGGTGATGGTAAGATCTTCGTATACGGCGTAGAGCAGGTCGTTAAGGTACGTACCGGCGAGGAAGACTTCGCAGCATTACAGGATGTAGAATAAGTTGTGGTTATACAACCTATTACTGACAAGAAAGCATGTTGCGGCGCGGCATGAAAAGACGAGAAAAATTTAAAAAAATCATTGACACGTATAGTGTGCTGTGCTAAAATGCTTTCTTAGAAAAGCAAAGGCGCTTTGATGGGTGTAACAGCCCTTCAAAGTGCCTTTCGTGATTCCGGGAAAGCATTTTCCGTAGTATCGACAAAGGAGCAGTTAAGATGGAAAAGTACGAATATCATCCGATCGAACATGATGCCTGCGGTATCGGCGCCGTGGCAAATATCGACGGCGAGGCAAGCTATGAGACGATGTCCGACGCATTGTCCATCGTGGAAAAACTCGAGCACCGCGCGGGCAAGGACGCCAGCGGAAGCGTCGGAGACGGCGTGGGCATCCTGTTGCAGGTGAGCCATGATTTCTTTTCAAAAGCAGCGGCAGAGCAGGGGATCTCTGTAGGCGGTGCCGGAGACTACGGCATCGGTATGATCTTTTTGCCGGCCGATGAGATGAAGCGCACTTTCTCGATGCGGATGTTGCAGATGATCGCGGCGAAGGAAGGCCTTAAGTTCCTGGGCTGGCGTAAGGTTCCGACGCATCCGGAGATCCTGGGCCAGGTGGCTCTGGACTCGATGCCTGCGATCTATCAGTGCTTCCTGGGACGCCCGGAGCATGTGGCGCGCGGCCTGGATTTCGACCGCCGTCTGTACGTAGTTCGCCGCGAATATGAGCAGAGTGCCGATGATGCTTATGTTTGCTCGCTTTCGTCCCGTACGATCGTTTATAAGGGTATGTTTTTGGTCAAGCAGTTGCGTGCATTCTACGATGATCTGCGTAGCACCGATTACAAGACCGCCATCGCGATCGTGCATTCTCGTTTCTCGACGAATACGAACCCTTCGTGGGACCGTGCGCATCCGTACCGCATGATCGCGCACAACGGCGAGATCAACACGATCCGCGGTAACATTGACCGTATGCTCGCCCGTGAGGAGACCATGAAGAGCCGGATCTTTGCCGAGGATCTGGATAAGGTGTATCCTGTTGTCAGCCTGTCGGGCTCGGACTCTGCGATGTTCGACAACACGATCGAGTTCTTATATATGAATGGGATGCCGCTGCCGCTGGCCATGATGATCACGGTACCGGAGCCTTGGAAGCATAATGAGTACATGGAGCGTACGAAGAAGGATTTCTATCATTACTACGCGACCATGATGGAGCCGTGGGACGGCCCGGCAGCCATGCTGTTTTCGGATGGCGAGCTGCTCGGCGCGACGCTGGACCGCAACGGCCTGCGTCCTTCCCGCTACTATATCACGGATGACCACCGCCTGATCCTCGCATCCGAGGTCGGCGTGCTGGACATTGACCCCGCACATATCGTGAAAAAGTCCCGTCTGGAACCCGGCCGCATGCTGCTCGTAGATACGAAGAGCAAGCGCATCATCTCCGACGAGGAGTGTAAATCGATCTATGCGAATAAGGAGCCTTACGGCGAATGGCTGGACCAGAATCTGCAGCATCTCGCAGATCTGAAGATCCCGAATAAGAAGATCCCGACGCACACGCAGGAAATGCGTGACCGCCTGTATAAGGCGTTCGGCTACACCTATGAGGATGTGAAGGACCTCATCCTGCCCATGGCGAAGAACGGTATCGAGCCGACGGTCTCCATGGGACACGATGTTCCGCTGGCGGTTTTGAGTCGCAGACATCAGTCGCTGTTCAACTATTTCAAGCAGCTGTTCGCGCAGGTCACCAACCCGCCGATCGACTCGCTGCGTGAGAAGATCGTCACCGACACGACCGTATACATCGGTTCCGATGGCGACCTGCTGACCGAGAAGAGCGAGAACTGCCGCATGCTCGAGATCAATCACCCGATCCTGACCGGCGTTGACGTAATGAAGATCAAGAGCCTGGATACGGAGAGCCTGAAGAGCACGACGGTATCCTTGCTGTTTTATAAGAATACATCGCTGAAGAAGGCGGTGGAGCAGCTCAATATCCGCGTGGATAAAGAGGTTGCTTCCGGAAAGAATATCATCATCCTGTCCGACCGCGGCGTGGATGAGAACCATATGGCGATCCCGTCGCTGCTGGCGGTTTCGAGCGTGGAGCAGCACCTGGTGCTCACGAAGAAGCGCACCGCAGTTTCGATCATCCTCGAATCCGCCGAACCGCGTGACGTGCATCAGATGGCAGTCCTGCTGGGCTTCGGCGCACGGGCCATCCACCCGTACCTCGCGCATGAGTGCATTGCCGAGATGATCGACCTGGGCATCCTGGATAAGGATTACCACACGGCGATCGAGGATTACAACTCGGCGATCCTGAATGGTATCGTAAAGATCGCGGCGAAGATGGGTATCTCCACGATCCAGTCCTACCAGTCCGCACGTATCTTCGAGGCGATCGGCCTGTCGAAGGAAGTGATGGATCACTATTTCACCGGTACGGTGAGCCGTGTCGGCGGAATCGGCATCCGCGAGATCGAAGAGGGCGTTTTGTTCCGCCACAATCATGCATTCGATCCGTTGGAGCTGGGTACAGACACCAGACTGGATTCGACCGGTTTCCACTCGCTGCGCAGCGGTGAGGGCGCGGAGGATCATTTGTACGATCCGACCACGATCGTTAACCTGCAGCGTGCGGTACGTACCGGCGATTATGCGAAGTTTAAGGAATATACGGCGCTGGTCGATGCGGAGGACCGTCCGCACACCTTGCGTGGCCTGCTGGATATGGTATCGGATCGCGCACCGATCGATATCAGCGAAGTAGAGCCGGCGGAAAGCATTGTCCGCAGGTTTAAGACGGGAGCCATGAGCTATGGTTCGCTGTCCCAGGAGGCACATGAGACCCTGGCGATCGCCATGAACCGTCTCGGCGGTAAGTCGAATACCGGTGAGGGCGGCGAGGCGAGCGAACGCTACGGCACAGAGAAGAACAGTGCGATCAAGCAGGTCGCTTCGGGACGTTTCGGCGTAACGAGCGCATATCTGCGGAGCGCAAAAGAAATACAGATCAAGATGGCGCAGGGCGCGAAGCCCGGCGAGGGCGGACATCTTCCGGGTAAGAAGGTCTACCCGTGGGTTGCGGCAACACGTTTCTCCACACCGGGTATCTCACTGATCTCCCCGCCGCCGCACCATGATATCTACTCGATCGAGGATCTGGCTCAGCTGATCTACGATCTGAAGAATGCCAACCGAGATGCTAGGATCAACGTTAAGCTGGTTTCCGAAGCGGGCGTCGGCACGATCGCATCCGGTGTTGCAAAAGCCGGTGCCCAGGTCATCCTGATCTCGGGCTATGACGGCGGTACCGGAGCAGCTCCGCCCAGCAGCGTGCATCATGCAGGTCTGCCTTGGGAGCTGGGTCTGGCCGAGGCGCATCGCAGCCTGATCGAGAGCGGACTCCGTTCCCGTGTCACCATCGAGACCGATGGTAAGCTGATGAGCGGCCGTGACGTTGCGATCGCAGCCCTGTTGGGCGCCGAGGAGTTCGGTTTCGCAACGGCTCCGCTGGTATGCATGGGTTGTATGATGATGCGTGTCTGCTCGAAGGACACCTGCCCGGTCGGCATCGCGACGCAGAACAAAGAGCTGCGTAAGCGTTTCGCAGGTAAGCCGGAGCACGTTATGAACTTCATGCTGTTCATCGCTGAGGAACTGCGTGAGATCATGGCACAGCTCGGTTTCAAGACCGTGGAAGAGATGGTCGGCAGAAGCGACATCCTGCATGTGCGGAGGCACCCGATCACGAAGCGCGCGGGTATGGTAGATCTGGCGGCGGTGATCGATCCGACCTATGCAGAGTTCGAGAAGCGTCATTTCGATCCGAAAGACATTTATGATTTCAAACTTTCCGAGACACCGGATATGAAGCAGTTGCTGCCGTATTTCGCGGATGTTTTAAGCGGAAAGAAGAGCGAGAAGAAGCCTGTAACAGTTCAGGTTTCCAGTACAGACCGTAGCTTTGGTACCATCCTCGGTTCGGAGATCACGCTGAAACTGGGCAGCGACGTGAAGGACGACACCTTCCGCGTGGAAGCAGTCGGCGGCGGCGGACAGTCGTTCGGCGCATTCCTTCCGAAGGGTCTTACGATCCGCCTGACGGGCGATGCAAACGACGGCGTCGGTAAGGGATTGTCCGGCGGTAAGCTCATTATCGTCCCGCCGAAGAACGCGGGCTATGCGGCCGATGAAAACATCATCATCGGTAACGTTGCGTTGTACGGCGCGACCTCCGGTACGCTTTATGCGAGCGGTATCGCAGGCGAGCGTTTCTGCGTGCGTAACTCGGGCGCGACGGCGGTAGCCGAAGGTTGCGGCGACCATGGTCTGGAGTACATGACCGGCGGCGTGGCAGTCCTGCTCGGACCGACCGGTAAGAACCTGGCAGCCGGCATGAGCGGCGGTATCGCGTTTGTTCTGGACGAGCATCACGACTTGTATCGCCGGATCAATAAAGAAATGGTAACTTTCGGTGAGATCACCGAAAAAGAAGATAAGGAACGCCTGCTGGAGATCCTGAAGGATTACGCGGCAGCGACCGGCTCGAAGAAAGCAGCCGGCATCCTGGAGAAGTATGACGAGAGCCTGCCGTATTTCAAGAAGATCGTGCCGATCGGTTACAGCCGCATGCTGAAGACCATCGCGAAGTACGAGGCGAAGGGCATCAGCCGCGACGCTGCAGTCCTGGAAGCATTTGAAGAGATTTCAAAGGAGGGTTGATCATGGGAAAGCCTACCGGATTTTTGGAATATGAACGACAAGAAAATACGGATGTGCCGGTATCTGCCCGGATCACGAACTTCCGTGAATTTCACGAGCCGCTGACGCCGGAGAAACGGAGGACGCAGGGCGCGCGCTGCATGAACTGCGGCGTGCCCTTCTGCCAGTCGGCCATGAAATTGAATGGCATGGTGACCGGTTGCCCTCTGCATAACCTGATCCCCGAGTGGAACGAAGAAGTCTACCTGGGCAATGATGCGCACGCATTCAACCGTCTGGCGAAGACATCCAACTTCCCGGAGTTCACCGGAAGAGTGTGCCCGGCGCTGTGCGAGAAGGCCTGCATCAACGGCATGTGCGGTTCCCCTGTCACCATTCACGACAACGAGCTGTTCATCATCGAGACGGCGTTCAAAGAAGGCTTCATCAAGCCGATGCCTCCGAAGGTTCGCAGCGGCAAGAAGGTCGCTGTCATCGGAAGCGGCCCCTCGGGTCTGGCGACGGCGGATACGCTGAACCACCGCGGCCACAGCGTGACTGTGTACGAGCGCAGCGACCGTATCGGCGGTCTGCTGATGTACGGCATCCCGAATATGAAACTGGATAAATCCGTGATCCTGCGCCGCCAGGCGCTGATGGAGGCCGAAGGCGTGACCTTCAAGACCGGCGTGAACGTCGGCGTGGATGTCACCGCGGAGGAACTGCTGAAAGAGTATGACGCGATCGTTTTGTGCTGCGGCGCAAAGCAGGCGCGGTCCCTTGCAGGCATCGACCCGAAGACCATGGGCGGTGTGTATTATGCGGTAGATTTCCTGACTTCGACCACGAAGGCGATCCTGGATAACGATATCGCCAGCCGCGAGATGAGCGAGCTGGAGGCAGCCGGCGGATACATTTCCGCGAAGGGTAAGAACGTCGTCGTTGTCGGCGGCGGTGACACGGGCAATGACTGCATCGGTACGGTGATCCGTCACGGCTGTAAGTCGGTGACGGCGCTGGAGATGATGGCGCAGCCTCCGAAGGAGCGCGCGGCGAATAACCCCTGGCCCGAATGGCCGAAGGTCGAGAAAACCGACTACGGCCACCAGGAAGCCATTGACCGCTTCGGCAAGGATCCGCGACGCTACGAGACGACGGTGAAGGAAGCGATCTGCGACGAAAAGGGAAACCTGAAGGAACTCGTGATCGCGAAGGTGCGTTTTGTGGACCGGAAGCTTGAGATCGTGGAAGGCAGCGAGGAGACGATCCCCTGCGAACTTCTGCTGATCGCGGCGGGTTTTGTAGGCTGCGAGCGCTACGTGCCCGAAGCATTTTCCGTAAGCGTGGGCCCGAGGGGCAATGTTGCGACGGCCGAATCGGCGTACGCGACCGACGTTCCGAAGGTATTCACCGCAGGCGACATGCACCGCGGCCAGTCCCTGGTCGTTTGGGGCGTAGTCGAAGGACGCGCATGCGCACAGGAAGTCGATAAGTTTTTGATGGGATACAGCAATCTGTGATCCCCGGGGGTATACATTAAACGCATTATGGGTCCGAAGCGGACCTGTAACGAGGTGGGTCGTATGAGAGGAAATGTGAACGAAGAATGTGGTGTGTTCGGCATCTGGCAGCCTGAAGAAGGGCAGATCTCCCAGATCGTGTATCACGGGCTGGTGGCTCTGCAGCACCGCGGCGAGGAAGCAGCGGGCATCGCGGTAAATAAAGGCCGCTTGATCACCTGCGATAAGGATCTCGGTCTGGTGAGCGAGGTCTTCGACCGGGAGAGGCTGTCCCGACTGGGCACCGGGAACATGGCCGTGGGTCACGTGCGTTATTCGACGAGCGGTTTTTCCACGAAGGAAAATGCGCAGCCCATGCTGGTGAAGCATATCAAAGGCCAGCTGGCGCTCACACACAACGGAAACCTGGTAAATTCATCCGCGCTGCGACGAGAGCTGGAGGAGCAGGGATGCATTTTCCATACGACCAGTGATACGGAGGTTATCTCCTACATCATCACGAGACAGCGCCTGGTGACCCCGTCCATCGAGACGGCGGTCGAGAAGGCGATGGGCATCCTGGAGGGCGCTTATTCGCTCGTCCTGATGTCGCCTGCGAAACTGATCGCGGTCCGCGATCCGCACGGTTTTAAGCCTCTGTGCATGGGCAGGATCCCCGCGACCGGCGCCATCTTATTCGCTTCGGAGACTTCGGCGCTGGCAGCAGTCGGCGCACAGTTCGAGCGGGACATCCTTCCCGGTGAGATCGTAGTCGTGGAAGCGGGACAGGTCCGCAGCATCACCAGTCACTGCAACACCGAGAAACGCAGTTTATGCATTTTTGAACATATTTATTTTGCACGGCCCGACTCGAAGATCGACGGCGTTTTCGCCAATGATTTTCGGGTGGAAGCCGGGAAGAGCCTGGCGCGGAGTCAGAAGGTCGACGCGGACATCGTCATCGGTGTGCCGGACTCAGGACTTTCCGCGGCGCTCGGCTACTCGGAAGAGTCCGGGCTTCAATATGAGATCGGACTGATAAAAAACAAGTACATTGGCCGGAGTTTTATCGCTCCGTCACAGGAAGAACGAGCGGACATGGTGCACATGAAGCTTTCGTGTGTGGAGCCTGCCGTAAAAGGGAAGCGGGTCGTTTTGATCGATGACTCTATCGTCCGCGGTACCACGAGCGCGCAGATCGTCAAACTTCTGAAGGACGCCGGAGCGAAAGAGGTACACATGCGGATCTCATCGCCCCCGTTCATGAACCCCTGCTACTACGGAACCGACATCGACTCACGTGAACATCTGATCGCGTGCCGGATGTCGATCCCCGAGATCAGCGATTTCATCGGGGCGGACAGTCTGGCGTTCCTGGAAGTCGACGCGGCCCGGGATATCCTGGCGCGGCTGATGCAGGTTCCTGAGGAACAGGTCGGCGTATGCACCGCCTGCTTCGACGGAAAATATCCGACGGCGGTGCCGGAGCATTATGAGAAAAACCGCTTTGAAACAAGGGAGGTATCGGCGTGAAGGCATATCTGATCTTAGAGGACGGAACTATATTTAGCGGAACTTGCGTGGGAGCGCCTGCGGAAGTCATCGCGGAGATCGTCTTCAACACATCGATGACCGGGTATTTGGAGATATTGACAGACCCGTCCTATTGCGGGCAGGCTGTCGTGTTTACGTATCCGCTGATCGGAAATTACGGCATATGTTTCGAGGACATGGAGTCGAAAAACATCTGGCCGAAGGCGATGATCGCCCGCAATATTTCCGATATCCCGAGCAACTTCCGTTCGGAGAATACATTGCCCAATCTCCTGAAGAAGTATCACATCCCGGCGATCAGCGGCATCGACACGCGTGCGCTGACGAAGCATCTGCGGACGGCCGGGACCATGAACGGCATGATCACCACGAAGGAATACCTTCAGGAAGATTTTCCGAAACTTTTGATGAAGATCCGCGGCTACAAGGTGACCGACGGCGTTCGTTTGACGACGGCAAAAGAAGCGGAAGAATTCGCGCCGACCGGCCCTTCGATCGGAAAACGGGTGGCGCTTTACGATATGGGTGAAAAGGAAAATATCCTGCGGAGTCTGCGGGCGCGCGGGATCACGGTGAAGAATTTTCCGGCGACGGCGAGTGCGAAAGAGATCCTCGCGTACAAGCCGGACGGCATCATGATCTCCAACGGGCCGGGTGACCCGAAGGATAATTTCCATGTAATACAGGAATTAAAAGAGATCTATGCGAGCGACATTCCGGTGTTCGCTATCTGCCTGGGCCACCAGTTGATGGCGCTGGCGACGGGCGCGGATACTTATAAGCTGCCTTACGGACACCGTGGTGCGAACCATCCGGTGAAGGATCTTTCGACCGGGCGCGTGTACATCACGTCGCAGAACCACGGCTACGCGGTCGACATGAGCACCGTCGATCCGAAGATCGCCGTTGCGGCCTACGAGAATGTCAATGATAAGACGAATGAAGGTCTGCGGTATGTGGGTCGGAATATATTGACCGTACAGTTCCACCCGGAGGCGAGTCCGGGACCGAAGGATACTGAAGGATTATTTGATCGTTTTGTGGAAATGATGGAGGCGGAAAATGCTGGATCGTTCTATTAAAAAAGTGCTGGTGATCGGCTCGGGTCCGATCGTTATCGGACAGGCGGCGGAGTTCGACTATGCCGGAACGCAGGCGTGTAAGGCGCTGCGCGAAGAGGGCGTCGAGGTCGTTTTGCTGAACTCGAACCCGGCTACGATCATGACGGATAAAGACGTGGCGGACCACGTGTACATCGAGCCGCTGACGGTCGAGGTCGCACAGAAGGTCATCGAGAAGGAACACCCCGACTCGCTGCTGGCGACGCTGGGCGGCCAGGCAGGCCTGAACATGGCGATGGCTCTGTCGGAAAACGGTTTTCTCGACTCCCACAATGTGCGCCTGATCGGTACGGGCACCGAGGGCATCAAGAAGGCGGAGGACCGTCTGCTGTTTAAGGAGACCATGGCGAAGATCGGCGAGCCCGTGGCGGCTTCCGAGGTCGTTTCCTCCCTGGAGGACGGCGTTGCGGCGGCTACGCGCATCGGTTACCCGGTCGTTCTGCGTCCGGCCTACACCCTGGGCGGCGCCGGCGGCGGTATCGCGGAAAATGAAGACCAGTGCCGCACGATCCTGGAGAATGGTCTGCGTCTGTCCCGTGTGCATGAGGTGCTGGTCGAGCGCTGCATCGCGGGCTGGAAGGAGATCGAGTACGAGGTCATGCGTGACCACGCGGGCAATGTGATCACGGTCTGCAGCATGGAGAACATCGACCCGGTCGGCGTTCATACGGGCGACTCGGTCGTTGTGGCGCCGACGCAGACATTGGCCGATAAAGAGTATCAGATGCTGCGTAGCGCGGCTCTGAACATCATACAGGAACTGAAGATCGAGGGCGGCTGCAACGTACAGTTTGCGCTGGACCCCGAGAGTTTTGAATATTGTGTCATCGAGGTAAACCCCCGTGTATCGCGTTCGTCCGCGCTCGCATCGAAGGCGACCGGCTACCCGATCGCGAAGGTAGCGGCGAAGATCGCCCTCGGTTTCACACTGGACGAGATCAAAAACGCCGTGACCGGTAAGACCTACGCTTGCTTCGAGCCGGCGCTCGACTACTGCGTCGTTAAGATGCCGCGTCTGCCGTTCGATAAGTTCGTTACGGCCGACCACCACCTGAGCACGCAGATGAAGGCGACGGGTGAGGTAATGGCCATCTCGAGTTGCTTTGAAGGAGCTCTGATGAAGGCAATGCGTAGCCTCGAGCAGCACGTCGATGCGCTTCTGAGCTACGATTACTCTGCGGTCGATGACAACGCCCTGCGGAAGATGATCTCCGACACGGACGACCGCCGCATCTGGACCATCGCCGAGGCGATGCGCCGCGGCATGAGTGGTTATGAGATCCATATGCTCACGAAGATCGATGAGTGGTTCATCAAGAAGATCGGTAACCTGCTCGACATGGAGCAGCGCCTGTCTACCGAGCCGATGAGCGTGCATCTGTTGCGTGCGGCGAAGCAGATGGAATATCCCGACGCCGTGATCGCGAAGCTTTCCGGCATGACGGAAGACGAAGTCTACGCGATGCGCATGGAAAATAAGATCACCGCAGGCTTCAAGATGGTCGACACCTGTGCGGCCGAATTCGACGCGATGACCCCGTATTACTATTCGGATTACGGCGTGGAAAATGAAGCATTGTCCGAGGATACCGGCAAAAAGAAGGTGCTGATCTTAGGCTCCGGCCCGATCCGTATCGGCCAGGGTATCGAGTTCGACTTCTGCAGCGTACACTCGACGTGGGCGTTCGCGAAGGAAGGGTACGAGACCATTATCATAAACAACAACCCCGAGACGGTGTCGACGGATTTCGATACCGCGGATAAATTGTATTTCGAGCCGTTGACGGCGGAAGATGTGCGCAACGTCGTGGAACTGGAGCATCCGGACGGTGCTGTCGTTCAGTTCGGCGGTCAGACCGCGATCAAGCTCAGCCAGCAACTGCGTGGCATGGGCGTGAAGATCCTCGGAACCGCTCCGGAGGACGTCGATGCGGCGGAAGACCGTGAGCGTTTCGACGAAGTGCTCCGCAAGACCGGCATTCGCCGCCCGGAGGGACACACCGTCTTCACCGAGGAAGAGGCGCGTAAGGCCGCGGCAGAGCTCGGCTATCCCGTGCTCGTGCGTCCTTCGTACGTACTCGGCGGCCAGGGCATGCAGATCGCGATCAATGATCAGGACGTGACGGAATACATCCGTCAGATCAACCGTATCGCGCAGGAGCACCCGATCCTGGTCGATAAATACATCCGCGGCACCGAGCTGGAGATCGATGCGATCTGCGATGGTCAGGACATCCTGATCCCCGGCATCATGGAGCATATCGAGCGGACCGGCATCCACTCCGGCGACTCGATCTCCGTATATCCCGCGCAGTCCATTTCCCAAAAAGCGAAAGAGACGTTACTCCGCTACACGGAGCTTCTGGCGCGCGAGTTGCATGTCATCGGTATGATCAACATCCAGTTCATCGCAAAAGACGACGATGTGTATATCATCGAGGTGAATCCCCGTTCTTCCCGAACGGTTCCTTATATCTCAAAGGTCACGGGCATCCCGATCGTCGCACTGGCTACGAGCGTGATCTGCGGCCACACGATCCGCGAGCTGGGCTACACCCCGGGCTTGCAGCCGGAGGCCGGCTACTATGCGATAAAGATGCCGGTGTTCTCCTTCGAGAAGATCCGCGGCGCGGACATTTCCTTAGGACCGGAGATGAAGTCCACCGGCGAATGCTTAGGCATATCCCCTGATTTCTCCGAAGCACTGTATAAGGCCTTCCTCGGCGCCGGCGTTGAACTGCCGCACTATTACAAGATGGTCATCACGGTGAAAGACGAGGATAAGGAAGACATCGTTCCGATCGCGGCGCGTTTTGCCGAGATCGGTTACAAGATCTACGCGACCCGCGGAACCTATGAAGTTTTGCAGAAGGGCGGCGTTCCCTGTGAAAAGACGCGGAAAGTCGAAGAGGAGAGCCCGAACATCCTGGACCTGATCCTCGGACATGAGATCGATATCGTTATCGATACGCCGCGGGATGGTGCGAAGAACCACCGCGACGGATTCCTCATTCGCCGCAGCGCGGTCGAGACCGGGGTCAATGTACTCACGGCGATCGACACGGCGCAGGCTCTCGTCACCTCACTGGAAAACCGAAAAAAAGACCTCTGCATAGTTGATATAACCACGATAGTACGATAGAATGTTGATAGGATTTCGGGAGCGTGAAGTGCGCCGGGTCCCCCAGCAACATTTATATAGTCAAACAGCATCAAATATTTATGAGAGATTAGTATTTACGGAGGTTTTACCATGATCGGAAACGAAAAACGCTACACCAGAGAAGACATCGAACGAATCGTAGAAGAGGAGAACGTCGAGTTCATCCGCCTGCAGTTCACGGATATCTTCGGCGCCATGAAGAATGTCGCTATCACTAAGAACAACCTGGCGAAAGCCCTGGACAACCGTTTTATCTTTGACGGCACTTACATCAACGGTTTCGACTCTTCCGACGGCGAGACCGTCAACGAGATGTTCCTGTACCCGGATCTCGATACTTTTGAGATCTTCCCGTGGCGTCCGCAGGCCGGTAAGGTAGCCCGCCTGATCTGCAACGTTTACACGACGGACCGTGTGGCGATCGAGTACGATCCGCGCCACGTCCTGAAGCGTGTGCTGGAGAAGGCGCAGCAAAAGGGCATCCTGGCAAATGTAGGCCCGGCGTGTGAGTTTTTCATGTTCCAGACCGACGAGATGGGCCGCCCGACGCTGGAGTCGGCGCCCGAGGAAGGTTACCTCGATCCGGGTCACTCCGATCAGGGGGAAAATGTTCGTCGTGACATGGTATTTACCCTGGAAGACATGAACTTCGATATCGAGGCTTCGTACCACGAAAAGGGACGCGGCCAGCACGAGATCGATTTCAAATACCTGAACGCGCTCGGCGCAGCTGACGCCATCGTGACCTTTAAACTGGCTGTGAAGAATGTGGCGAAAAAGCATGGCCTGGTCGCAACCTTCATGCCGAAGCCGCTCAACAACATGGTCGGTTCCGGTATGCACATCAATTTCTCGCTCGACCGTTATGGTGAGAACATTTTCTATGGGGAAGAGGATGAGAACCATCTGTCTAAGGAAGCCTACAGCTTTATCGCGGGTGTCCTGGATCATCTTCGCGGCATGAGCCTCATCACCAACCCCATCGTGAATTCCTATAAGCGCCTGGATGGCAATATCTACGTTCCGAACCAGGTCGCATACGCAAATCTCGGCAAACGTACGGCGATCCGTATCCCGTATTTCGAGCGCCCGGAGCATGCGCGTATCGAGTTGAAGAACCCGGATGCAACGTGCAATCCGTACCTGGCTATCGCCGTGATCCTGGCGGCCGGCCTGGACGGTATCGAACGCGGGGCTGACGCGTCGAAGTATAAGCAGGATGGAAAATTAGTTCCCGAGGGCCTGCCGCAGAGCCTGGGCGAGGCGATCGAATGCTTCGAGCAGGATGCATTTATCCAGGGAGTATTGGGGGCTTATATTTCCGAAAAGTATATCACACAGAAAAAAGAGGAATGGGCCGAATATATTAAGACCGTTTCTGAATGGGAGATCGATAAATACTTTTTGAGAGGATAATATATGGCGAACCTGATCGTGGCATTTTCCGGCCTTGAGACCGGAAGAAGGATCGCTGCGCATCTCGGTATGCGCGGCTATCCCGTAGAAATGGTATGCCGCTCCGCTTCTATGGTGCTATCCGGTGCCGACCACCTCGAAAAAGGAATCGTGATCTGCGGATGCAAACTTCCGGACATGATGTACATGGATCTGTTCGAATGTC
Organism: Lachnospiraceae bacterium; assembly: GCA_017548765.1. Taxonomy (GTDB): domain Bacteria; phylum Bacillota; class Clostridia; order Lachnospirales; family Lachnospiraceae; genus UBA1201. The sequence goes on along the minus strand of JAFYZH010000037.1, from coordinate 99 downwards.
TGCCCCGCACGTTTCGGATGATCGTGATCGCGGACCAAAAGCCGGAAGATTATGAGATTCCCGAATATCGCGGACGTTTTGTGCAAAATCCCTTCAAGA
>JAFYZH010000007.1 GCA_017548765.1 Lachnospiraceae bacterium | reverse complement strand
ACCCTGGAAGTCCTGAAGCGCGCACTCGCGGAGGAGGATAAAAACGTTATGGTCTCCCCGCTCTCGCTGATGCTGGCCCTGTCCATGACAGCGAACGGCGCCGCGGGCAATACTGCGCAGGAGATGCTGTCCGTTCTCGGCTGCGACTTGACGATGGATCAGCTGAACTACGTGCTGAACCAGTACACGTCTGCACTTCCCTCGTCTGAAGAGGCGATGCTCTCCATCGCGAACTCCATCTGGTATAAAGATACACCGGATTTTTCCATCCGTGAGGATTTCCTGAAGAAGACGCAGAAATACTACAGCGCCGACATCTTCCCGTCCGCATTTGACCAGGAAGCCCTGACGAAGATCAACAACTGGGTCAGCGCTAAGACCGACGGCATGATCGATAAGATCCTGGACGAACTGACACCGGAGATGCGCATGATCCTGATCAATGCGATCCTCTTCGACGGAAAGTGGGCAGAGGAATACTACGATGACGACATCCGGGTGCGTCCGTTCACGAACGCCGCGGGCGAGAAAAAAGAAGTCGAAATGATGTACTCCGAGGAAAACTGCTACCTTTCCAACGATAAGTGCACCGGTTTCATGAAGTATTACAAAGGCAGCAAATATGCTTTTGTCGGCCTGCTCCCGAACGAGGGCACACCGGATCAGTTGATCGCCGACATGACCGCAAACGATCTTCTGGGCCTGTTTAAGGATCCGGTACATCAGAGGGTGAGCGTGCTTCTCCCGAAGTTCACGTTCGACTACTCCAAGTCCATGAGCGACATTCTGAAGTCCATGGGCATGAAGGAAGCTTTCAACGATACGAAGGCTGATTTCTCGAACCTTTCCCAGACCCCGCTCTTCATCTCCGACGTGATCCACAAGACCCGCGTCGAGGTGACGGAAAAAGGTACACGCGCAGCAGCCGTGACCGCAGTCATCGTTGCTGAGAATTGCTGTGAACCCGAGATCATCAAGAGTGTTTATCTGGACCGCCCGTTCGTTTTCATGATCGTGGACGCCGAGCAGAACCTGCCGATCTTCATTGGCCGTGTAAACGATCTCGAAGCAGCTAAGACCGGTTCCGGCGGTGCCCCTGCTCCTGAAACGAGCGCTCCTGAATTAGACCCTTCCGTCGATCTCTCCGAGTTCAATAACGACGCCCTTCTGCTCGATATCCTCGAAGGCCGCGAGATCCCGAGACTGGTCGAGTACGGTTACAGCGGCGAGGCCGGTTATTCCCTCTGTGCCGCTGACGAGCGCGCGATCATCGACGAGTTTATCGAAGCGCTCCGCGAGATCAACGTCGAGGATTGTATTTCCGAAACCGAGCAGATCCACTATTATGCGGACGCATCATCCGATGTGATCTTCACGCTTCCCGACGGACGTCAGGCCCGGCTCAGCTTCGACAACCTCGAATATATGTATGTGGGCAATACGACCTACAAGATCAGCAGATCCGTCCGGCTTTCCAACATCTGCGAGATCATGCAGTACGTTCCTTTCCTCGCCGAGATCGAGGACGGCTACGTTGCAGTCCTGCATGGCGGCGCCGGCGAGCGGACCTACGAAACCTACGTTTATAAGACCGAAAACGGCTATAAATACTTCAACGTGACTTCAACCACCGTTTCGTGGGGATCCACGGAGTGGTCACACAAAGTCAACGATTACGGATATACCGACTCGAAGGAAGAGATCCTCCGGAGAGCGAAGGCACATGGGGCCGACCAGTGCGTAACTTATGGCACTGATACAACGGCTCATCCGATCGATGATTTTCTGAATTCCAAGGAGGGATGATATTATGAAACGCAAAGGCATGAAACTTTGTACGCTGGCTTTGTCGACGGCACTGCTGGCGACCGGATGCAGCAACGCGCAGCAGTCGGGAAGCACGACGGCCGCGCCGGAAGCGACAACTGCGGCGCCCGAAGCGACGACCGCCGCACCCGAGGCTACGACCGCTACGCCTGATACACAGGCGACCGAGCCGGAGACCACGACCGTACCCGAAACCGAACGCCCTGTCATCTACGACGAGCTCTATACCGAGACCGTAAAGAATACCACATTTCCCGTGTTCTGCTCTCAAAATGCTTTTTACGGGACCGATAAGTGGAACTACCTGCTTGATGGTTATAAATCAGCGCTCGACGTTAAACCCGGAACCATGCTAGAAGTGACCGGAGATGTCACCTATCTGTCCGGCGGGATCGCCGGGTATACCCATGAGCCTCAGGTCGACCGTCTCGAGAGTGAGACCGTGATCGATTATGAAACGGCCATCCAGAAGTATAAGATCCCGAACATCGACGAGGACGAGCACTCTTATATCCACTACTATGTATTAAATGACAACCTTTATCTGATCGCCCGGGAATCCGATGGTTTCAGTGTCTTCAAAGCGGGAGTTTTCTTTGGGACACTCCCCTTCGCCAACAAATTCCAGCAAACGCCTTCCCGGGAAGATATGGCGGATTTCATCGAATCCACACTCCGCAATAACATACACGCTACGGAGCTGACCGCAGGGCTTAAGGATGAGGCGTATGCTTCGGGAAACCGTGTATCGACCGAGTTTATCAGCAGTTATAAGGACTTTGCGGCGCACCTGTCCCAGGTGATGCTGGAAAACTACGACAGCGATAAAAACTTCCTCATCTCCCCGCTCTCCGTTATGACCTGCTTCACCATGGCAGCTAACGGCGCGGGCAATGAGACCCTGAAGCAGATGGAGCAGGCGCTGGGCGGCGATCTTTCGATCGATGAACTCTCGCCGAACTTGGCGGCTTACCTGAGCTACCTTTCCGCGACGGCGCCTAAGACCCTCTCCACCGCAAACTCGCTGTGGCTCAACGAAGGATTATCGATGTCCGAACGGGTCCGCGAGGACTTCCTGAAGAAGAATATCAACTATTTCGACGCAGCTGTCTATAAGACCATATTTGATGCGAAGGCTCTGACCGACATCAACAACTGGGTCAGCGAGAAGACCCAAAAGATGATCCCAACGATTCTGGATGAGCTCGCACCGGACTCAGCGATGATCCTGCTCAACGCGCTGTATTTCGACGCTTCCTGGCAGGAACCGTTTTTCACTTCCAATACGAAGGAGGCGACATTTACCGGAGCTGACGGCAAGGAAGAAAAGGCGCTCATGATGGGCGGAACCGCTGAGTACTACTTAAGCGGCGACAACTACACGGGTTTCATGAAGGACTATAAGAATACTCCGTTCGCATTTGTGGCTCTCCTGCCTGGCGAAGGCATGACTGCTAACGAGCTTTTAAAGAGCCTGTCCGGCTCCGATTATACCGAACTGTACAAAAACGCATCGCGGGAACAGGTGTCCGTAGGTCTTCCGAAGTTCGATTTTGACGCAGATTTCCTTTTGAACGATTCCATGAAGGCACTCGGTATGACCGATGCGTTCGACATGGTAAAAGCAGATTTCTCCGGCATGACCGGTGACACATCCCTGTATATCGGCAAGGCGATCCACAAAACCTGCATCGAAGTTACCGAAGGCGGTACCCGCGCGGCAGCAGTGACCGCAGTCGATATGCGTCTGAAAAGCGCACTTATACAGGAGAGAGTCGTACTGGACCGTCCGTTCGTATTCATGATCCTGAATACGACGCAAGGCCTTCCGCTCTTCATTGGAACAGTCAACCACATGAATTAACGGTCATATATCATACTCCAATGTAATCTGCCGCTCTCCCTTCAAGCGGCAGCAAAACCTCCCCCGCCGAAACGGCGGGGGAGGTTTTGTTATCGGTCGGCGCAAAAAAACTATCCGTTCGATACTGTACAGGATTCCCCTTATTTTTTACAATAATGATATCTTTTCATTTGTGCACCAAATAATGTAATAAGGGGGGATGTAGCATGTACTACGAGCCTAAAAACGCCGACGCAGCAGACAGCGTTCTTCAGGTCCTTCAGGCACAATTGGAACAAAACCGCATGCGACAACGCGTGCGGAAAAAAAGCAGGCAGGCGGATCCCGAGCCGGACGACCTGCCGATCCCGGACACACCGGGACAGCGCATCGTTTATCTGCGGAAACAACGGAAGATCACGCAGAAAACACTGGCCGACGCTGTCGGGATCACCACCTCGACACTGTCGAAATACGAGACCGGAAACTGTCCGTTTCGCACGGACCTGCTCATCCGGTTTGCAAGAGAACTTGCGACCACCGCCGATTTTCTTCTCTGTCTGACCGATCGAGCCAACACATCAGACCGGGAGTTCCCCCAGATCCCCTTCAAAACCGAACCGGAAAATGTCATAAGAGAAAACGAATGCGAGCAACCGGAAGACCGGCTCCTCGCACTCTTTCGTATGCTCTCCGAGCGGCATCAACTGCTGCTCATCGATATGATCCGTTTGTTTTGTAAACAGGTGGAAGAAGATCCGGAATACTATCCGGAAGTCGTGTTTTACCAGATGCGGTAGTTGCCGCTGAGTGCCAAGAAGGCAAACAGGAAGAGGCAGTTATCGTAGTAACGGCGACCGCCTTCGCGCAGCTCCATGTTCCAGAACTTCATGACCCAGGTCTTCTGCAGTTCCCCGGTCGTTGCGAGCGCACCCTGCGCCGTCGTGGCCATCAGGCCCACCGGATGCAGCACGCCCTTCTCGACGAATTCCCCGTCGACCTTGTAGATGCCGATCGCGTCTTCCTTCTCCTTTTCGAGAATGAATTCCTGCTGGCGGCGCACCGCGTCGACCTGTCCGGCATCGATCCCGAACCACTCGTAATCGAGGGCAATGTTTGCGACCGTGCGATAGGAATCGCTGTAGAAATAGTCGTGGTGGAACTTCGTCCAGCGAAGCGGACGGGACATCGGGCTGCCATCGAACTCACCGTACTCCGGATTAAGTCCGGTCACGGGGTGGCAGGCCTTCGCCAAATATTCACGACTCGCACGGGCCGCTTCCTTGAAAAAGGGGCGGTCCTCTTCGTATGCCCAAAGCGCAAACAACTCATAAAAATGCGGCAAATGATACGACGGATCCGTGTAGTCACAGCCCGGAACGAACAGGATGTAATGGTTCTCGTTGTTGAACATCGGCGCGCCTTCACGGCCGTTGCTTCCCTTATGCACCATAGCGCGCAGGATCTCGCGCGCCTCGTGTGAATAGTTGAAGATCCCCTCACCGTCGCCCCAGCGGTGCGATGCGAAGAAGAGGCTCATCGCGAAGAACTCCTCGCCGTCCGGCGCCGGTCCGTCCGCGTTATGCTCTCCGTTCGTCGCACAGGACCATGCGAAATAGCCCTCGTTTTCATTGTCCCCGGGCTTTGTGTACATGTAGGTCTTCGCCCACTTCCAGATGCGGTCGAACTCCTCCTTCATGTTCATCTGAACGCAGAACATCATACCGTAGCTCATGCCTTCGGTACGCGCGTCGTTGTTTCCGGTATCCTCCAGGTAGCCCATATCCTCACCTACAGGGTGGAAGATGCGCTCCTCTTCACTTCCGTAGAAAAACGTTTTGAAGATCCTCTTTAATTTTTTGTCGATCTCCTCCTGCGGAATTCCATATTGTGCGAATAAATTCGTATAATTGCCCGTTTCAAATGCTTTCATGTGTAAACCTCCTTAGCATTTCGTGCTGTTTTCATTCTAATCGGTATTATAGCACGCTTCTCTCACCGTAGCCACTCTTTGTTTGTCACTCTTTAGGCAAATCCTGCCATATAGGTTGAAACTATGGCCTGTAATAAAGAGTATGTTTTGGATTTTTCGTGCATTTTCCGCTATACTTATAGTCGGAGAGCCGTCGCAGGGCGGCCTGTTAAGAAATGAGGACACCATATGAAGACCAGTGAACTGTTTAAAGAACGCAAAGTTTTTTCCCTCGAGATCTTCCCGCCGAAGCCGGACGCTCCCGAGGATACCATATATAAGACACTCGACGGACTGTCCTTCGTGAAGCCCGATTTTATCAGCGTGACCTACGGTGCGGCCGGGGGCAATAACTGCGGTAAGACGGTCCAGATCGCATCGGACGTCAAGCATCGCTACGGTATCGAGAGCGTGGCGCACCTGCCCGGGATCAACCTGACCCGCGAAGACGCGCGCATGATCCTGGACGGTCTGAAGGCGCAGGGCATCGAGAACATCCTGGCGCTGCGCGGCGACGTTCCGGAGGGCGAGGCGCCCCGTGGCGAGTTCAAACACGCCGACGAACTGATCACCTTCATCCGCGAGCATGGTGATTTTGACGTCATCGCAGCCTGCTACCCCGAGGGCCACATTGAGGCAACCACCATGGTGGACGACATTCACCACCTGAAGCATAAGGTCGATGCCGGGGCGAACCACCTCATCACCCAGCTCTTCCTCGATAACCGCCACTTCTACAACTTCCGTGAGCGCGCTGCGATCGCAGGCATCAACGTCCCCATCGAGGCCGGCATCATGCCTGTCACAAATAAAAAGCAGATCGAGCGCATGGTGAAGCTCTGCGGCGTCGAGCTTCCCGAGAAGTTCGTGAAGATGATCAACCGCTACGAGAATAATCCCGTGGCACTCCGCGACGCAGGCATCGCCTACGCTATAGACCAGATCGTCGACCTGATCAGTCAGGACGTCGACGGCATCCACCTCTACACCATGAACTCTCCTCTCGTGGCCCAGCGGATCCACGAAGCAGTGTATAATCTTATCACAGCATAACATAGACAAAACGATCCCGGACTCCGATCGGAGTTCGGGATCGTTTTATACATTTTCAGTTCACACGGTAGATCTCCACATCTTCCCCTGCTCCGATAACTTTCACGCGCTGATCAACAATAACATAGCTATAGTCCAGAGAACTCACATCCAGTTTTTTTATCAGGTTTCCGGAACAGTCCAGATTATCGATATAAGTGCATCCGCTCACATCCAGGCTCTTCAGCCGATTGTTGGCGCAATTCATGTAATACAAACACGATCCACTTCCTATAACCAGGTCGTTAAGTTGATTACCGGAACAGTATAATTCGCTAAGGTAACTGCACCCGCTCACATCCAGACTCTTCAGTAGATTATCGGAACAATCCAGGTAACTCAGTGAAGCACATCCGCTTAAGTTCAACTTCGTCAGTTGATTCTTTTCACAACTGAGGAAATCGAGTGCAGAACATGCGATCAAGTCAAGACTCGTAAGCGCATTTTCATCGCAACACAGGGTAGTAAGTTTCGTGCAGGATCCCACATTCAGGCTCGTAAATAAATTTCTGCCACAATACAGATCATCCAACGCCGGGCAATGTCCCAAATCGAGACTCGTCAGCTGGTTATCCATGCAAGTCACGTCTTCCAAAACAAGTTTATCACCCAATGTCAGGGTTTGCAGAGAGTTCGAACTACAGTCGATCTGGGTAAGCGCGGGATTCCCACTCAGGTCCAGATTTCTCAGCATATTGTAACTGCATTGAATGGTTTCAAGTGCCCGGCACCGACTCACATTCAAACTCCATAATTTGTTCTGATAACAGTTCAATTTCTCCAACAAAGGATTCCCGCTCAGGTCCAAAACGGACAGGTTACAACTATCGCATTGCAAAATCTTAAGTACTTCATTCCGGCTAACATCGAGCTTCGAAAGTGCATCACTGCTGCAGTATAATTCTTCCAACAGAGGATTTGCGCTTAGGTCGAGTTCTTTCAGTTTCGGATCCGAACATCTGAGGACCCTGAGTTTGGGATTCTTCGAAGTTACCGTTTCCGCAAAAATGCAACCGCGACAGATCAATTCCTCCAGTTTCGTATTTGAGCTTACATCCAAAACCAATGAGTTATAGTAGCAACTACAATCCAGCGTTTTCAGGTTAGGATTCTTACTCAGGTCTAAGGCCGTGAGGTAATTATGGTCACACGAAAGGGTTACCAATTCAGGATTAGCGGTCAGATCCAATTGCGTGAATATGTTATCACTACACAAAAGGGCCTTCAGTTTAGGATTCCCACTCAGATCCAACAACCTGATGTTATTATCGTCACAATTCAGCTCTTCCAACAACGGATTATTCCTCACATCAAGTGAATCTAAAGCATTTCGTTCACAAAAGAGCCCTTTCAGTTTAGGATTCCGCGATACATCCAGTTCTTCTATGTTGTTCTGTTTGCAATCCAGATACTCCAGGTTTTCAAAGTACTCTATCCCATTCAGTCGAGCGATCGAAAATGAAGAGGCCTCTATCCTTTTAACAGACTTAAGTTCCTCCTCGGAAAGAATTCCGTCCTCATCCTTATCGAAATTGATGGTAACATACCTGCGAAAACGTAGATCCGGAAAGAATTCCTCCGTGATCGGAACCGTACTCAGGCGAGGAACTTCTTCCGTCGTGGGTTCCACTGTTGTGGGCTCCTGCGTTGTGGATTCCTGCGTTGCGGGTTCGGCAAGCGTCGTTTCTTCTGTCACAGGCTCCGTTGATATTTCCTCCGTCATAGCAGTTGTTTCCGCGTCTGCTGCCGTTGAAGCGATCTCTGTCATCTCCTGCGATATCGACGGAGTTGTCTCCTCTTCATCCTTCCGCCCGCATGCTCCGAAGCATAAGGTGAAGCCGAGGAGTATCATGGCCGTTCTTTTCTTCTTCAAAATTTCAACACCCCCTTAGCGGTTTCATTTTCCGATCGTTACCGTATGCTCGTATAACCGCCGGCAACTACTGCTTCCTGACCTTCATCCGTCAAAAGCCAGTCACAGAGTTTACGTACCGGACTGTCCTGCGGCTCATCACTACGATATACCGCATATACGACCTTCGATAACGGATACTCTCCACTCGCGATGGTCCGATCATTCGGCGCTATCCCGTCGATCTTCATGAACTTGATATTCTCGACGACATACAGTTCTTTCGCGTATAGGTAAACGGAATAGCCTAAGGCTTCCGGTCCGTTCTCATAGGTAAGTAATTCCAGGACATCATCCATTCCCACGGGCACCATGTGTGAAGGAGCTTCCATCAGAGGCCGATCCTTCATGACCATCTTCTCCATCAGGTTCTGGCTCCCTGAGTTCTTCGGTCGCTGATAGGGAATGATATTCTTATCCGCCCCGCCGACGTCTTTCCAGTTTGTGATCTTACCGGAGTAAATGTCACGGATCTGGTCCAGTGTAAGACTGTCTACCGGGTTCTCTTCATTCGTCACAAACACAAAAGCATCACGGCCAATACCTGTCATTTCAAATGTCACTCCGGCTTCTTTCGCTTGCTGAATGATATCGTCCGACGGTTCCGAGACAAAGATCACATCCGCATCCCCATGGATCAGGTTGTAATATGCCTGGCTAGTCTTATTATGCTTGATAAAATCTTCTGCTTCCGTTTGGGTCAGGCCCATAGTCGCCATCGCGATCTCGATCGACATCGGATACTGTGCGGTCGCACCATCTACGCGCGGATAGGTATCCTTCGTAAACAGATACTCGACCGGTTTCTCTGTCGTCGGCTCCTGTGTTGTAGGTTCCGGCGTAGTAGGCTCCTGTGTGGTCGGTTCCTGCGTGGTCGGCTCCTGCGTGGTCGGCTCCGCGGTCGCAGGCTCCTCTGTGGTCACCGCCTGCGTTACATCGCCCGTAGATGCAGCGACCGTAGTCGGCTCCACACTACTCTCGTTCGTATTCTTTTCGCCGCATCCCGTAACACAAAGCATAAGGGATAACGCCGATATCAACATCCGGTTTTTCTTTTTCATAAGTGGTCCTCCTGATTCGTAAGATAACTTCTTTCACCCATACCATAGCAAACCCTGCCTGACTTTTCAACCTCTTCGGGACAGATTTAAATCCTTCGTAACAATGTTTAATAGTTTTGAAACAAGGTCGGAAATAAAACGTAACAATTTGTAATAAACGCGAAAAGATCCCGGGCTTCAAACCGAAGCCCGGGACCTGTCTCCCTAGTCTTTCTTCTTCCAAAAGAGGTCCGCCCAGCGCTTCCAGAAACCATCCCTGGCGCGTTTGCTCACGGGCTCTTTTGTGTTCGTTATGTAGTCCCTGAAATCAAAGTTCGCATGTACCTTCTCGTCGGGGTAGATGGGACGGTCCAGGGCACGCTGGTGCTTATTCTCCCCGGTCAGATCCTTCAGGGCCTCGGAGATCCAGTAACGGCCGTCGATCGGACGTGGGAAATGCCCCGGGGCGCCGAACCATTTCGCGAAATCCGCGCCCGTGACCGTAGACGCGACGATGCAGACCATACACCACCGGTTCGGCTTTTTATCGCCGAGATACGGCGGTTTATTCATGTATTCTTCGATGTATTCCTCGGCAGAAGCATAGTTCTCCATCTCGGGAAAGCCATCCGCCCAGTCGTGTTGAAGACCAAAGCGGCGGATATTCATATCGTGCTCGTT
>JAFYZH010000036.1 GCA_017548765.1 Lachnospiraceae bacterium | reverse complement strand
TACTGCGAGGTCATCGTAACTGCCCATGACATTGTTGAGCATGATGTTGGACGAACTCATCAAAACGCTGTTCAGGGAAGCCGGGATACCGATGGCCAGAACGCCCATCGCGATACCGTCTTTCGCCTTGTAGTCCTTCAGTTTGATGGACAGACGCGTGCGCTTCGACAGCAGGTGCAGGAAATAAAATGCAGCGGAACTCAAGTTACCGATCAAGGTCGCGATCGCCGCACCGGAGGTTCCCATATCGAGATACAGGATCAGGATCGGGTCCAAAATGATATTGATCATATTACCGATGATCATACCGAGCATCGCCGTGGTCGCCCTGCCCTCGGCACGGATGATGTTACTGAACATGTTACCGAAGATCAGAAACGGGATACCGAAGGATACGTACTGCAGATAGTCTTTCGTATAGGACAATGTGGCGTCACTGGCGCCGACCAGACGGCAAACAGGCGTCATGAACAGCAGGATGAGAACCATGCCGATCAGGCCGCAACCGATACCTGTGTAAAAGCAAAACGAGCTGGCGTGGCGGGCTTCCTCGTCCTTGCGCTCACCGAATCTACGCGAGATCAGGCTGGTACCGCCGATACCGAAGAGCATACCGATCGCCATGAAGATAAAAAACGCAGGGGTCGCAACATTGACCGCCGCGAACATCAACGGATCCTTCGTCTGGCCGATGAAAAAAGCATCGGCAAGATTATAAAACAAAACCATCAGCATACTGATGATCGAGGGGATTATGTTGGAGAAGACCATTTTCGGCACACTCAGGCTCTCCAATTTCATCATCTTCTGATTTCTGTCCATACATTTTCTCCTAAAATGTTATCATCTTTAACTATGCCATTATAAACGGATACTCGCGGCAAATCAAGATGCTAATTTAAAAAGGCAAAAAACGGAGGTGCCTGTTATGACACCTCCGTCGTTCTATCAATTGGCCTTCGATACCACTTCCATATCCGCATCCCTCAGGCGCGCATAGAGGTATCCGTCCTCTTCATAAGTCTCGAAATATCCGACAACGCGGACCTCATCACCCGGATCCGGATAATCCTGCGGGTACTGAAACTCACCGTTTCGTACGAACTCGATACCATTCGCGCAGCATGCCGTCGCATCCTGAATGATGCAGGAGAAGTACACCTGGCCGGTCGTCGGGCTTTCGTAGATCCCGAACAGTCCGGACATCGTGATCTTCTTACCGAGGTAATTATCCGGATACGAAAGGATGTCCAAAACCTGCGCATAGACGACCGTCGAACTCATCTTCGTCAGGTCGACCTCTTCTCCTTCAAAAACGACCGGTTCCACGATGGTCTGCGGTTCAAAAGATTCGACCGTTACATTCTCCAGGAGCTTCTCTTCCGCATCAAAATTCAATGAGGTTTGCTCGGCAGGCTCTGCATCTTTCGGCTGTGCGACCGTTTGCGGTGCTACCACCGGAACAGTCGTCTCTCCGTTTGCGATCTGATCGATACGCTTCTGTCCTTTCTCCAAGTCTGCATTACATCCACACAAAACCATAAGCGCCATTGCGAAAACGATCGATACGATCCTCTTATTTCTCTTCTTCATCTTTCAACCCTTCCCTGTCACAAATCCTATGACATAAAAAATGATAAAACCTGCGATATCCGCACATACGATCGTCGAACCGACCGGAGTTCCGAACAGGATCGACACCAGAATGCCGATCAGTGTACATACTACGGAAAATACAGCCGAGCAGACCGTCACGGATAAAAAGCTCTTAAACAAACGCATGGCAGCGAGCGCCGGGAAAATGATCAGCGCCGAAACCAAAAGCGAACCCACTAATTTCATCGAAACAACGATGATCACGGCGATGATGATCGCGATGAACAGGTTCATCGCATTCGTCTGCGCTCCCGCAGCCTTCGCGAAATTCTCGTCAAACGTAACCGAGAAGATACGATTATAAAAGAGCACAAACAGGACCACCACTACGATCGAAAGGATCGAACAGAGCATCAGGTCGGTCTTATTCAAAGTCAGGATCGCGGTGGATCCAAACAGACTCGTACAGACATCTCCGCTGACATTCATCGAATTCGAAGAAACGTTCATTACCATGTATCCGATCGCCATCGTTCCGACGGAAACCATCGCGACCGCCGCGTCACCTTTGATCTTTGTACTGCGACCGGTCCACAAAAGCAGGATCGCCGAGATCACGGTGATCGGAAGTACCAGAAGCATTTCCTGTGTCAAACCGATGACCGTTGCGACCGACATCGCGCCGAACGCGACATGGGACAGGCCGTCGCCGATGAAGGAAAACCGTTTTAAGACCAGCGTCACACCCAGAAGTGAGGAACACAGGGCGATGAGAACGCCGACGATCAGTGCATAGCGGACGAACGGATAGGAAAAATACATTTGAAGTTTTTCAAAGATCTCGATCATTTCAATGCCTCCTGTTCCGTCTTCGAAGCATCGTCCGACTCATCCTCCAAATAGCGTTTTCCGATCTTCGATGCACGGTACTCTTCGGTCGTTCCGAAGAATACTTCCTGACCCAGATGCAGGATGTGCGAAGCATATTTAGCCGCCATGTGGATGTCGTGCGTGATCATCAGGATCGTGGTGCCCTCTGCATTCAGTTGGGCGATCAGGCGATACATCTCGACCGTCACCTTCGGATCCAGGCCTGCTACAGGCTCATCCAAAAACAGCATGCGCTCGGTTGCGCAAAGCGCACGAGCCAGTAAAACGCGCTGCTGCTGTCCCCCGGACAGTTCGCGGTAACAACGTTTTGCCAAATGGTCGATGCCCATGCGTTCCATGTTCGTCTGTGCCAACTGCTTCAGGTGTTTCGGGTAAAAAGCATGCATACCCAGTTTCGACTGGCAGCCGGATAACACGACCTCACGGACCGAAGCCGGGAAATCCCTCTGGACCACCGTCTGCTGCGGCAGATAGCCGAGCTGGTTCGCCGTCAGTCCCTCGCCGAAAACGATCGAGCCCGCAAGCGGTTTCTGGAGACGGAGGATGGTCCGCATCAGAGTCGACTTTCCCGCGCCGTTCTCACCGACGATGCAAAGATAGTCGCCCGCATCGACCGAAAAATTCAGATCCGAGATCAGTATTTGATTTTCATATCCGAGAGCCAGTCCTCTGCAGATCAGCTCTGTGCGAATCATTTCATCCATACTCCATACTCTCCTAAGCGTTCTCGATACACTCGTATAATCTGCGGACGATGTCCGCCTTCTCATAACCTTTGCCGATGAATACCAGTTGGTTACACCGGTCTCCGTACGTTTCGTCCCAGTCATCCATGATGTCCGGGTAATCCTCAACGACCGAGTTTAATTCATCTTCCGGCCACGCCGCCACCCATGCGGAAAGCTCCGTCACCGAGGCGTTTCGGCCTGCCTGTTCGAACAACTGGACATGCTTCCAGTCATCGGAAAACCAGATATAACCTTTGGAACGGATCAGTTCCTCCGGATATTCTTCCACCAGTTTATTAAATGCTTCGCGGTTGAACGGCCGCTTCTCCTCAAATACGAACGACGAGATCCCGTATTCATCGACACAGGCTTTTTCGTCGTCATGC
>JAFYZH010000035.1 GCA_017548765.1 Lachnospiraceae bacterium | reverse complement strand
CTCCAATTGCTTCGTAAGCTGTTGTATCAATAATTTAAAGAAAGGTAGGTTTGATTATGAGTAAAAATATAATTGAGATTGATAATCTCTCAAAGTTCTACGGCAAGCAAAGAGGCATCGAGGATGTGACTTTTTCGGTTGGAGAGGGCGAAATTTTTGGGTTCCTTGGACCGAACGGTGCCGGAAAATCAACGACTATTCGGTCAATGCTTGGATTGATAAAGTATGATCAGGGCGAAATAAGAATCAATGGTCTTGACAGCGTAAAGGACAGAGAAAAAATCCTTGCAGACATTGGCTATATGCCAAGTGAAGCATGGTTTTATCCGGGCATGACAATCAGGGAAATGCTGAAGCATTCGGCAGATGTCAGAAAGGTTGATTGCACCGATGAAGTAGAAAAACTTTGCGACAGACTTCAGGTGGACGTAAAAAGAAAAATCAATGAGCTCTCACTTGGGAACAGGAAAAAGGTCAGCATCATCTGTGCAATGCAGCACAGACCAAAGCTTTTTGTTTTTGATGAACCGACCAGCGGACTTGATCCTCTGATGCAAAATGTTTTCTTTGAGTTGATTCAGGAGTATGTGAATGAGGGTGCGACCTGTATGCTTTCCACTCACGTTTTATCGGAAGTAAGAAATCACTGTACTCGTGTGGCAATTATGAAGGAAGGCAGGCTGGTTGTCACAGATACCGTCGATAATCTTCTGAGCAGTCGATCAAAGAGAATCAAAATGATACGGGATGGCGAAAAGCTTGATTATATCTACAAGGATAACCTGAACAATTTATATAAGGAACTGGAAGGACATCATATCGAGGATATTATCATCGAGGAACCGTCCATAGAAGAAGTATTTATGCACTATTACTTGAAGGAGGAAAAATAAATGCCGGTAATATTTAAAAACGAATGGAAATCAGGTTGGAAAAGTCTTTTGATATGGGCGCTTTCTGTGGGTGGAATGGGGCTCATCTTCATCATTTTATATAAGGGTATGGAAGATAGCATGGCAGATATGGCAGAGAAATTTGCAAAAATGGGCGCGTTTTCGGATGCTTTTGGAATGAGTACACTCAGTATAGCAACATTAAAAGGATTTTTTGCCATAGAAGTCGGACAGATTCATGCACTTGGAAGCAGTATGTTTGCGGCTTCCATTGCCACAGTAATTCTTTCAAAGGAAGAGGATGGGCATACTGCAGAATATACGTTTACACTTCCGGTTTCAAGGGGCAAGGTCATAGCAATGAAGTTTTTGGCAGTGCTGATAAAACTTATTTGTTTTACATTTATTTGTGGCATGCTTTATGAAGTCGGGTTTGTTTTTCTTGGAGAAACGGATTTTGGAAGCATATTCACAGAGTATATGCTTTTTCAGTTAATGATGAATATCGAAATTGCGGCTATTTGCTTTGTGATCTCTGCGGTAAGCAAAAAGAACAGGTTAGGAATTGGAATTTCAGTTGCCATGCTACTGTATGTGTATGATTTGATGGCAAGAGTTGTTCCTGATTTAAAGGACGCTATCTTTATTTCTCCGTTTTCCTATTCAAATGCGACATCAATTTTTGCTGGAGAATCAAGGGATTGTGTTGCTTTGATTTTAGGGACGATAATGATTGTGATTATGACTGTGGGAGCTGGTATGATTTACGCAAAAAGGGATCTCGCTTCATAATGATTAGATTTTAGTTGCTTGTTTTCTGATTTTAAATAAGAAAAAATTGAGTTGTTTCTCTACTTTGCATAGGTAGTAAATATAAGTTCTGTGTTTATGATATTTTATAGGACAATATGAAGTGCCCCACATTTATAAATAAGGTGAAAATTCTTTCAGTTTTATGCATATTCTGCATTTTATAGAATCGGGGATGTGAAAAACTCGATTGAGTTTTTTTGCATCTCCCTTTTTGTACCTGTTGTGTATAAATGACTGAAATCATGCGCAAAGAAAGCGCACTTCCCCTACCCCATGCGGTGGTTTTGGGAACAACTATAATCGCCAAGGAAGAACGAAACAGAACAGCAGAGTGTTTATCATCTTGGAATGGATCATTTTGCTCATCGAGAGTATATACTATTCCCGTAGTTTTGTGGATAAGAAAGGTCAGAAACGCCCCAAATCCGCATTCATTTTCGGTGCTCTTGCAAATCTCTGCAGTGCAATTGCGGGCTTAGCATATTCGATGTCCGATCTGCATTTTTGAACCCGCTTTGAATGAATAAGAAGAATGGGCGTGTCATCTCTTACAGAGAGATGAGATGCTGATAAACAAATTAAAAGAAGAATGATTGCTAAGCGTCGATATGTAGAAGTGCTGGGAGGTTTACACGATGCTTTTATTTGAGCCGTATTCTATAGAGAAACTGCATGCGTATCGCTGCTTTCTGAAGTGCGGAAAGAACTTTCCGGCAAGCGATTTATCGGTCGGGGGTCTGATCCTTTGGAATGCCGGAACGGACATGCAGTTTTGCTTATGGAATGATACATTTACGATCCGGCAGAATGTCGGAGACCAGCCGGCGTTTACCTATCCGGTCGGGAAGGATCCGTCCGGAATGATCGATGAGCTCCTGCAATATGTGCAGGAGAAGAATTTGCCGCTTCGTTTTTATCCTGTATCGGAGCAGAGGCTTTTGGAACTTCGCGAAGATTCGCGATTTGACAACGTCATGGGCTCCTATGACCGTCGCTGGAGCGACTATCTCTATTCCTTTGAGGAGACGAAGACATTTGCCGGAAAGAAATACAGCGGGCAGCGCAACCATATCAACAAGTTCCGAAAACTGTATGGTGAACCGAAGATTCGGCTACTTAAACCGGAGGATCAGCCGAAACTAGACGATATGCTCATCCGCTATGAAGCGGAGCACGCGGATGCGAACCTGCTGGAACAGATGGAACTGGAATCTGCGAAAAACCTGCTCGCATTAAGCGAATGCTTTCAGATGATCACGGCCTGCCTGGAGGTCGGTGACGCGATCGTGGCTTTCAGTATTGCCGAGATCGTCGGCGATATGCTCGTGATCCACGTGGAAAAGGCGCTCTTTGAATACGAGGGAGCCTATCCGACCATGTACAATGGCCTTGTAAGGCTCGTAGACAGGCTTTTCCCGGGAAAATGTACAACGATCAATCGCGAGGATGATTCGGGCGATCCCGGGCTTCATACGTCGAAGCAGCAGTATCACCCGATCGACATGGTCCACAAATACCTGGTCCATGTGAATACACCGGCAGTGAGCGTGCCGCAGGATCTGGTCCTGCAGGCCGGTCCGGTCGTCCTGACCCGAATCCGCCCGGAGGATATCCCCGCATGTTTTGCGCTCAACACCGACGTGGAAAACAACCGCTACTGGGGCTACGATTACCGCGAGGATGCGTCACTCACAGGCCCGGTCTGTGAAGGCCTGTTCTATCATTCGATCCTGCACGACAACACCTGCGGTGACTCCGTGAATTTCGCGATCCGTGAGACCGAAGACGGGGAAATGATCGGCGAAGGCATCCTCTGGCAGTTCACCTCCCGGGGCGATGTTGAGATCGGTTGTCGTATATTGCCCGCGTACCAAGGTCGTGGGTATGGAGTAGTAGCGTTCCGGGCGATGGCGCGTTATGCGTCGCAAACACTCGGGCTTAATTGCAAGGCGCGGTGTTATCATGAGAACCTGGCATCATATAAGATGATCACGAAAAATGGTTTTGTCCTGAGTGATGAGGAAGAAGAGTTTTACTGGTTTACTTTAAATAATCGTCCATAAATTTTGTTGACATTTTGTCTGTTGTATAGTATATTAATATTGTCTTGAAAAAATCAGAAAATTGTGCGCGAGGGGGGGCGAGCTTTTTTCGAATAATTCCAAATGGGATCATAAGCACGCTGAAATTCATGATCGGGCGATGCAAAACCGCACGGTCACGGAATGCAGGAAGGGCATACCGGATCGGCATCTGCTTCGTATTATGCGGAAATATACATAATAATGAAGGAGAGTAAAATGAAGTTAAAAAGAATAGTGGCACTTATCATGGCGCTTGGATGTATTATGGCTTTATCAGGATGTGGGGGCAAAGCAAAAGAAGATGGAAAGAAAACACAGGTAAGTGGTGTATATACTCAGTATATATGCTATCTCAAAGGTAGTGATTTTACAAGCGGACATTCAAACATAATGTCCTTAACGAATCTTTCATCAAGTGGTTTAAAAACAGTAGCGTTTACAGATTGTTGGTTGAAAGAAGATGGGCTGAACTATAAGGCCGTGGCTCCGGATGGAAATAAGTGGAGCGTCTCCGGCGGTGGGAGCACAATAAGTACAGGATCTACACTCAGTATCGAAGGCTGTCAGTTATGGCTTGGAGGAGATTTCAAGAATAAACAAGCGTTTTCTATGGATGTTAAAGTTAATAAGATCGATCTAAACTTAGATGGAGACTATAATGGCAATCTAACCGTGGTTCGAGTCAACTGATTCTCTCATCTGCATAAACATGCATGATTGATCTGGTTTGTGGGTGATGGCGGATATCGTTCCGCCATCACTGATTTCGGAGAAAAAAATGAGAATACAAATACGAAAAAAAATACTGTTAATACTTTGTGTACTGATGTTGCTTGGGTGTTTATCTTCCTGCAAAAAATCCAACCAGTTGATTCCGAGTGGTATCTACGTTCGAACCAATGAAAAAGGCGAAGAGGAACGGATCGTTGTTACGAAAAAGGGCATTACCATGGAGAACCATGATTGGGATGAAGAGATCCGCAGATGGGCGCCGATCAATGCTCGTATGCAGAGTATCAATACCGGGAAAGACATCTCCTCTGTCGATTTTGAAGAACATTTAAAGAATACGTTTGACTATGACGCTTATAAAAGTTACTTCATATCGCATAATGAAGTGGATGAAACTACGGATGAGGATGGGGTCCTGTATTATGACTTATGGTACACAATGAAATTTTCCGATGGCTACGAAATCCGGTTGGGAACAGTGTACTGCCCTGCATTAGGTTGCTTCGGCTCGTATCGCGTAAATGAAGAAACCGGTGAAACCTATGCAGACATTCTTTATGAACGTTCCGATAAATGATCAGAACGATATAGTGATCGGGGGGAAACATGAAGATTATTGAATGCCGAGATCTTACAAAGGAATATGTTTCTAAGACACAGAGTCAGCAAGCGCTGGCTCATGTGTCTTTTTCCGTGGAAGCGGGTGAATACATCGCAGTTGTCGGAAAGTCCGGCAGCGGAAAATCCACACTTTTGAATATGATCGGCCTGATCGATGTGCCCACGTCCGGCGAACTCTTGATTGGTGAACAGAATACGAAGGATCTGTCGGAGAACAGAAGAGCTGATCTGCGCAACCAAAAGATAGGCTATGTTTTTCAGGCGTTCTATCTGGAACCTGCGTATTCAGCTTACAAGAATGTTGAGATGCCGCTTTTGATCGGCGGTGTAGATAAGAAAGAACGAAAAGAACGGGTCATGAAAGCGCTGGAGATCGTTGGGTTGGCGCATAAAGCGAAGCAACGTGCAGATACGCTTTCCGGCGGTGAGAAGCAAAGAGTCTGCATAGCCCGCGCATTGGTCGGCGAACCTGAGTTTATTCTGGCTGACGAGCCCTGCGGAAATCTGGACTCTGAGAATTCAAAAGAGATCATGGATCTGTTCGAGCGTTTGAATGGAGAGGGAAAGACCATTCTTCTGGTTACTCATAATGAGGAGGATGCAAAGCGCGCGAAGCGCAGGATCCGCATGTTGGATGGAGGGATCGTGGCCGATGAAACGCTTTAGGGGGTGTTTGCGGATCGCGCTCGATGAACTTCGTACCCAGAGGCATTTTTATTTGGCTTTCTTATTGAGCGCTTCCGTCTTTTTTGCCACATTGATATCGATCATGCTAGTCACAGTGCGCATTCCGACTGTGTTAGACGAAGAATTTGCAGATTCGTACATCAATGTGATCGAAATGAGTAAGATTCCGGATGGCTTTCTTTCGACATTAGAGGAGATGCCGGTTAAGATCATAGATTTTCCGATCATGAAGAGTGATTTGATAGGGATTGATGGGTCGGACCCTGAGAACCGGTATTACACAGAGGAGCATCCCGAAGCCGAAAGCGGAGAGATACTTACGAGATACTATGATATGTTCGGTAGAACCGGAAAGGTTGTGGAAGATAAACCAAATGATCATATTACGAGGCTGAATGAAGCCTTGTTGATCGGTGAGCCGTGGACGAAGGAGGACAATACTGACAACAAGATCTGGCTGTGTGAAAAAGCGGCAGAGCTGACCGGGTACAGGGTAGGTGATGTAATGCATTTTCCGGGGAAGTTGAATACGGATGTGACGGCGACGGTTGCGGGCATATATAAACGTGACGACCCGGAGATGAATTTCTATTATATTACCTTTTCGATCTACGAATCGGTCATTCCGAAGATGGTGGAGAATAACAGAACTTTGATCCGTCCGGACTCGATCTTGCAGCATAATAAGGTCATTAATGAGATCAAGTCGTATTACTATTATGCTTCTTCGTATAACAAATCGGTCATAGACGGATATATGTCGCTTCTGTTTATGTTGTATATTTTATGCGGGTTTATCGGGCTGATGGTGGTCGGCATTCTGTTTGCAACGGCACGTGCATATTTCGCTCGTCGCACCCGTTTTTTCTCCGTGCTTAAAGCATTAGGTTTTCGGAATCGTGGAGTATTAACAGTGGTTTGCCTGGTAACGCAGGGTGTACTTACGGTGGCATTCCTGGTTTCACAGTTGCTGTCTCCATTTTTACTTGCGTATGTCTCCGACTGCCTGTCTGACCTGTATTTTGAAATGAATATTTCGACTAATGTGTGGAACGGGACGGCTCTGTGTGGGTTTATTGCAGTTTCTGCGCTGGCCTGGATCGTCTGCTTTATGGGAAAACGAACGTTTAAAACCGCAGAGATCACTGAACTGATGCGCAGTGAATCACAGTAGGAGGGCAGGGTATGAAGAAGTTTTATTTCGAAAATGCCAGATATAATCTGCTTTGCCATAAACGTAACACACTGAGGATCCTGATCAATTTAATGATCATTTCGATGCTGTTGGTGGCCTGGTTATCCTTACGGACAGCTATTGGAAAAGCAAATGAAAAATATATGAAAGGCTATCGTTCGGCCTGTACTTTTCCTGTTGATACCGAGCAGGATGAAGATGGTGAAGAAATTCAAAATGACAGATACTGGATCCTTTCGGACATGGATACGTGGGAGGAATTATCGAAACCGATCCGGTATGCGGAGATGGATCTGAATAGGATCATTCATAGTGCTTCCTATGTTCGAACTTCTAATCAATTGATGACGATGATATGTGATGATCAAGTCTATCAGGGAATTAACGACAACAGTTTTTACCCGCCGAGTATAAATACCCAAAGAAGAAACAGTGGGCAGAGTATCGACTTTCGGGTTGGACTTCTTATCTCGGACACATTGTTTAGCGGTGCCTGCCTGGAGGAGTATCAGTACAAGAATAAAAAGGATACCCCTTTGTTGATTGGACGGGAACCTTTGAATGAAAACGAGATCATGTTATCGGATTTCATGATGCGTAAGTTCGGGGTCCTTCAGGATGCGGAGTCTTTCGTAGGTAAAACCGTTTCATTTATTCATAAAGACGGAATGGTATTGGATCATGTAACGATCGTCGGTATTATAGATGGAGAATACTTTCGCGAATATGGCACGATGTATATGCCTCAGATCTGGCTGCGCGAAAACAACGAATTGCTTCGCGCGACATCAAGCAGAGGCGTGCGGCATTGCTATACTGTGGATGCCTACAAGAATTATGATACAGTCGTGGAACGATATGCAGAAAAGATCGATGATGTAGAGAACTGGATGTTTTATGGGAATGACGTATATATCGAAGTGATCGCACCATGCAATGAGATCACTTCCGTGGATATTCTGGTCAATAAAATCGGTACTTTATTTGGCGGATTGATCATCCTTTCCCTATTGATCCATCTCTATAATATCTTTACCCAGCGAGCGTTGGATCGCATGAACTACAACGGAATCTTACGGGCTATGGGTATGCGAAGAGGAGGCATTTTTCAGATCGGTTTCTGTGAACTGTTTTATATTGCCTTTGTTGCCGTCGCGATCGGTGTTTCGTGTTCTGCGGGGTTGATCTTTATCCTGAATGAATATGTCGGCTCGCTGCTTCTGTTCCGGCTGGAACTGAATGCTTTGGATTTTGTCGGGATCGCTGCGGCTGCACTTAGTATCCAGCTTTTGCTCATGTTTTTTATGCAGTATATCATCTTGCACAAATATCTGCGCAAACAGCCGATCGAGTTACTCCGGGCGTAGGTGCAGAGATATGACTTGACATTTATTGCGAAAAGGTTATAATGGATATTCAGAAGGGTCTGTTCCCTTTTGAATATCCGTTTTGACGTTGAAGATGCAGCAGTAGATCGCATTTTAGACCGCACAGAGAGCGACGGCAGGTGGGAAGTCGCAGGAGGATGGGATCGAATTTTCGGCATCGGAGTCTTCGCTGCTACGGGAAATATGCCCGATGTGGCGGATGTATCCCCTGCATTAAAGGGTTCGAGTGAGAAGGAAGCATTTTCCTTCTAATTTGGGTGGTACCGCGAGCAATCGTCCCAATGAGGGATGATGGCTCTATTTTTTTATTCGGATCTCGAGTGAGGAATAGAGTGACATCGTCCATACTGAAGAGTATAGGAGGAAGAAACCATGAATGAAAAGTTTGAGAGCATCAAAAACGAGATCTTAAGCGGCATTGAGGACTTGCAGAGTTCGAAGGCTGTTTATGAGCTGAAAAAACATTTCCTCGATTCGAAGTCCGGTAAGATCGGCCTGCTGATGAAGGAAATGAAGAATATCGCGCCGGAGGAGCGCGCCGGCTTCGGTAAGGGAGTTAACGACCTGAAGGAGTGGGCGCTGCAGCGTTTCGCTGAACTCGATGAGAAGATCAAGGCGAAGGAGCTCCAGATGCGCTACGAGCAGGAGAAGATCGATGTGACCGAGCCTGCGACAGCGAAAAAGACCGGCAACCTGCATCCCATCACGCAGATGCGTAACGAGATCATCGACGTATTTGCGGGCATGGGCTTCGAGGTCATGGAAAATAAAGAGATCGAGAACGATTATTACAACTTCACGGCGCTGAATACGCCGAAGGATCACCCTGCCAGAGATATGCAGGATACCTTCTACCTGTCTCCGGAGTTCCTGCTGGCTACGCAGACTTCCGCAGCACAGATCCACACGATGGAAGCGAAGAAGCCGCCCATCAAGATCCTCTGTCCCGGTAAGGTTTTCCGTTCGGATGATGATGCGACGCATTCGCCGATGTTCCATCAGATGGAAGGCCTCGTAGTTGATAAGAAGATCACACTTTGTGACCTGAAGGGCATGCTGGATGTTTTCGTTCAGAAGATCTACGGTGAAGGCACGACAACGCGTCTGCGTCCCTCGTATTTCCCGTTCACGGAGCCTTCCGTAGAGGTCGATGTCAGCTGCTTCGAGTGCGGCGGCAAGGGCTGCAAACTGTGTAAGGGAACCGGCTGGATCGAGATCCTCGGCGCCGGCATCGTAAACCGCAAGGTGCTTTCCAATTGCGGCATCGACCCGGATGAATACAGCGGTCTGGCGTTCGGTATCGGTATCGAGCGTGCGACCATGCTGAAGTACGGCATTAACAACATCAAGCTTCTGTTTGAGTCTGACTTGAAGGTGCTCGACCAGATCGACAACAACTAATGCCGCATTCGGAGAAAGAGAGGAAAGAATATGTTAGTACCCTTAAGTTGGTTAAAAGAATATGTTGATATAAATGTGGAACCGCGTGAACTGGAGAAGAAGCTGTTCTCTTGCGGTTTCGAGGTGGAAGAGGCTTACGAGGTAGGTAAGGACGTTTCCGGTATCGTAGTCGGCCTTGTGGAAGAGTGCGAGCCGATCCCTGAGACCCACCTGCATGTTTGTAAGGTGAATGCGGGCGCTCATGGTACCTTCCAGGTATGCTGTGGTGCGGACAATGTCTGCACGGGCGGTAAGTTCCCGCTGGCTTTAGTCGGCGCGAGCGTATATGCTACTGCAAAGGATCACAAGACCGTAGAAGGCGTGATGACCATTAAGAAGGGCAAACTGCGCGGCTACGATTCCGAGGGTATGCTTTGCTCCGGAACCGAGCTGGGCGTATCCGAAGATATGTACGAGGGCGCAGGCTACAACGGTCTGCTGGTGCTTCCTGCAGATGCGGTTCCCGGTGCGGATGTAAAGCCGATCCTGGGCCTCGATGACTGGATCTTCGACGTTTCCATCACGGCGAACCGTCCGGACTGCCAGAGCATCCTGGGCCTCGCACGTGAGGTCGCTGCCGTTCTGGATCTGCCGCTGAAGGAGCCGGCATACGATTACGTCGAGACCGACGTAAAGAAGGATGGTTTCACCGTATCGGTTACTGCGCTGGACCTGTGCCCGAGATACATCGGCCACTATGTATATGATGTGAAGATCGGACCTTCTCCCGCGTGGATGAAGCGCAGACTGGCTCTCGTAGG
Source organism: Lachnospiraceae bacterium (assembly GCA_017548765.1). GTDB lineage: Bacteria > Bacillota > Clostridia > Lachnospirales > Lachnospiraceae > UBA1201. The sequence continues at coordinate 10,776 of JAFYZH010000035.1, read as the reverse complement.
TCAGGCATCCATCTCCAACATCGTGGATATCACGAACTATGTAATGCTCGAGATGGGTCAGCCCATGCATGCATTCGACAGTGAGTACATCGAGGGCAATGCGATCGTCGTTCGCCGTGCAGGAAACGGTGAGAAGATCACGACGCTCGATGAGCAGGAATATACACTCAATGAAAATAATCTGGTGATCTGTGACGGTGTGAAGGCGGTCGCACTGGCCGGCGTTATGGGCGGCCTGAATTCCGAGATCCGCGACACCACCGCTGCAGTCATCTTCGAGGCGGCGAAGTTCGCCCGCGACAACATTCGTAAGACGGCGAGAGCGCTCGGTAAGCGTACCGACGCGAGCGCGAAGTTCGAAAAGGGTGTAGATGAGTATTCGACCGTATACGCGATGAAGCGTGCGCTCCACCTGATCGACGAACTGGGCTGTGGTAAGGTTTCCTCGACGCATGTCGATGTGAACACCGGTAACAGCATTGACCCGAGAGAGATGAAAGTCAGCCTTCGTAAGGTGAACGACGTGCTCGGTATCGATGTTCCGGAGCAGGATGTTCTGCACATCATGAAGAATTTGAATTTCGCTCCTGTGATCTCGGGCGATGAACTGACCATTCAGGTACCTGCGTACCGTGAAGATATGGACTCTTACCCGGATGTTGCCGAGGAAGTGATCCGTATGTATGGCTATGATCACGTGATCCCGACCTTCATGCCGGATGCCCTGGTGACCACGGGCGGAATGAATGCGAAGCAGAAGAGTGAGCTGAAATTGAAGAAGGATCTGTGTGCGCATGGAGCGTTCGAGTGCATCCATTATTCGTTCTTCTCGCCGTCTGATCTGGACCTCATCGGCCTTAAGGAGGATGCGCCGGAGCGTCATGCGATCCGCATCCTGAATCCGATCAATGAGGAACTCTCCCTGATGCGCACCACACTGGCGCCTTCCATGCTGAACGCGATCGCGCGCAACCAGAAGAAGGGCAACCTCGAAGGACGTCTGTTCGAGATCGGTAAGAAGTTCATCGCGAAGGAACTGCCGCTTACGGAGTATCCGGATGAGAGAGAGACCCTGTGCATCGGTATCTTCGGTGAGAAGGAGAACTTCTTCACACTGAAGGGCCTGGCAGAGCAGGTCGCTAAGACCTTGTATGTGAAGTTCACATATGAGAGCGTCGAGACGACATTCACCCATCCGTACCAGACCGCGAACATCCTGTGCGGCGAGACGAAGGTAGGTTATCTGGGTAAGGTCGCATATCCGGTCGCTGAGAAGCTGGATCTTCGTACGGACGCGTACATTCTGGAGATCGATCTGAAGCTTCTGAATACATTGCCCGCAGGAAAGGCCAGCTTCGAGCCGCTGCCGAAGTTCCCGGGTGAGAGCCGCGACCTCGCGCTCGTTATGGATAAGAGTGTGACATGCGGTCAAGTCGAGAACTGCATCCTTTCTGCTTGCAAGAATGCAAAGCGCGTGACCCTGTTCGACAAATATGAAGGCGGACAGATCGCGGCAGGAAAGAAGAGCATGGCGTTCACCGTTGAGTTCGTTGCAGGCGATGAGCCGTTCGGAGCAGATACGGTCGACGGTTATGTGAAGAAGATCCTGAAGAATCTGAAGTTCCATTTGGATATCGATCTTCGCCAGTAATATAAATACAAGAAAAAGGTCAGATCGCCTATGGGTAGAATCAAAAGAGCCGTCAGATATTATAAACGGCACGGCTTGACAAAAACGGTCGATAAGACATTTAGGGTTTTGTTTAAGTCGAAGTGGAAATATGAGGATGTTACCTTTGAAGAACTCCAAAGAGAACGCAGGGTAAGGTTCCCGTATGCTCCTAAACTCAGTGTTCTGATCCCGATGTACAGGACTCCGGTTGAATATTTCAGGGAGCTTTTGGATGCATTTCAGGGACAGACTTACGGAAACTGGGAACTGTGTTTGGCAGATGGATCCGGCATGGATACAGAGGCATATTATGAAGTCCTCAGCAGACAGAAGAAGGATTCCAGGATCAAATACAAGAGATTAGAGTCAAATGACGGTATCTCAGGAAATACCAATCAGGCGCTGGACATGGCAACGGGTGATTATGTCGTTTTGTGCGATCATGATGATATGATCACCCCGGATGCCTTCTTCCGCATCGTCGAAGCATTAAATGCCGACCGTTCCATCGATACGATCTATACCGATGAGGATAAGGTGGATATGACGGGGAAGAAGCATTTCGATCCCACGTTCAAGCCGGATTACAACATCGATTATTTTCGGGCAGGAAACTACATTTGTCACATGTTTGTGACGCGTAGGGAGATCGCCGAAAAGGTTCGTTTTAAATCTGAATATGACGGAGCCCAGGATTTTGACTTCATCTTCCGGTGCGCCGAAAACTCGAAGGTGATCCATCACATTCCGAGGATCTTATACCACTGGAGATGTCACGTAGACTCCACCGCGATGAACCCGCAGAGTAAGGCTTATGCGTACGAAGCCGGGGAAAAGGCGGTCCGCGATCATCTGGCGCGGTGCGGCGTTAAGGCGAAGGTGGCCCGGGATAAGAAGCGCCCCGGTTATGTTAAGGTGCTTTATTTACGGGATGATGTGCCTTCGGTAACGGTCGTTACGACGAAGAAGATCCGGAGCGAAGTCATCGAAGGGATCGATTATCCGAAGTTCGATGTCGTGTACGCAGAAGAGTATACGCCAGCCGGACTGAACCGGGTGCTCGATCAGATCCATGGAGAATATGTTCTCTTCATCGATGATCGAATGAGCTCCCTGCCGCCGAAGGTGATCCGGCATTTGGTCGGACCTTTATGCAGAGACGACCTGAGCGGTTCCTTCGCGAAGGTCTACGCGAAAAACAATACGCTGTTTTCTGCAGGTGCGGTCATCGGAATGTATCATGCTTTCGGAATGGCTTTCTGTGGTGTAGACCGTAAAGTGGATGTGTTGGGCATGCGCCTTACGGTTCCGCAGGATATGTCGGCTTCGGATCTGACCTGCGCCATGTTCCGGACAGAGGATCTGAAGAAAACGCAGGGATTTGATGAGACGATGCGCTTGCCTTACGCAGGGGTCGACATGTTCCTTCAGATCCATGCGATCACAAAGAAAATGTTTATTTCCCTCCCGTATGTAGTAGGCAAGATCGACTACGCCGACGGTTTGGATTATGGTGTCAGTATCAGCGAGGATCTGGAGCAGAGAGAGCTTTTTGCCGAGAAGTGGAAAGAAGTGATCGAAGCGGGAGATCCGGCTTATAACATGAATTTTGAGATCAAGAGGACGGATTACTACCCGCGTAGGAAATCGATCCTGATCAAGAAGGGAATAATTGAAAACTAAAGCATTTGCCACCGGAGATACGCTCTGGTGGCAGTTTTTGTGAGGGATCCCCGGAGACGTGGAATTATATAAAAATACAAGGTTTAATCACACTTTGGTCACAAGATTACGTTATCTTAGAGACGTAAGAAACAAATAGATCACCCATTTCACTTTTGGAGGTGGATCATGAGAAAAGGATATTTGATAAAAAGACCCATGAAGAAACAAGCGATCCTGCTGTCTGCTGCGATGTTGTTCAGCATGGCGGGATGTAAGAAGAATGATATAGCGGATACGACGCAGGCTTTGCAGACGGACACAACAACAGTTGCAGATGTGACGGAAAATGGTGCGCAGGAAGACACGACAGCTGACCCAAAGAAGCCTAATGACGAGACGACCGCTTCCCGATCGGATACTACTAAGCCTGCACAGGAAGCGAGCGGAAAGGAACTGACCACAGATTATACGGGCATAGACCTTCCGGATAAGGCTGCCTACACAGCGAATAATCAGCTTGTGGATACATCCGACAAATATATGCTGACGGATGAAAGCAAGGTCGACGCCGAGATCGCATTTTCCGGAGATTCGGCGACGGCATCGGGAGAGAATGCGGGCAATGTTTTGATCTCCGACGAGAACGGGACCTGCGTGGCCACGATCACGAAGGGCGGCAAATATCGCATCACCGGCTCATCCGACAACGGCCGCGTGTATGTAGACGCGGGCTCAGATAAGGTATGGCTGGTGCTGGATGGCGTGGACTTGACGGCGGACTATGCGCCGGTCTATGTGGCCCAGGCGGATAAGACCGTTCTGGTGCTGGCGAAAGACAGTGAGAACAAACTCGCTGACCGGTCACGTTCGAACGCACTCAATGAAGACGTGGACGCCGTTGTATTTTCGAAGGATGATCTGATCATCAACGGCAGCGGTTCATTGACCGTGAAATCCAACTATGATAAGGGCATCCATGGTAAGGATGACCTGCGTCTGCGCGGCGGAAACATTACGGTCGATGCGGTCGGGGATGCCATTCAGGGCAATGACTCCATCGAGATCTCGGCCGGTGCTTACACCATAACTTCAAAGAAGGATGGTTTTGTAACAAAGACCACGGATAAGGATGGTAAGGGTTATCTCGAGGTTTCCGGAGGTACATTTACCATAAACGTGGAAGGTGACGGCTTTACCGCGGCGACCGATATGGAGATCGAGGATGGTCTGTTTACGATCACGACCGGCGGCGGTTCCAAGAACGGCGAAACGCACACGGACAATGATTTCGGCGGCTGGGGACGCGGACAGAGCACGCAGAAGACGGACTCAACGAGTTCGAAAGGCTTGAAGGCAGAGACGACGCTGAAGATCAGCGGAGGTATCTTCGATATCGACAGTAAGGATGATGCCGTGCACAGCGATAACAAGATCCTGATCAGCGGAACGCCGTACATGGAGATCTCGACCGGGGATGATGGCATCCACGCAGAGGAAGAACTCACACTTGATGAGTATTGTTATATAAATGTCCGCAAGTCCTATGAAGGATATGAGGCGGCAAATATCACTGTGAATGGCGGCTGGCACCGGATCATCGCATCCGATGACGGTTTAAACGCAGCCGGCGGTTCGCAGACTAACGCGCAGCAGAACACGGGAAGACAAAATCTGCAGTTATCGACGAGTGATAGCGAGGAGCGTGCGGCTGTGAAGAGACCGGAAGGTCCCGGCGGTTTCGGGACCATCGGCGGCGGGAACCAGACGTTGACGATCAGCGGCGGATATCTGTTCGTGAATGCTTACGGCGACGGTCTCGACTCTAACGGCAAAGTAAGTGTTTCCGGAGGAATCACGGTCGTTTCCGGACCGACGAGCAACATGAATGGTCCGCTCGATGCGGGTGAGGGCAGTTCGGTCACCGTGACCGGCGGTATCCTGCTTGCAGTGGGCAGCACAGGCATGATGGCCGCACCTACGGCGAACTATGTAGCTACGACGAAACTGAACGCGATCGCGGACACGCTGATCACCATTACGGATGAAGACGACAACGTCCTCGTGTCGTTCATTTCCCCGAAGAGCGCACAGGGCCTCGTAGCCAGCGCGGCAGGAAAGGCGGACGGCTACAAGATCTACACCGGTGGTACGGTGAGCGGTACGTTTAACGCGGACAATGTTTGCATCGACGGTAAGATCTCCGGAGGCAAAGAGATACAGGCATCCGAAGTGAACTCCGGAGGCTTCGGCGGTTTCGGAGGCTTCGGTGGCGGTGGCTGGAACGGAGGAAATCCGTTTGAGGGATTTGAGGAGCGTGAAGATCAAAACCGCACACCGAAGAACGATACAAGCGACGAAAACAACGATAGCAACGATGAAAATAACGATCGCAAGCCGGGAAAAAAGGGCAACAGCGACCGTTGGGAGACGTAAGTTATACACTGTGGACAGGAGCCCCCGGACAGGTTGTAAAATGCCTGCGCCGGGGACTTTTTCCTTGATTTTTGGGCTCTATCATGATAAAATATTAGAGGCATGAAACGTGATATCCGGACCGAAAGGAAGCAGCCTTTATGAAACGATCGACAAAGATTTTGCTGATATTATATGGTTTTATCATCGTCTGCTACCTGCTGTTCATGTGGGTGCGTCCGCTGGCGGATGCCTACGTTAAGTTGGTCTTTCGGCCGTTTTCTCAACTGTGGATGCGCTTCTCGGACCGGATCCCGTTCTCGCTCGGAGAGTGGTACATCGTGATCGGTTTATGCGCCATCGTTCTGGGCCTGCTCGTATCACTGGTGTTGATCTTCTTCAAAAAGATCCGCCTGCGCGGCCTGAAAGTTTACGGAAAATGTCTGGCCTGGTTCGCTTTGATCACACTTTGGCTTTTGAATTTCCACTGGTTCGCCCTGTACCGTGCAACGCCGGTCCTGAAGAATTATCTGACGGTCAGCGACCGCTCGGATGAGACCCTGGTGGCGCTCGTGGAGGAGATCGCCCGTGAGGTGGAGGCACTGGAGCCGCAGATCCAAAGGGATGAGAAAGGATACTTCCGTTTCTCGACCGATTTCGAGCAGGATATCCCTGCTACGATGGAAGCACTTTCGGGAGAGTTTTCGGAATTCTCCGGATATTATCCGGACGTAAAGAAGATATACTTTTCGTTCTATATGAGTCAGATGGGAACGTTAGGGATCTACCTGCCGATGTTTGAGGAGGCGAACATCAACGACCACCTGGTCGATGCGCAGCGCCCGTATTGCTACTGCCATGAACTCACGCACACGCGCGGCATTATCCAGGAAGACGAGGCGAATTTCTTCGGACTGATGGCGGCCGTCAACTCCGAGAACCCGGACATCCGTTACTCGGGCTACCTCGGGATCATGGAGTATCTGGTCGATCTGATGGATAAGACCGATGATTCCTACCGGGATCGCATAGAACAGGCAGACCGCATCTTCTCATACACGATAGCCAATGACATCTTTCACTATCACGAGGATGGTTACTGGGAAGAGCATGAGGATCAAGTGATCGTTCCAACCGAGATCGTGAATGAGGTGCAGAATACCGTTTATGACGCGACTCTGGTCATTCAGGGCGTGGAAGACGGGATAAAGAGTTATGATCGTGTCGTGGAGGCACTGCTGGATTATTACGCAGAGCACGGGACACTGAAGATAAACAAGGAATAAGATAGGAAAACGGAAAATGGCTTCACAAAAGAAGGGTAAGAGAAGTACCAAGAAAACAAATAGTACGCGGAGCAGATCGACAACTGCCGGAAGCAGGAGCAGTTCCTCGGGCAGTCGTTCATCGTCCGCGAAGACAACATCGACGCGCAGCAACTCAACACGCAGTTATTCGGCGCGCAAGAGCAGCGCTTCAAAGGCGGAAACACCGAAGAAAAAGAAGAGCCCGCTGAAGATCTGCCTGCTCCTCGCCGGGGCATGTGCATTGGCCATATTGGTGTTGAATCTGATCGTGATCCTGTATCCGATGGGGGACATCATCAAAGCAGAGGAAGCTAAGGAGAAGGGCGAGTTTGACTGTATCATGATCCTGGGTTGCGGCCTGTGGGATAATGAACCCTCGCCGATGCTGCAGGGACGCCTGGACGTGGGCATCGCCCTTTATAAGGACGGCGTTTGCGACAAACTTCTGATGAGCGGCGATCATAGCCGGCCGGATTACAATGAAGTCATGGCGATGAAGATGTACGCGGTGAACCACGGCGTACCTGCGGACGACATTTACCTGGATCATGCAGGTTATTCGACCTATGAATCGATGAAACGTGCAGAGCGTATCTACGGTGTGAAGAAGATGATCGTGGTCACGCAGAGGTATCATATGTATCGTGCACTTTACGATGCGAAACTGGCGGAGATCGAGGCCTACGGCGTCTGCGATACCACGTCGTATAACGGACAGCTTGCGCGCGATGCGAGGGAGGTCCTGGCGCGTTGTAAGGATTTCTTTGTATCGATGTTCCAGCCGAACGCGAAGGAGATGGGTGACCCGATCTCGCTCGATGGCTACGGCAATGACACCGATGATCTGTATTATTACGATGAGAGCGATTTTCTTGAAGGAGGAGATCCAACTTGAATTCATTTGAAATGAAGGGGACCGAGCGTCAGAAAGAGGCGATCCTGCATAAGGACGGACCGCTTTTGGTGCTCGCGGGTCCCGGAGCCGGAAAGACATTTGTCATTACCAGACGGGTGCAGGCGTTGATAGAACAGTGGAAGGTCGATCCCGCAAACATATTGGTGATCACTTTTACGAACGCTGCCGCAGATGAGATGCGGCAGCGTTTTTCTACATTATGTCCGGGCCGGGGAGAGGATGTTCGTTTCGGAACCTTCCACTCGGTATTCTTTTACATCCTGCGCAATGCTTACGGTTTCCGTGCGGAGCAGATCCTGCGGGAGGGGAAACGAAGGGAGATCTTTCGGGATATCCTTGCTTCCATTTCCTACGAGGTGCAGGATCCGACCGAGTTCTTTATGACGTTGACCAATGGGATCGGACGGGCGAAGGAGTATCTGGCGTTCGACGGACGGTTCGGACCGGATGGTAAGGAACGGGTGCCGAACATCAAAGAGTTTCATGTTTCCGGCTGCCCGGACTCGGTGTTCCGCACATTCTTCGAGCAGTACCAGGCACGTATGCGGGAGGAAAACCTGGTCGATTTTGACGATATGTGCGTGCTGTGCTACGAGCTTCTGAAGGAGCGTCCGGACATTCTGGCGCACTGGCAGGAGCGGTTCCGGTATCTGCTCGTGGATGAGATGCAGGACACGAACCGTTTGCAATATGAGACCCTGCGCATGCTGGCGGGGAAATACCGCAACCTGATGATGGTGGGCGATGATGACCAGAGTATCTATCATTTCCGCGGCGCGTGCCCGGAGATCATGCTCGGGTTTCAGAAGGAATTCCCGGACGGGAAGATCATTACCCTCGATTACAACTTCCGGAGCGTGCCGGATATCATTGCGGCATCGCAGCGGTTGATCGCGCATAATACGAAACGCTATCCGAAGGATATCAAGGCGGCGCGGAAACCGGATGATGAGAACGCCGAACGTGTGCGTGAAAAGATTGAGGGCTCGAACCCGGTCTCGATATTTACATTCGAAGACCAGGGGCAGGAGCGGGCGTTTTTACTTAAGGAGATACAGAGGCTGCATGAGCAGGGGATCCCGTACCGGGAGATGGCGGTCTTATATCGGACGAACGTGCTAGCATCGCCGATCACGGAAAGTATGATGCGGGCAGACATCCCGTATCAGGTGCGGGATACCTACCCCAGACTCTATGACCACTGGATCACACGGGATGTGTTTACCTATGTGAAACTTGCGAATCAATACCGGCTGGACGGCACGATGCGACGTGCCATGTTTTTGCAGATCATGAACCGGCCGAAGCGTTATATCCGCAGGGATGTCCTGACTTCGCAGGACGTGACATTTGAAGACCTGATGGAGAGGTCGGCGGCGTATTCTTACATGCACACGTACCTGCGGGATATGGAGCGGGATCTGGCCATGCTCGGCGGTGACCGCAACCGAGAGGCGATGACGCCGTATGCGGCGGTCCACTATATCGCAAACATGATCGGATATAAGGCCTACCTCGAGGAGCAGGCACGGGAACGCGGACTGGAGACCGAGGCGTATACCGATGTGCTGAATGAACTGCTGGAGGCCGCAAAACCGTTTGAGACCTTCGGCGAATGGAACGACCATATCGAGGCGCTGCGGCAGGCGGCGGAGGCGGAGAAGAAACGCTCCCAACAGCAGAAGCAGGAGAGCGTGTCACTCATGACGTTCCACGGGGCGAAAGGTCTGGAATATCAGGCCGTTTTCGTGATCGATGCCGTGGAGGGTGTCACGCCATATGTAAAGAGCGAGACGGAGGACGAACTCGAAGAAGAGCGGCGCATGTTTTACGTCGCGATCACGCGGGCGAAAGACCGGCTCTATCTCCTCTGGCCGCAGAAACGGTACGGAAAGAAACAGAAGAAATCCCGCTATCTGGATGAAACGGTCGATTATGCCGCGAGGCTGACCGCAGGACGCAAAATCGTCCATCAAACGTTTGGAGAGGGCACGATCCTGGCGGTCGAAGGTGATAAGATCCGCCTCGCATTTGCCGCACCGAAGAAGGAATTATCCCTCAGCATCAAGTTCTGTATGGAAAATGAACTCCTGCAATTCCCTTGACTTTTTCTTCGGTTCATGGCATGATAGCGTTAACCATGAAGCATTGGATTTTGCCGAAAGGTTTGAGGGATTTGTTGGATGAACGTTAAGTCGAAACTTAAGAAACATTATGATGTCATCGTGGTCGGCACCGGAGCAGCCGGATGTTTTTTCGCATTGTCCTGTCCGCAGGAGCTCTCCGTGCTGATGATCACGAAAGATAAAATGGAGAACAGCGACTCGTATCTGGCGCAGGGCGGTATTTGCGTGCTGCAGACGCCGGATGATTTTGACTGCTATTATGAGGATACCATGCGAGCGGGCCATTATGAGAACCGCCCCGATTCGGTACGCGTTATGATCCAGGATTCGCCGGAGATCATGAAGGAGATCATCGATTACGGTGTGTCCTTCGATAAGAACCCGGACGGAGAGTACGATTATACACGCGAAGGCGCGCATACCATTAACCGCATCCTGCATCACACGGATGAGACCGGTAAGGAGATCACGCAGACGCTGATCGACCGCGTGCGCGAGCGTAAGAACATCACCGTTTTGGAATATGAGAACATGATTGACTGGCTGGTTCGGGACAATGTCTGCTACGGCGTAGTCACGGAGACCATGGACGATGTGTCCGCCCGCCGGACATTTACCGCTGGATCGGTCGTACTGGCGACCGGAGGCATCGGCGGCCTGTTCAAACACACGACGAAT
>JAFYZH010000034.1 GCA_017548765.1 Lachnospiraceae bacterium | reverse complement strand
CGGGATGCGCGACGGGGGCGGGAACATCAAGGCTCCGAGATCATCCAATTCGGCGCGGTAAAACTGAATGATGTTTATGAGACCGTCGGCGAGTTTTCGGAGTACGTGCGCCCGGATCACCTTCGGATCGAAGCGGATATCGAGGCTCTCACGGGGATCACGAACGAGATGGTGGCAGGTGCGTCTCCATTTTCCGAAGTCCTTGACCGGTTCCTCGACTGGATCGGGAATGAGGAGGTCGGCGTATACTCCTGGAGTCTCACGGACTATCACCAGTTGCATCACGAGAGTGAACGCAAAGGACTTTTGGACGAGCGGGTCCAGCGCTTGCTGGATCGTTGGGTGGACTTTCAGGAGGTATTCGGAAAGGAGCTCGGGATCTCGCACAGCCTGAAACTGGAGTACGCGCTGAAAGCGGCAAATATCGATTTTGAAGGAAAGGCACATGACGGACTTACGGACGCCAGAAATACGGCGCATCTGTTTGTGCTTTCTAAGGATCGCGTGCGGTTTGAAAAAGCGATCGCCGTGATCGCGGAAATGTTCCGTCCCAAGAACCGGCTTTCGACCAGCCTGGGATCGTTCTTTCCGGCAGGTTTGGATCTTCCGGAAGGCCCGGAAGATGAAGATACAGGGGTTTAATACGAAATAGGAGAGGTTTTATCATGTATGATTATCTGATCGTCGGCGCAGGCCTTTACGGGGCAGTGTTTGCGCATGAGGCGGCAAAGGCAGGAAAAAAATGTCTGATCGTGGAGAAGCGTTCCCACATCGCGGGTAACATTTTCACGGAAGATGTAGACGGCATCCATGTGCACCGTTACGGCGCACACATTTTCCATACATCGAACGAAGAGGTGTGGAACTATGTCAACCGGTTCGCGCGGTTCAACAACTACATCAATTCACCGGTAGCGGTCTATCATGACGAACTCTACAACCTGCCGTTCAATATGAACACATTTTCGAAGCTGTGGAATATCAAAACGCCCGCGCAGGCGAAGGCGATCATTCAGTCGCAGATCGAAAAGCTGAACATCACGGAGCCGAAGAACCTTGAGGAGCAGGCTCTGTCCCTGGTCGGCCCGGACGTTTATTTCAAACTGATAAAAGAGTATACCGAGAAGCAGTGGGGACGTGACTGCAAGGAGCTTCCTGCGTTCATCATCCGCCGTCTGCCGCTTCGCTTTACTTATGATAACAACTATTTCAACGACCGTTACCAGGGCATCCCGGAAGAGGGCTACACCGCACTGGTACAGGCGATGCTGGGCGATACCGAGGTGCTTTTGAACACCGATTATTTCGAATTCATCAAGGGACATGCGGGCATCGCGAAGAAAACGATCTACACGGGTAATATCGACGCGTTCTTTGATTTCTGCTACGGACCGTTGGCATATCGCAGCGTCCGCTTTGAGACTGAGCGTATCGATGACTGCGATAACTACCAGGGTAATGCCGTAGTGAATTATACTTCGCACGACCAACCGTACACGCGCGTCATCGAGCACAAACACTTCAATTTCGGCAAGCAGCCGTTCACCATCATTTCCCGCGAATACTCGGCGGAATGGAAGCCGGGCATGGAGCCTTACTATCCGGTCAATGATGAAACGAACGCCGCTTTGTACGCAAAATACAAGGCTTTGGCAGATGAAAGAGACGATGTGATCTTCGGCGGAAGACTGGGTGCATACCGTTATTATGACATGGATAAAGTCATCGCAGAGGCCCTGAATCTTGCTGCTCAAGAACTTTAAAAAAAACTGTTGACAATTGCCGCTGGCTTGTGTATAATAGCATTTGTCCGTGTGAATGGATCGGTTTTCCGAACATTCGGACACAGTCAGATATGCGCGAGTGGCTCAGTGGTGGAGTATCGCCTTGCCAAGGCGAGGGTCGCGGGTTCGAATCCCGTCTCGCGCTTTTTTGATTCTCAAATGTTTTATAAGGAGTGATCTGCTTTCATGGATCAGAACAACAGAAAGGCTAAGAATATCCTTGTCATCGGTGGAGGAGCCGCGGGCATGATGGCTGCGATCGCAGCTGCATCGGCCGGCGGTAAAGTCACGTTGTTCGAAAAAAACGAAAAGCTCGGTAAAAAACTGTATATCACCGGAAAGGGAAGATGCAACGTAACGAACGCATGCGATCCTGAGGATTTCTTTGCGAATATCGTCCGTAATCCGAGGTTTATGTACAGCAGCTTTAAACTTTGTTCGAACGACATGCTGATGGCTCTTCTGGAGTCCTATGGTGTTTCGCTGAAAACGGAGCGGGGGAACCGTGTATTTCCCGTGAGCGACCATTCCTCGGATATCATTCGTGCATTGGCCGATGAACTGAAACGTCAAAATGTCCGCGTATGCCTGAACTACGAAGTGAAGGGCCTTTTACTCGAGGATAATGCTGCCGAGGCGGTTGCTTCGCGACGCTGTGTCGGTGTGATCGGCCGGGACGGAAAGAAGCATTACTTCGACCACGTGATCGTGGCGACCGGCGGACTTTCGTACCCTTCCACGGGATCGACGGGGGACGGCCTGCTGTTTGCCGAGAAGGCCGGCCTCAAGGTAAATGCCTGTCTGCCTTCCCTGGTGCCTTTCGAAGCGAAGGAGAGCCTCTGCAAGGAATTGTCGGGAATATCGCTTAAGAATGTTGCTGTACGCCTGTTCTGCGAGGATAAAGAGATCTATTCGGGCTTTGGCGAGATGCTTTTTACGCACTTCGGCGTATCGGGTCCGCTGATCCTTTCGGCCTCGGCAGAAGCGACGGAATATCTGGCGCAGGGGCGGAAGATGATCCTGCATATCGATCTGAAACCGGCGCTTTCCGAGAAACAGTTGAATGATAAACTGATCCGTATGCTGACGGAGGGTGCGTCGAAGAGCCTGAAAAATGCCCTCGGCTCGGTGCTTCCCGTCCGGCTGCTGCTGGCGGTCCTGGATGCTGCCGGCCTGGATCCGGAGAAGAAATGCAGTCTGGTCTCAAAACAGGAGCG
>JAFYZH010000033.1 GCA_017548765.1 Lachnospiraceae bacterium | reverse complement strand
GCCGAGAACGGACAGCATCTCCTGCGCAGTATTGCCCGCGGCGCCGTTCGCTGTCATGGACAGGGCCAGCATCAGCGAGAGCGGGGAGACCATAACGTTTTTATCCTCCTCCGCGAGTGCGCGCTTCAGGACTTCCAGGGTGAAGTGGTCATACTGATAATTCAGGGAGACTTCTTTGCACATATTCGGATCGGAGGGCTCGACTCTGATCGGATCTGTGGGTGTAGGCGTTGTTATCGTCGGATCCTCCACTACCGGCTGGGTCGTCTTCGTTGCGGGCTCAGCCGTAGTCGGCTCGGCGGTCGTGGCCGGCGCAGTCGTCGGCTGTGTTGCAGGTGTATTGGTATTGCTGCAGCCCGCCAGCATCAGGGCGGACAATGTCAGCGAACATAAACGGGTCTTTGCCTTTTTCATAATATCATTCCTCCTCGATCGAATTAACGCGGCCGATGAAGATCGGCAGGTTCTGCTGGGTATCCACGATCATGAATACGAACGGGCGGTCCAAGAATACGTTGATAGGCTCCTCCGGCATAACACAGCTGACTGCGTCACCGATCACTGCGGTCGCGGCTGCGGCGCGTGTGCCTTTTTCCGTAACTTCCACACGTGTTTTGTGGATGACGTCAGAGATGAAGATCTGTTCTTTTTCGGACAGTTTGGAGAAATCAGCCAGATCCTTATCGAAAGCCTGGACCATGCCCATGTCCTGTAAGATCGCTTTCACCGAGGTGCCGTAATCGAATGTGAACTTCGGAATGCGCACATGAACTTCGCGGTTCTTTGCATTTGCCAGAAGATTTTTCAAACTGTCCGGAGTCATATTTGCGATCAGCTTATCCGGCGTGCTTTCCGCGTCGGGAAGCAGGCCTACGAAAGCATATTTGCCGCCCTTGTAGAGCTTCATAAATCCGGTGCAGTCTTTATCGGACAGGTAGTAGTTTTCTTCCGAACACATCTGCTCGACGATCTTACTCTTTCCGCGGGCATCCGTGAACGTAAGCTTGCTGATCTGGTGGTCATAGTATTGTTCAGCCCACTGGCCGTCAAACAAAATGGCATTCACCAGGACTAAACGGGTGTCGGGGTTGAGTTCATCGAGGAGCTTATCGATCATGCCGTCGGTCTTTCCCTTCACCCAGTTGTTGATCGCATCGACCGTGCTGCCGTCGAAGGGAGCGGGGAAGATGTCCGCGCTGTAGTATCTCTGGTTTTTACTCAGGAAATCCTCGCGGATGACGACCTCGGGATGGTCCTTATACCAGATCGAGTTTGCGATGGAAAGCTTGGCTTCCGCTGTAGAGGGAAGGGAGGCTGAATAGGTGTTCAGCAACTGGTTGAGTTCCTCCATCGTCATGTCGCCGCCGAGAACGGAAAGCATCTCCTTCGCGGTTTCGCCGTTTGCGCCGTTTGCTGTCATGGACAGGGCCAGCATCATGGAGAGCGGGGAGATCATGACATTTTCCTCGGTGGCAGCGATCGAGCGCTTCAGTGCCTCGAGGGTAAATGTGTTGTACTGATCGTTCAGGGAAATATTCTTGCGGACTTCCGGGTCGGTCGGAGCGATCGCGGTAGGAGCCTCGGTCGTCGGAGCGGCCTTAGTCGGAGCGGTCGTTCCGGAGGCCGTCGCCTTCGTCGGGTCGGAGCTCGCCGGCTTCGCATTGCTGCATCCCGTTAGCGGGAGCGAGCAGGTCATCATGCCCGCCAGAAGCAGGGAAGTGATCCGCTTGTGATTTGTAGGAATGGCTTTTTTCATATACATCCTCCTTGGAATTTGTTTTGTTTCTTTGGAAACGAGGGGATGTTTCATTTTCCTACCGGGTCCTTAAAAACATTTTTGATCTTTTGCCGGCGGATGTCAAGTTCGATGTTCAGGGAAATGTAAGAAATAAGTAAAAAAAGAGTTAATCCTATATGTTATACTCTATCCAGTGTTGGAAAAACAACAGGGAAAAGAGGAAAAGAATATGAGTGAGTGGGATAAGAAAACGATTTTATCCGTGGAAAATGTGACTAAAAAGTACAAAAATGAACTGGCATGCGACAATGTCTCGTTTACATTGCCCGCAGGCTCCGTAACCGTGCTTTTGGGCCCGAACGGCGCCGGCAAAAGTACCATCATGAAGAGCATCATCGGTTTCCTTCGTTATTCGGGTGATATTACTGTGGAGGGACATCCGAATAAGAGTATCGAAGCGAAGAGAGTGCTCGGGTACATGCCGGAGATCCCCTCGCTTTACCCGAACCTGACGGTCGAAGAACACATGGAATTCGTGGCTCGTGCGTACCGTCTCGAGAATTATCGCCCGTTTATGAACGAGCTTTTGGAGCGTTTTGAGCTGGATGACAAACGTTATAAATTCGGCGACGAGTTGTCGAAAGGTATGTCGCAGAAGCTGTCGCTGTGCTGCGCTTTGCTGCCCCAACCGAAACTGATGCTGATGGACGAGCCGATGATCGGCCTGGATCCGCATGCCATTAAGGAACTGAAAATCCTGATGGGAGAGATGAAGAAGAACGGACAGACACTGCTGGTATCCACGCACATCATTGACAGCATGGACCGTTTGTGGGACCACGCCGTTATCATGCAGAAGGGTAAGATTCTGGGCAATGTGGTCCGTGAGGAACTGGAGCGGCAGGGCCGCACGCTGGAGGAAGAGTTCTTCGCTCTTACGGAAGGCATATCCGAGAGTGATATGTACAGCCTGACGGAGGAGGATTGAACATGCAAATGATCCAATTAGCCTTATGGTACATGAAGCGAACGTTTCTGAACTCCTTCAAGCGCCATAAGATCATGTTTATATGCATTATCCTGCTCTTCGTTGGATTCATTGTTTTTGGGAATTATGTGTCGAAAAAAGAAGCAGAGGAGCAGACGGAGATCACCGAATCAGATCAGAAAAAATACGATGTGATCCCCGAGTATGCAGAGGCGAATAAAATTTATAAAACGGAAGACGGATGGTTTATCGGCGATGACTTCGGACAGGTCCACAGCGTGGCCCCGATCGTGATCGAGGCGGTCTGCTTTATGATCGTCATCCTGGTGGTCGGCCTTTCGTTTGCCACCGGAGCCAAAAGCGGAGCGAATTTCTTCTCGATGGCAGACGTAAATTTCCTGTTTCCATCCCCGCATAAGCCGCAGGCGGTCCTTTCGTTTAAGATGGTCGCGCAGGTCGGTATGGCGCTTCTGGGTACGGCCTTTCTGCTCTATCAGTATCCGAACCTGGTGCGTGAAGGGATGCTGTCCCCTTTAAGTTTCGTGCTCTGTTTCTTCGCATACTTCGCGCTTGCGATCATGAACAACTTCGTGAGCCTGGCGTCGTATCTGCTGTTTTATGATCATCCGAAGATCCGCCCCATGGTATCGAAGATCGTTTTGGTCATCGGAGCTCTTCCGATCCTGATCTTCCTGTTCCTGACGTTTGTTCTTAAGATCGGTCTATACAAATCGCTTACACTTATTGGAACGAGTATCGGTTCGCGCCTGATCCCCTTTGTGGGCTGGATGAAGACCTGCTTTTCTTCTATCATTCAGGGAGAATACCTTTGGGCGCTGCTATTCTTCATGTTGTCCGTTTTGTTCTGCATCCTGCTTGTGAAGTGGATCTTCAGCAGAGAAGTGGATTTCTACGAGGATTCTTTGGATTTCGCCATGGTGCAGCAGCAGACTCTGGAGCGCATGAAGGATAAGAAAAAAGGCCTTACCAACTCCAGCCTGCGTAGCAAGGAAAGCATCGAAAAGAAGGCCAATAAGATCCGCGATAAGCATATCTCGTTCGATCGCTCGCCCGGTGCGAAGGCGTTCTTTACTAAGAATATCCGAAACCGTATGCGCCAGAGCCGACTGAAAGGTTTGCTCGCCGGTTCCCTGATCTTTAATCTGATCACGGCGGGTATCATTTATTACACATGGCAGAAGCCCAGAGCTGAGATCGATGCCGCTGAGATCGGTAAGTATGACATGATCATCTTTCTTCTGGCGATCCTGGTCTTTGCGATCATTCTGTTCTTCCGTTCCCGTTCGAACCCGTTGCAACTCGATATGAACGTCAATTTCATTTACATGATCCCGGAGTCCATGCCCTCCATCCTGCTTTGGAGTTATGCGGCCTACATTATCGAAGGCCTGGTAGATATGTCCCCGATCCCGGTGCTCTTGTATCTGATCTCGGGCAATGTCGGCCTTAGCCTGCTGTGTTTCCTGATGATGCTGGTCTACTATGTCTACACCAGTCTTTGCGGTTTTGCCTTGAACTGCATATTCCGGGTCTACATCGCGAAACTTTTGCTGCAGATCCTGTCCTTCCTTCTGGCCGGCGCGCCGCTGTATCTTATCTACCGCCTGCGCTCCAACCTGATCAAGTCGGACGTCTATACGGTCGTGGGCTTCACGATCTGGTTGTTGCTGGCTATGTCCGTAGTATTTTTCATCGTTTGCGCGAAACTGCTCCGCAGAGGAAAGCAGTAAAATATGTGTTGACATTTTCCTGAAACGTGCTAAACTGAAACGTAAGGAATAAAATAAATCGTTGACGGGGACAGTATCCGGTCAGAGACTCATGTCCAGAGAGAGGCGCATTTGCTGTGAGCGCATCCTGAGCCGGTCGGAGAAGACCACCCCTGAGAGCTCTTAATACGAGCCGGTGACACCGTTAAAGTCTAACAAAGTTGTCTTTGCGCATACTATGTCTGCGCAGGGAAAGCAGGGTGGAACCGCGCGGAAGCGTCCCTTTTGAACTCGCCGAGAGGCAGAGCGTCAAAAGGGACGTTTTGTTTTGCTTAAAAGAGCTACAACGAGAAGACCAAACAGACGAAACACAAAAGACTGTGAAAGGAGCAACTTATGAAGATTACATTAAAAGACGGTTCGGTGCGTGAATACGCGCAGCCGATGTCGGTCATCGACATCGCGAAGGACATCAGCGAGGGCCTGGCGCGCAATACCTGCGCCGGCGAGGTAAACGGTGAGATCGTAGACCTGCGTACGGTCCTTAATGAGGATTGCACGCTGAACATCGTGACATCGTCCGACCCGAGAGCACTCTCCGTGCTGCGTCACACGACATCCCACATCATGGCAGAGGCAGTTCTGCGCCTGTACCCGAATGCGAAGGTAACCATCGGTCCTTCCATCGAGGATGGTTTCTACTACGACTTCGAATCCGATCCGTTCTCCCGTGAGGACCTGGACCGCATCGAAGACGAGATGAAGAAGATCATCAAGGAAGGCCACGAGCTGACCCGTTTTACATTGCCCAGAGCAGAAGCGATCAAATTCTTCGAAGAGAAGGACCAGCCGTTTAAGGTTGAACTCATCCAGGATCTGCCGGAAGACGCCGAGATCAGTTTCTACGATCAGGGCGGCTTCGTAGATCTCTGCGCAGGCCCGCACCTTTTGAGCACGAAGAACATCAAGGCGTTCAAACTCCTCAGTTCTTCCATGGCATACTGGCGCGGCGATTCGAACCGCGCGCGTCTGCAGCGTATCTACGGTACCGCATTCTTCGGTAAGGACGAACTCGCTGCTCACCTGGCGAAGCTGGAAGATGCTAAGATGCGTGACCACAACCGTCTGGGCCGTGAGATGAAGCTCTTCCTGACCGTTGATGTTATCGGCCAGGGCCTGCCGCTCTTCACACCGAAGGGAACCAAGATGCTGATGAAGTTGCAGCGCTGGATCGAGGATATGGAGGACAATGAATGGGGCTACGTGAGAACACGTACACCGCTTATGGCGAAGTCAGACCTCTATAAGATCTCCGGTCACTGGGATCACTACATGGACGGCATGTTCATCCTGAATAAGGACGATGAGAGTAAGGAACTGATGGCTCTTCGTCCCATGACTTGCCCGTTCCAGTACAACGTATTCATGAACGAGCAGCATTCCTACCGTGATATGCCCGTGCGCATGGCCGAGACATCGACCCTGTTCCGTAATGAGGATTCCGGTGAGATGCATGGTTTGACCCGTGTCCGCCAGTTCACCATCACCGAGGCGCACCTCATCATCCGCCCCGACCAGGCAGAAGTCGAGCTCAACAACGTTGTTGACCGTATCGACTACGTGCTGAAGACCCTGGGCCTGGAAGGCGATGTAAGCTACCGCCTGTCCAAATGGGATCCGGTGAACCGCGAGAAGTACCTGGGCGACGACGCGTACTGGGAGAATACACAGAAGTACCTGCGTGAAGTTATGATCAAGAAGGGCATCTCCTTCACCGAGGCAGAGGGCGAGGCAGCCTTCTACGGCCCGAAGATCGACATCCAGGCGAAGAACGTTTACGGAAAAGAAGACACCATGATCACGGTGCAGCTCGACTGCGCCGCTGCCGAGAAGTTCGGCATGTACTACATCGACGAGAAGGGCGAGAAGGTACGTCCCTGGGTCGTTCACAGAACCTCCCTGGGTTGCTACGAGAGAACGCTGGCATGGCTCATCGAGCACTATGCAGGTAAGTTCCCGACCTGGATGTGCGCGGAGCAGGTTCGCGTGCTGCCCATCTCCGATAAATTCGAGGACTACGCTTTCGAGGTAGCTGCAAAGCTGAAGAAGGCACACATTGACTGCACCGTCGACCACCGTTCCGAGAAGATCGGCTACAAGATCCGCGAGGCACGTCTGGATAAGATCCCTTACATGCTCGTTGTGGGCCAGAAGGAGTCCGAAGACGGCACCGTTGCCGTTCGCAGCCGTTTCGCAGGCGACGAGGGTGTGAAGCCTCTGGATGAGTTCATCGCAGCGATCACGAAGGAGATCGAGACGAAGGAGATCCGCGAGGAGATCCCGCAGGACAATGCGCAGTAATAATACGCACTTGCATAAGGAGTGAATGAGAATGTTGGATGAATTGAAGCGCCGCGTTTACGAGGCGAATATGGAACTTTTTAACCGCAAGCTGGCGATCTACACCTGGGGCAATGTAAGCGGCATTGACCGCGAGAAGGGCCTGGTCGTGATCAAACCGAGCGGCGTACCTTATGAGACGATGAAGCCGGAGGACATGGTCGTTCTGAGCCTGGAGACCGGTGAGGTGGTGGAGGGCGATCTGCGCCCTTCATCGGACACCCCTACCCACCTGGAGCTGTACCGCGCATGGCCGGAGATCGGCGGCGTGGTGCACACGCATTCCCCGTGGGCAGTATCATGGGCGCAGGCAGGTAAGGGCATCCCGGCGTACGGAACCACGCACGCAGACTATTTCTACGGTGAGATCCCGTGCACACGCGACCTGACCGAGGATGAGATCAACGAAGCGTACGAATTCCACACCGCGACCGTGATCAAAGAAGCATTTGCCGATCGCAACCCGATGCACACACCGGGCGTACTGTGTAAGAGCCACGGACCGTTTACCTGGGGTAAGACTCCCGAAGCGGCGGTGTATAATTCGGCAGTTCTGGAGCAGGTGGCCATGATGGCAGCGCAGGCTCTGATGATCAATCCGAACATGCAGCCGGCAGGACAGTACATCATCGCGAAGCATTTCCTGCGTAAGCACGGCCCGAATGCGTATTACGGTCAGGAGAAAAAGAATTGACCGAAAAAACGCCAATTTTGACTTGCAAGAATGGCAAAAAAACGATACAATAGTAGTAATGTCGCTCGGAGGCCCGGGGCTCTCTTATGCCCGATCTGCTCCGATCGAAAATCAAAAATTTAAAGTTTTACCGGAGGTAAATTTATGAAGTTTTTTATCGACACAGCGGACGTTGAAGCGATCCGTAAAGCCAATGACATGGGCATCATCTGTGGTGTTACCACGAACCCTTCTCTGATCGCAAAGGAAGGCAGAGATTTTAACGAGGTCATCAAGGAGATCACCACCATCGTTGACGGTCCTATCAGCGGCGAAGTAAAGGCTACCACCGTAGACGCCGAGACCATGATCGAAGAGGCTAAGGCGATCGCTGCCATCCACCCGAATATGGTTGTTAAGATCCCGATGACCGCTGAAGGTCTGAAGGCTACTAAGGCCTGCAAGCAGATGGGTATCAAGACCAACGTTACCCTGATCTTCTCCGCAGCTCAGGCTCTCCTCGCTGCAAGAGCAGGTGCTACCTACGTTTCCCCGTTCCTGGGTCGTCTGGATGACATCTCCATGCCCGGTATCGATCTGATCCAGTCTATCGCTGACATCTTCGCATTGCACGGCATCGAGACCGAGATCATCGCAGCAAGCGTTCGTAACCCGATCCACGTTATCGACTGCGCAGCTGCAGGCGCTGACATCGCAACCGTACCTTACAACGTACTGATGCAGATGATCAACCACCCGCTGACCACACAGGGCATCGAGAAGTTCAAGAAGGACTACATTGCCGTATTCGGTGAATAATCGACCGAAAGATTACCAGGAGGACATTAACATGAGCAATATCGAAATGCAGTCGGTAAACGCCATCCGTGTGCTTGCCGCTGATGCGGTCCAGAAGGCAAATTCCGGTCACCCGGGACTTCCGCTCGGCTCCGCTGCCATGGCTTACGAGCTTTGGGCTAATCATATGAACCACAACCCGGCTGATACCGAGTGGGCTAACCGCGACCGTTTCATCCTGTCCGGCGGACATGGTTCGACTCTTTTGTATTCACTTCTTCATCTGTTCGGCTACGGCCTGACCGTTGAGGATCTCAAGCAGTTCCGTCAGGACGGCTCTCTGACCCCGGGACATCCGGAGTATAAGCATACCCGCGGCGTTGAAGCAACGACCGGCCCTCTGGGCGCAGGTATGGGTATGGCAGTCGGTATGGCGATCGCTGAGGCACATCTTGCAGCAACCTTCAACAAGGAGAACTTCCCGGTAGTAGATCACTACACCTTCGTTCTCGGCGGCGACGGCTGCATGATGGAGGGTATCTCCTCCGAAGCATTCTCCCTTGCGGGAACACTGGGCCTCTCTAAGTTGATCGTTCTGTACGACTCCAACAAGATCTCGATCGAAGGCTCCACCGACATCGCATTTACCGAGAACGTTGAGATGCGTATGCAGGCATTCGGTTTCCAGACCCTCACTGTTGAGGACGGAAACAACCTCGAAGAGATCGGTAAGGCGATCGAGGCTGCAAAGGCTGAGAAGACCAAGCCTTCCTTCATCATCGTTAAGACACAGATCGGTTATGGCTGCCCGGCGAAGCAGGGTAAGGCCAGCGCACACGGCGAGCCTCTCGGCGTGGATAACGTAGCCGCTCTGAAGGAGAACCTCGGATGGCCGTCTCAGGAGCCGTTCTTCGTTCCCGATGAAGTATATGCAAACTACAAGGAAAAGGCACAGAAGGGCGCTAAGGCGCAGGCAGCATGGGAAGCTATGTTCGCTGATTACTGTGCAAAATATCCGGAGATGAAGACCATGTGGGATCAGTACTACAAGGGCGACGTTTCCGAGGAACTGATGAACAGCGAGAGCTACTGGGCATACGACGATAAGGCTGATGCTACCCGTAACCTGTCCGGTAAGATGATCAATCGTCTGAAGACAGTTATGCCGAACCTCATCGGCGGCGCAGCTGACCTGGCTCCGTCTACGAAGACTTACATGGCTGACTGCGGCGACTTCTCTAAGGAGAACTACGCAGGACGCAACCTGCACTTCGGTGTTCGTGAGCTGGCTATGGCAGCGATCGGTAACGGTATCATGCTGCACGGCGGTCTTCGCGCATTCGTTTCCACATTCTTCGTATTCAGCGATTACGTTAAGCCGATGGCGCGTCTTTCCGCGATCATGGGTGTTCCGCTTACCTACGTTCTGACACACGACTCCATCGGTGTTGGCGAGGACGGCCCTACCCACGAGCCCATCGAGCAGCTGGCTATGCTTCGTGCTATGCCGAACTTCGCAGTATATCGTCCTTGTGACGCTACTGAGACGGCAGCAGCGTGGTATTTTGCAGCTACAAATAAAGACATGCCGACCGCACTCGTTCTGACACGTCAGAACCTGCCGCAGATGGCAGGCTCCTCTAAGGAAGCTCTGAAGGGCGGCTATGTGATCTCCGAGGCTAAGAAGGCTGACTTCGACGGTATCCTCATCGCCAGCGGTTCCGAGGTTGAACTTGCTGTTAACGCACAGGCTCAGCTTGCAGCTGACGGCATCGACGTTCGTGTCGTTTCCATGCCTTGTATGGATCTGTTCGAGAAGCAGTCCGCAGAGTATAAGGAGAGCGTTCTTCCGAAGAGCGTTCGCAAGCGTGTTGCGATCGAGGCACTTTCCGATTTCGGTTGGGGCCGTTATGTAGGTCTGGACGGCGCAGTCGTAGCTATGAAGGGCTTCGGCGCATCCGCACCTGCAAAGATCCTGTTCGAGAAGTTCGGTTTCACTACCCAGAACGTAGTAGAGACCTTCAAGTCACTGTAATAGTGAGTGGGAGCCGGGAAACACCTGACTCTCATAAAGAAAACCCGCTGCGGTCCTACGCCGCAGCGGGTTTTGCATAGGTGGAAGATGATTCTGAACGGGGAATTAGTCATCCCTCCTGCCAGAGCCCTGCGATAAGCTAACAGAAAGGCTTGAAACAGAAGAATTGTTAGCTGTTTTGTGCCGGAGAACGGTGAAAAGCAGGCGAACTGGCTAACAGAAGGGCTTGAAACAGAAGAGTTGTTAGCTGTTTGTGCCGGAGAACGGTGAAATGCAGGCGAACTGGCTAACAGAAGGGCTTGAAACAGAAGGTATGTTAGCTGGTTCCTGTCGGAGAACTGTGAAAAGCGGGCGAACTGGCTAACAGAAGGGCTTGAAACAGAAGGTATGTTAGCTGGCTCTTGTCGGAGAACGGTGAAATGCAGGCGAATGGGCTAACAGAAGGGCTTGAAACAGAAGAGTTGTTAGCTGGCGTCAGCCAGAGAACTATGAAAAACGGATGGAGAAGAAAAGAGGAGTTTCATGAACATATATTTGATTCGCCATGGAAGACAGGCAAATAAACTGGTTAATTCCAATGTTTCACTGAGTCTGGAGGGGCAGCGCCAGGCTGAACTGGTCGGTTGCCGCCTGCTTCGTTATCATCCGCAGATCCTGTACTCCAGCAACCTGATCCGTGCGGTCGAGACCGCACGGATCATCAACCGCTATCTGGAGCTTCCTTACCGTACGAAGGAGGATATCCGCGAGATCTGCTACGGCGATCTGGAAAATCACAGCGACGAGGAGAACCTCGAACGTTTTCCTGCCTTTCTGGAGGCCTACAAGCGTTATGACGAGGATTTACCCTTCCCCAACGGAGAATGTGGCAGGGACGTGTATAAACGCGGAATTAAGGCCCTCTACGAGATCATAGACGAGGCTCGCAGCGAAGGTTACGAGCGCGTGGCCGTCGTGACCCACGGCATGTTCATCCGCAGCCTGCTCGCAGGCATCTTCGCAAAGGACTTCGCCACGAAGGCTCTCCTCGCAAAAAGCATGGAAAACTGCAGCATCACCGAACTCGGCTACCTCCCGGAGCAGGATCTGTTCACGCTCGAACGTCTGAACGACTATGCGCACCTGGAGGACGAACCCGAACTGCTGAGGCGGACCTGGAAGTAATGTGTCAATGGGGACGGTTCTTTTTGACACATTTTAGGCTGTGAGACCACGGCCTCGGTGCTACCTTGCTTTCAATGCATCACTCGCGGGACAGTTCATTGCGCTGTGAAAAACAATACCGTACAGCTCAAAGACGGATTTGAGGGGGCCCGCTTCGACTTCGGCCGTTTTCCTGATGAAAACGACCTCAGCGAGCGCGAAAAGCGATCTCGGAAATCGCTTTTCTCCCCTCATCCGTCTTTTCGCGTGCGGTGTTTTTCATCAGCTCATTCACATGCCCGCTCGTAATTGCATTG
>JAFYZH010000032.1 GCA_017548765.1 Lachnospiraceae bacterium | reverse complement strand
GTGTGTGGATCTTCACATGTGTGTAACCCAGTTCGGTCAATATCTTCAAAACATGTGTGATCAGCGGCTTCGACAAGCCGTGACCCTGCGCCTCGCTTTTCACTGCCACCCAGTGCAGCTGTCCGTTTTCCGGCGCATCCTCCGTGTGGATATCGAAAAACGCAGTAGCCGTCGCAACCTTCTCGCCGGCAGCATTTTCCACGAAGACCATACGTGCAGGAAGCATGTCCTCACGACCTGCATAATAACGTTTCCAACACTCTTCGCCCTGGGCGCGATCCATGACCTCTCCGGCCGAAAGTTCGATGTCGATCCAGGCCTCGCGGTCCCCGGGCTTATACAATACAAAACGATAACCGTCCGGAAGTTCGCGCTCCTTAAACCGGGTGAGGTTGCCATTAACATCCGCCTCGAACATAAGGTCGATATAACAAATCCTGTCGTCGCGTGTTTGAAAGCGCTTCACATCGGGCGCCGGGATCTCCTGAAGCACACGGCGCACTTCAGCCTCCACAAAAGCCAGATAGCGGATGCGGCCGATGGTCCGAACGGTCTCATCTACTCCTAGCCCGATCTCATCACCGCTGCCTTCCATCCCGAGGGCGCGGCGGATGTTGTATTCCAGCCATTCCACCCAGGTGTAAGCGATCCCGAACAGTTCGTCGTACGAGCGAAAACCGTTGTCGTACACACCGAGGTAACCGCGATAAAACGCGGCCAGATTCTCCGGGCTGAAGCTATCATTGACCGTACCCGACCACTGCAGCGCCAGGTTCAGGCTCGATTCGATCGGATTCGTGCGATCCAGGCACTCCAGATCGATCATGTGCGCACGTCCTTCGTGCCACATGATATTCTTCGGATCCATGTCGTCATTGCTGACCGCTGACATAGCCGGAAGCATCCGACGTGCTTCGTTCAGTTTTTCCTGCGCCTTAGTCAGCAGATCCAGGTTCTCCTCCAGGGCTGCTCCTATCGGACTGTCCTTCTCTATCGCCAGGCGCAGATACTCTGCGAAATCGATCTCACTGAGCTCCGGCTCTTCCGGTTCGATATTCTTCGGGTCGATGGCGTGCATGCGACCGAGTAACTCGCCGGCCTGATAGCACTGATCCTCCGAAATATGATCCCAATCGGTGATGCTTCCCTCCTGCCAACGGAATACGTAAAAATACCGTCCGTCGGTCTTAAGCATCTTCTTTCCCTCTATGGTCAATGCAGGCACGATGGGCAGGCCCTGCTCCTCGAGCAGGCGTTCCAGCTGCTCCGCCCGCGCGTAGTTCTCCATCACGCCCGGACGTTTCATGATCTCGGGATTCAGGCATTTCACTGCGTAACTGCCGCTTCCCGTCGTAACTTTAAACATTTTGTGCATCAGGCCGCCGCTGACCGGGGTCACATCGCCTACGACCTCCCCCAGTCCGCTCTGCCTGAATAATCGATTTATGATCTCTTTCATTTCATTCCTTTCAACGGGAACGACCTTTATGACTTCTTTCCTGTCAGGTAATACACTGCCAGCGCCGTCCGGTGTGACAGGTCCTCCTTCGACAGGATCGTCGTGATATAGTTCTTCACCGTGCCTTCGGAGATGCAGAGTTTATCTGCGATCTGGCGGTTCGATAATCCGCCCGAGACCGCCTTGATGATCTCCAGTTCGCGCTCCGTATAGGGCGATGCATCAAAGCCCTCGGCACCGTATTCTTCTTTTCGTCCCGTACTCGTACCCGAACCGTCCCCGGAGAGCAAGGTGCCCTTCGTGATCGATTCGAGGATATTTTCCTCCATAACGCCCGTGCCGTTGTAGACCGATTTGATCATCTGCTTCAAATGCTCCGGCGTATGGTTTTTGATCAGGTAGCCTTTCGCCCCGTTCTTTAAGGCGCGGCGCACCAGATCGTCATCGTCGAAGGTCGTGAGGATCAGAACCTTACCGAGCCCCTGCTCCACGATGATCTTCGTCGCCTCGATGCCATCCATCTCCGGCATCTGGATGTCCATCAAAAATACATCGGGGCGCTCCTTCTTCGCGATCTCGATGGCCTCCCGGCCGTTCGACGCGCACCCGATCACGTCAAAATCATCGTCCACATCCAGGATGATCTTCATGCCGTCCCGTACGAACGCACTGTCATCCGCGATTATCACTTTGATCTTCTCCATACCAACCTCCACGCTCCGCTCACGCGTTACGAAAGCGGAAGCAACATATTTACGGTAAATCCTCCGACGGTCTCGAAATCGAGCGTTCCGCCGACCTCTCGCACGCGGCGGCGCATGCCCGAGATGCCCATGCCATCGGAAAATGAGTTGCAGCCCACGCCGTCATCGCGGATCGTGCACCGCACCAGTTTATTCATCACCCGGATCGTGATCAGGATGTTCTTACAATTCGAATACTTCATGGAATTCGTGACGGCCTCGAACGAATTATCCAAAATAACTTCCCAGAGTTTCTCGTTCAGCACGTCGACGTCGCCCTCCGTCTCGAGGTTCGTCTCCACGCCTTTATCGTTACAATCCCTACACAGATTGTAGAGCTGGATCAGCGCCAGTTCCTTCTTCTCCGGACGTTCCTTACGCAGGATACCACGGATCTCGTCCATACCGGTCCTTAGCTGGTCAATGACTGCCTGCGTCATCTCCTTCGAGCGTTCGGGGTCTTTCTCCATCAGGACCTTTATCGCCTCGAGTTGGTAGATCGAACCGTTGATATTATGCCCCAGCTTATCATGCAGAGCCTGCGAGAGCGACGACCGTTCCTCCAGGATGCGGTTCTCCGCCATGACGATGTTCTTCTTCAGTTCCGCCTTCGACGCCTGCTCCCGGCTCTCCATGTCCCGCTTGAGCCCCTGCTCCACGACCGTTTCCTCGTGGATCTGCTTCTGATATGCCACGATCACCAGGTCGTGCTGCACGTAGATGACTGTCATCATGGAAGCCACGAGAAGCTGCGTCAGGAAACCGATCGGCGTCGGGACGAAGGCCAGCAAAAGCGGCGTGAAATATACAAACAGTGTAGCTTTGAACAGGGCAAATGATTCGTAGATGAGGTACAGTCCCATCAGGATGTATGCATTGCCCCCGAAGACCAGGATCGCGACAAACGCAACCGCGCCCAGGCCCAGAAACAGCAGTTTATAACGCTTATCTGCGAACAATTCCTTCAGCGCCATCGCGCAAAAGTATAACGCAACAAGCAGGAGTATCAGCGGCGATACTCCTGTGCTTGTCTCGAAGAAACCATATAAGCTGAATACCAGCATGATAACGATGCGGACCACCGTAAAAAAGTTATCCCTTAAGCGTTCCCCCATTCGTCTACCTTCTTCACTTTCAGTCCGAGACTGCCCAGACTGATGATCAAAACGAGATATGCTACTGTTACACATAATAGCATAATCGGGGCCGATTTGTCACCAGTAAATATCATTTCGGTGCCGTCCATGAACCAGGTCTGGGGCATCAATTTCGACAGGATCTTCAGGGTGTTCGTGGTGTATGTCAGCGGGAAATACAGGCCGCTCAGCATCGATGATAAACTCCAAAGGGTAAATGCTGCTACGTTTGCGCTCATCACTTCGCCGAGCAGGACGCCCATCATCAGGCTCAGCGAACTGAAGATCAATCCCATCAGGAAGATCATGCCCAGAAACTCGAGCCGGTTCATGCCGAGGCCTTCCATATCGATGAAGATGGAGCAGCCCGCCATAACGCCCGTCAGCAGGACCGCTACGAAGAACGACGCCAGCAGCTTCGACACAAAGTACGAAGAGATCTGCGTATTGGAGATGCGGATGCGCTTCACAACACTGTCCTTCTGCTCCCCGATCGCGATATGTGAGATAAATACGCCGCCGAATACGAAGCCCATGGTCATGATGGCCAATGCATAGCCCATGCGGGTTCGTTTGTCGATCTGGTCATGTGTGAGCTGGTGCTCCTTTTCGGCCGAGAAACGGATCACCTCACGCTCCGGGATCTTCGCATCTGCTGCTTCCAAAGCCTTCAGGTCGCCGCCGGCATTCCCGATCTTCGTCAGCTGCAAGGCCATATCATACTTGAAGATCTCCGTTCTCGCATCGTCCGACTGGATATAAAAACGAACTGCATTTTCGATGTCTCCGCTCTTAGCAAAACTGTCGAACTCTGCCGGAATGACCAGGGATGAACCCTTGCGGTCCTTATAGTTTTCCAGGTCGATCTCCTTCTCAACAGCCGCCATATTCCGGACGTCATCCTTCTGCTCCGACATCTTCACGCGACAGAGGCGGAACATTCCGCTGGCTGAAAGCTTCGTCAGATAGTACTCGGAAAGCTCGCTCTCGCAGAAATCGTAGACCTTAACGACATATTGCCCGTTTCCCGCATAATACGCAAGCTTCTCGTCAAAGCTTTCGAGGTCGGTGATCTTATACGAATCCTCGTAGGAATAATATGCGAGGCTGCTCTGCTTCATGTTCAAAAGCACCGTGGAAAGGATCGGCGTCAAGAGCAGGAAAAACCAGAAACTCTTCATCCGAAGCAGGATCTTTAATGTTGATTTTACCAGAACTTTCATGCTCTTCCTCTCCTTCTCAAAACTCCGGCGAGCACGGCAAATGCCGAGCAGCCCACACACATGGAACCGGAATAGATCAGCGAGCTGCCGATGTAATCGCTCTTACCCATACAGGACAGTTCCACCAGACACCGGTTGATGTGATACAGCGGCGAAAACTCCTGCACGCTTTGTGAAAAACCGGAATACATATAGGTCTCAAAACTTCCGCCCAGGAAGCCCCAGATCCACACGATGGCGAATACCAGGATGACCGTGATGATCATGCTGTCGAAGAATGCATAGATCATCAGGCCGAAGGCAACGGCCGCCATTACGGACATAATTACGATCAGGCTCGTCCACAGCAGGTTTCCGAAGTGGACGCCGAAGATCAATGTGCAAAACAGGGCTGCCAGGCCGACGCCGCAGCAAACCACCAGTACCGACGGCAGGAACTTAGCGAGGTACAGCTGCAACTCATTGAGCCGCGTTACCCGCAGTTTCTTTCCGATCTTGTACTTCTTTTCGCTGATGAACAGACCGGCCGAACAGATCACGGCGCACCAGCCGAAATAATTGATCTCGATGATCCCGTAATAGTCCGTCGAATCGATCGCCGGCATGTAGTCCGTGGTCACCGTCTGGATCCTCTCCCCGGATTCCGCCGTCGCGCCCGAAGGTGTTCCCATATTTTCAAAGAACGCATGAAGCGTATAGGTCAGCATCTGCGCTTCAGTACCCTTGTCTTCATTGACATAGACAGTGTAATTGTCGCCATCCAGAACGACGAAGCCTCCGAGGTCATCATCCCTCACCAGTTGTTTCGGGTCCCCCTCGTCGTATTCGACCAGGGTGATATTCTGTGCAGACGTCACCGTTTTCAAGCCGCTAACGACCGCCTGCGACATGCCGCTCTCTGCGGCCCGATAGCCGACCCGGAAGCCGTCCACCCCTTGATAACTCTCCATCAGGGCAGAAAAAGCACTGGACAGGACCGCGATGACCGTGAGCGGCGCGATCACGAACAGGAGGATGTTGGTCATGCTCCGTCCCATGATCTTCAGATTGTTTTTTACGAGATAACGTATCATATCAATAATCCCTCAGTTTCTTTCCGGTCAATGTCAGGAAGACTTCCTCCAGCGTGATGCTCGAAGTGTCCTCGACCACCATCTTCTTCAGTTCCTCACTCGTTCCCGTCGCGATGATCTTACCGTTATCCATGATCGCGATGCGCGTGCAGATGGCCTCGACTTCTTCCATGTAGTGGCTTGTATAGATGACGGTGGCGCCGTTCTTATTCGACTCTTTGATCCTCTCGAGGATGAAGTTTCTCGACTGCGGGTCGATACCGACCGTCGGCTCGTCGAAGATCAGCATCTTCGGATGATGTCCGATGGCGCATGCGATGTTCAGTCGGCGCTTCATGCCACCGGAGAACGTTCTTGCGTAGTCGTTCTTTTTCTCAGACAGTCCGACATAGGACAATGCTTCGTCGATCCTTTCCTTCAAAGTCGCGCCCTTGATCCCATACAGCGACGTGAACAGTTCGACATTTTCCCAGGCCTTCAGGTTCCCGTGGATCGCCAGTTCCTGCGGAATGTAACCCAGATAACCGATCAGTTCGCGGCGGTTCTTCCGGAAATCCTTTCCCAGAAACTCAACGTTTCCGAGCGTCGGCCGTACCAGGTCGCAGATCATATTCATGGTCGTGCTCTTACCGGCCCCGTTCGGTCCCAAAAGGCCGAAGATCTCGCCCTCCTCGATCTCGATATTCAGATTATCCACAACTACCTTACTTCCGTATTTCTTCGTCAGGTCATTTGTCTTCAGTATCGTCGCCATTGTATAACTCCTTACAAAAAGAATGTGCCAAAGAACCTCTCGTTCATTGACACATTCATTATAGTTTGCCGTATTTCGCATTTGTAGTGAGAAAAGAAACTTTCTCACGTGACTTTCGTCACCTTTTATTCCGAAGTTCTAGTTACCTTCCTCACGGCGAATGACCGACACGTGCGAGATATCATTGTCCGAGTCCGGATATTCCTTCCAAAACTTCATGCCGATCGACTCCGCAGTCCGCATCGAAGCTACGTTCGTATATTTGCAATAGGAGTAAAGCGCGCGGAAGGACGTGTTTTTGAACGCCCAGTCACGCACGGCAGCAGCTGCCTCCTTCGCGTAACCCTTGCGCTGCATATCCGCGCGCAGGTGGTAACCGATCTCGGGAAGCATCTCCCCATCGATGTTCTGGAATGTCATGCCACAGTCGCCGATCATCTCGCCGGTCTCCTTCAGACAGACGGCGAACAGACCGAAACCATACTGCTGATAGCGGGTCCGGTTCCGCTCGATCCAGCCACGCACACGCTTCTCATCAAAGGTATAGGGATAATGCTGCATGATATCAGAATCAGCCAGGACCGCATACAGCGCGTCGTAATCCCCGGGCTGCAATTCCCGCAGGATCAGCCGCTCGGTCTCCAGACGAAACGGCACGACCATCTCCTCGAACGCCGCATGCTCCGTCAGCGCTTTCTTCGTATCGATCTCATAATCCACGACCATACAGTGTGCCTGAACGTCATCGAAATATTCGCGCACGCGAACGCCGCCGAGCGCCTCCATCGTCTTCCAGGAAGCCGGATTCTCCAGGTCGGCATCCAACAGCACCGTCTCGATCCCGTACTGGTTGCAGATCTTCAGGCCCAGGTAGAGATTGATCTTGTTATACCCCTTCCCGCGCTCTGACGGTCGAATGCTGTAGCCGATATGGCCGCCATACGCCCGCAATCGTTCGTTCAAAGCAATGCGGATATTGATCAAACCGACGATCCTTCGGTCACTCTCCCGCACGAAGAAAAACTCTCGGGCAGGGACCCTCGATTCATCCGGGATCCAGAAATTATATTCCTCTGTCATCTTCAGCCAGCCCTCGTAATCATCTGCGCGCTTATTCAAGCCTCCCGCACCATTCATCTTCGAGCCGTCTGCCTCATATTCACGGATCAGTTCGAGCGCGTCCGCCTTGCGTTCGATGCCCGGAACCTCCAAATAAAATCTTTCCATTATTCTCCCCTTCATTTACCGGGAACTATCAAACAGAACCTGACGTGCCGATATTTCCTACGATCTTCTCGTAGAGATCCAGACCGAAACTGGTAAATGTCGGCTCGCCCGGGATCATATGGTACGTACGTGTACCGTCCTGACGACGCTCTGCGGACAGGAAAGCCACGCCCGAGTCCGGATCATCCTTCGTCTCGTTATAGACACGTTCCGCAAAGGAAAGCAGGTGTGTAACGGTCAGGATACGCACGCCGGCCTCTTGAAGAGCGCGGATGATATCGTATGCGATCACAGCACCCTCTCTCTCGGTCGTCGTGGCAAATGACTCATTCAGCATGATCAGCGAACCGTCGCCGATATGCTCGATGATGTCGTTCATTCGCTTGAGTTCCTCATCCAGACGTCCGCTGTTCATCGCGCTGTCCTCACGACGTGTGAAATGCACGAAAATGCGCGGGAAGATGCCGCTCTTAAACGAATGCGCCGTAACCGGTAAACCGCACTGCATCATGATGAGCGCTATGCCGATGCTTCGTAAGAATGTGGATTTTCCGCCCTGGTTCGCACCCGTTACGATGAGCAGATCCTTCTGCTTCAGCGACGTTGTGTTGCCGATCACGTGTATACGCTGCTCGATGGCCATGACGAACTCTTTCAAGTCTTCAAACATAAGGTCGCGTCGGTCGCAGACCTCAGGGAAGCAATATTCCATCCCGAAGCGCTCGATGTGCTGCACGATCTGGATCGCACCTACATAAAACGCCGTCTGAAACTTGAGCTGTTCGAAAAACGTGCGGAATTCTTCCTTGAAATTCTTCAGTTTCTTTATCAGATGATTGACTAATTCAAACTCGAGCTGATGCGTATACCCCAGGACCCTCGGGTCTTCGATCGTGGGAAATGAATCCGGGATACGTCCCTCCCGGAAGCGCTGGATCTTCTCACGCGTACCGCCGCGCTTAAAGAATTTCGACGTCTCCGAAGAAACCTCCTGTACCTTCATGGGACCGAGTTTCAGCCCATCCTCGAGCCTGCACTCCAGCACGATCCTGGGCCGCATCAGTTTCTCACGATATTCATCATTGACCGTGATACGATCCGTGAAAAACAGTACATCATCCAGCAACTTTCGGATATTTGCCTCGCGTTCGAGAGGAAACGCCATGAGGAGTTCCCCGCGAAACATGGTAAGCCCCTTCGAAGTAAGGCCATTCTGCCGCATCATCGTGTCACGGATCCTGGCCAATGCATCACAATACTTACGCAGTCGCCGGATCTCATAGACCAAAGCCTGCGCCGGACTACCCTGGTTGATACGATCGCGTCCTGAGCCCTGTTCGTCCCAACTATTCAGCACGGAAATGCATATACCATACAATCCCCGGATCAGTTCCGGAAACTTCAGGCTGTCCCGGACCACATCTTGGCGGAATTCGATCTCTTCTTTTGTATTCAAGGGCACCATCATCGTTTTGTGCAGCGTTTCCAGCACGAAGGAATCTTCTGCTTCGAGTTTTTTTACCTCGCCGTCGTCATAGATCACTTCTTTTGAAGCCACCAGGAATAACGAATCCAGTCCGAGATCCTGAATGATGCTCTCGGTATCGTAGTAATCTTTCTCTCTGCCCCGCTCGTGGTCCTCGTATAATAAACATACTTTCATAAGCGCTCCTTCAGCTGTTCGTACGTCAGCCGGTATTTATTTACCTGGTTCTGCGCGCAGGCGACATCCGGCGCCACACCGCGGCGTATCTCAAACGTCTGGATCCCGTTTTCATCCAGCATGGCCTGCAGGGCCACTACGCCTGACTGTTCATCGGTAAGTTCCTTCAGGTGCGTCACGTAGATCCCTTTGCACCCAAGCCCTATAAAATGCTCCAGAACGCGTTTTCCCATGATCTGTGCGTCATAGTTCGCTGCAGTGGTAAAAAGCTCGTTTATGACCACGTAAGAGCCCGTTCTGTAGTCTTGCATCATCGGAGCCAGGCGGACCAGTTCTTCCATGAGCTTACCGCGTCCCGTCTCCACGCTTTCCTCGACGGAGAAATGCGTGAGCAGACCCGGCAGGAAGGGGACATTGGCCGACTGCGCCGGCACGTCGAAGCCCATCTTCGTCAGGAACACGAGCTGTCCCAAACTTCGGGCAAATGTTGTTTTACCGCCCTGGTTCGGTCCGGTAAGCACGAAGAACCTCTCTCCCTCGCCGTAGTAGAAATCATTTGCGACCACCTTGCGGCCGTCCTTCAAAGCCAGCAGCGCAAGTGCCAGGTCATACAGACCGGTCGCCTCCATCCGCTTTTTTTCGTTCGTATCCGGGGTGGCAAACCGAAAGCCTGCCTCCTCCATCTCGAGCTGCATCATGCGGTAAGAAAGATAGTATAGGATCTCATCTTCAAAGCGCTTCAACAAAGGCCGTTCGTATGTCTCGAGCGACTCCTTGGATCTCTGGATCGCCTTAAACAGTTCCGGCCGTTTCTCTTTTAACACACTCAGGCAGGCCTTCTCGAGTTCATTGATCGGAATTTCCGCCGCAGTGGGGTTCTCGAGTTTCTCGTTCTCCGCCCCGTCCACGGAAGAGGCCCACTCCTCGTAAGCGCCGTCGCCCGGCGCCTCTCCGAAGGCAATGCTCATACGATCCTTCTCATATGTGATCAGGAAACGCATCTCGCGGATCTCCTTGAGGATGGCTCCCGTGTGCTCCATACCTTTTTGGAATTCAGGGGTCGCCAGGATATCCTCCAGGATCTTCAAAAAGACCTGCAATCCCTCCGACTCCGGATCTGCCTGTTTCAGGTCCCGCGCCAGCTCCGCATATGCGCAGCAATACGTATCGACCATACGAATGCCCCACATCGAGATCTGCAGGTTGTTTTGAACTTTTTCCGTTTTTTTCTTGAGTTGTTCAAGCGCGGCCAGACTCTCTGTAAATTTGATGAGCGCGTCAAAAACCGCCTTTTTCTTCACGTCCTTATATATGTCGCGACGATACGCTTCTTCTTCCGCATTCGCCGGCATGTAACCGAACAGCTTACGGACCCTAAAGCCGCATTTAGCAGCCAGATCATCGATGATCTGCACCAGGTTCAAGTCCTGGTACATCTCGGCATTTGCCTCTGCCGCCTGGTCATCCTCGTTCATACTCAGGATGCTGAAACCCACTTTTTCCATATTTCGCCTCCGGTATCATTTGTTCACTTTATGTCTCAAAACGCTTTTATCGTATTATACCATTTTCGGCCTGATTTATCAATACAGGTGTGCGTTACTGCCCGAAAGCGGGACGCAAAAAAACTCCCGGGAGATACCGGGAGTTTTTGAGGATAAATCGATCTATCGTCCGGATCAACCGACTGCGGGCTGGCCGGTCACGACAACAGACTTATCTACGACCAGGTTCTCAAGCAGTGTGCAGTTTGTTACATCCAGTTTGGTGATACTATTCGATTGACATTCCAGCGATGTAAGCTTTGTATTATTGCTCACATTCAGCGATGTCAACTGGTTGACGCTGCAGTTGATCTCTACCAGATTCGTGTTTTTTGTAACATCTAGCTTCGTAAGCTTGTTGCTGGAAACGTACAGGTTCTTCAGATTCGAACATGCACTCAGGTTCAGAGATGTCAAAGAATTGTCGTCTGCATCCAACAAAGAGATCTTGGAATTCACCGTCAGGGAAGTCAGCTTGTTCGAATAGCAGTGGAGCTCATGTAATGCCGTACAAGCACTGAGATTCAAGGACTGTATCTGGTTGTTTTCGCAGAACAGTGTATCCAGTTTACTACAGTTGCTGAGGTTCAACTTTGTAAGCCCGTTCACAGCACAGTTAAAGTAAGTCAGGTTCGTGTTCTTGCTGACATCGATCGTAGTCAGATTGTTCGAATTACAGCATAAGAATTGCAACGCCGTGTTATTGCTTACATTCAGGTTCGTCAATTCATTATAATCACAACTCAGGTTCTTTAACTTCTTGTTGTTGCTGACATTCAGGTTCGTCATTCCGTTGTTCCAACAGAAAAGGGTCAAAAGTTCCGTATTTGCGCTAAGATCCAAAGACGCAATAGAACAATCGTAACAGTAGAGA
Organism: Lachnospiraceae bacterium; assembly: GCA_017548765.1. Lineage (GTDB taxonomy): Bacteria > Bacillota > Clostridia > Lachnospirales > Lachnospiraceae > UBA1201. The sequence goes on along the minus strand of JAFYZH010000032.1, from coordinate 12,777 downwards.
GTCTTCAGAGACGTGAAGAACTCGATACCCTTCAGATTTTCGATAGCCAGACAGCATAGATCGAGCTGTGTGATCGCAAGCTCGGCTTCTCCGAGTTTTCCGTCCTTATTCGTATCGTTGTAGGTCTTGATCTCACTACGGAAGATGGGATCCGGGAACGTCTTTTCATTGATCGGGATATTGTACATGGTCAATGTAGCCGCACGTGATCCCCAGGAGAGTCCGTTACCATCGGTAACGACACAACGGAACTGCCAGCCCTGAAGGCCTGCGGCAGTCGACACTTTAAGCGTCGCCGTCTTCGCGCCGGTCTGTCCGGAGTTCGACCATTCAGACGTAGAGTTTTTACGGGACTGCCACTGATACTTCAGTGTTCCGTTTCCGGTCGCCGATACCTTAAATGTTGCAGTATTACCCAATGAAACATACTGGTCCACAGGCTGTGAAACGATCTGCGGAGCGACCGTCAGTGTTGCAGCATCGGAAGCGGATCTGTTTCCGTTGCCATCGGTCACGCGGCAGCGGAACTGATAGCCGTGAAGTCCTGCGACTGCAGCTACCGAAAGTGTTGCGGTATTCGCGCCCGGCAGGCCGGAATTCGACCATTCTGCCGAGGAGTTCTTACGGGACTGCCACTGATAGGTCAAGGTTTCCTTACCATTTGCAGCTACGGTGAAAGTCGCCGTGGAACCGGCGGATACAGTTACATTTTTCGGCTGTTCCGTGATCTTCGGAATAAGTGTAAGCGTTGCAGCGCCCGAATTCACGGTAGCACCTGTGGAATCTTTGATGACGCAACGGAACTGCCAGCCATTCAGGCCCGCAACAGTCGCTACGGACAGTGTTGCCGTCTTCGCTCCGGTCTGGCCGGAATTTGACCATGCACTCGTGGAATTCTTGCGGGACTGCCACTGATAGGTCAGAGTTCCCTTACCCAGAGCGGTAACCGAGAATTTAGCCGTATTTCCGACTTGCGCTGTCGTGCTCTTAGGCTGGGTAACGATGCCCAATTTGGTAAATAATGTTGCTGCGTTTGAAGTCGCCTGCGATCCGTTCGCATCGGTCACGATACAGCGGAACTGCCAGCCGTTAAGACCGTCGATAACGGAAACGGACAATGTTGCTGTCTTCGCTCCGGTCTGACCCGAGTTCGCCCAGGATGCGGATGAATTTTTACGCGACTGCCACTGGTATTTCAGTGTTCCGGTCCCGGTCGCTGCGACCGTGAATTTTGCCGTGGTTCCTGCTGCCGAATAGATACTCTTCGGTTGCGTGGTGATCTTCGCTGCGGTAGCGGCCCCGACCTTATCGCCGAAGCCCGCTAACGGCAACATCACTACGATCATCATTGCGCTGAGCAGGATCGATACCAGTCGTTTTGTTAGCTTGTGTTTCATTTTCATTTTCCCTCCATGATATCTTTCAGTTTTTACACTGACTTTGATAGGCTCATAGGGTATTGTAGCATAAATTCGGGTAAAAATCTACCCTGATTATTGAACCGTCAGATAGAACGGCATCGAAACCGCCGTCTGACCGTTCGCATCTGTCACGGTAAAGCGATAATATCCGTCATGCAGTCTCGTCACAAACTTTCCGATATTTACATGGCTTGGATCGTTCGGCGTACAAGTTGTATCGGTCGACCATCCATAGGATGTTTTACTTTCTAATCCATAGGTAAGCGGGCCCTTTCCGATCGCTTCCGCATAAAACATCACGGTGGTGCTATCCCTTACGACCATATTTTCCGGCGATTTTGTGATCTTCGGGAGGATCGAAAGTGTGACCGGTTCGGTGTAGATCTTTTGTCCGTAACCATCGGTCACGACACAACGGAACTGCCAACCATGGAGTCCCTGTAAAGTAGCCACCGCAAGGGTCGACGTTTTTGCGCCCTGCTGTCCGGAGTTCGTCCAGGCCGCAGAAGCATTTTTACGGGACTGCCACTGATACTTCAGGGGTGCCCTTCCGGTAACGCCTACGGAAAATGTCGCAGTTTCACCGATGGTTACTTTTGTATCACGCGGTTTCGATGTGATCTTCGGAAGCACATTCAAAGTCACGACATTCGAGATCACTTTTTCCCCGTTATTTTGTGTTGCTACACAACGGAACTGCCAGTTGTTCAAACTCGGTATCGTACTTATTTCCAGTTCGTTTGTTTTAGCGCCTTTCTGTCCGGAAGGACTCCATGGACTCGATGCATCCTTGCGTGACTGCCATTGGTATGTGAAATAATTGCCCAGGATGTCCACGGAAAACTTTGCCGTCTCTCCGGTCACAACACTCACATTTTCCGGTTGCTTCATGATCGTAGGCCGGGTCACCAATGTGGCGGGATCCGAATACGTTTTGTTACCATTTCCATCCGTCACGATACAACGATATTGCGAACCATGCTGGTCGGATCTGGTCCGGAACCTATACTCGGATCTATAGCCGGTAACATAATTGCAGGTATAATACCAGTAATTCGTGTTATCGGGCTCTCCTGCGGTCGCATTTGTTACATTCGTCCAGGCGGACGAACTGTCCTTACGGGATTGCCACTGGAAAGAAAGCGGTTCCTTACCGTATGCTACCACCCAGAACGCCGCCGACCAACCTTCTTCATAATAATTATCATATGGTTGCCGAAGGATAGCCGGAAGGATCGACAGTGTGGCAGCTTTCGATACGGTCGTCCCGTTGGCATTCATAACGACGCATCGGAATTGCCAGCCGTTCAAGCCTTGTATAGCAGACACCGAAAGTGTATTCGTCTTCGCTCCGCTCTGTCCGGAATTCGTCCAGGCGCTCGAAGAATCTTTACGCGATTGCCACTGATAACTGAGGGTTCCGGCTCCATAGGCCTCCACGGTGAACGTTGCGACCTTACCGGGAACTACACCTGTGTTCGCCGGCTGTTTGGAAATGCCCGGCTTTACGCCTACAGGCTGTGCGAGTAGTAAGGGAGCACTTGCGTAGTCCGACTCACATTCCGTATTTACATCTTCTGCCAAAAGGTATACATAATACTGCGAGCCCCAGCCGCCTGCATCATAGGGAAGCGTGAACGTTCCGACACCCGTAGTGGAAAAGCTGCCGGAGACCGCCAGTTTTTTGTAGAGAAGGATCTTGGCGCCATTGCTGTTCGCCGCCTTATATTCCTTATCCAGGATGAGCACGGATACCTGGGTGGCCTTCGATGCGTCATCACCGGAGATGGTGTACGGGATCGTTACCTTCGTTTGGGAGAGAGTCATCGTCTTGCCGGAGGTGATCGCCACGTTCATGGCAGTGTCCTTCAGCGTCAGTTTGTACTCGGCATTGTCCGCTCCCGCAGTTCCCGTCACCAACGAAGTAAAGATGACAGAAGCCAGATCCACATTAAACGCGGGGCTCACACCATAAGCGACATTCACATCATACGGATCGAGGGAACCGTTGTCATACACGTAACCGGCTCTCTCTTTGTCGTTCTTTTCGGCCGAACGAAGCCACCAACTGGCCCTCTGCCCTCCGACAGTATACTTGACTCTTCTCAGTGAGTTGCCATCGGATACAGGGTATCCATAGTTGATGTTGGACACTTCTTCCGCATCCAAAAGGAAGATCTTTTCGCCGGTAAGCGCCTCGGTATTGCTGAATACCGATTTCGACCAGGTGCTGACATTGCCCGCGGCGGTTCCCACGGTCAATGCGTGCGAGCCGATCTTACTCGTTGCAATAGCGCTTCGTTCGGTACGGGTAAACCCGTAGTCTTTATTCAGGAACGAACTTCCGTTCAATCCCGTTTTGATATCGCTGTATTTCCACTCGTGTGGAGCTGTCGCTCCGGAATTTGCGACCTTATCACGATCAAACTTCTCCGTATACAAGATACGATCGCAATCGAGCAGCATCGTCGTCTTTCCATACGCCGTCGTCTTCGGCGCCAGCACACGGTATCTTACCGGTGTCGCGTCGTATTTGCCGAACCAGACATAACTTCCCGTCCATGCGCTTTCGGTGTTTCCCGAAACCGGTTTCTTGATCGACGTCGTACTCAGGCACACGACCTGCTTCTCTGACGCTGCCGCCTCTGCGGTGATCCCGTTTCCCGCTATAGGCAACATCGTAACTAGCATGATCACGGCTAATACTACCGAGATCACGCGGTGAACTGCACACTTTTTCATCCTTTTTTCCTCCGACTTTGTTACTTTTTTATTTTACGGTCAGTGTCGCATATTCCGTCTCCACCGGATTCCCATAATAGTCTGTTACGAGGCAACGGAACTGCCAACCGTTTAACCCCGCGAGCGCATTCACCGAAAGCGTCGACGTCTTCGCTCCGCTCTGTCCGGAATTCGACCAGGCCGAGTCTTCATCTTTACGCGACTGCCACTGGTACTTAAGCTGCCCGGTCCCTTCTGCTTCGACCGAGAATTCCGCGACGGAACCGGCGTTCACAGTCACGTCAAGCGGCTCCTCAATAATCTTCGCAGCGACCAGTAGTCTCGCTACATTCGAAGTAATGCTCTCCCCACTTTCATCGGTAATGATACAGCGGAACTGCCAGCCGTTCAGGCCCTTGATCGTCGGTACATGAAGATTAAACGTGTTCGCACCTTTCTGGCCGGAATTCGACCAGGCCGAGTTATCATCTTTACGCGACTGCCACTGATAAGTCAATTTTCCTTTTCCTTCCGCACAGGCGAAAAACAAAGCTTCCCGACCTAACGGCGACGGTCTGTCCATTACCGGCTCAGTAAGTGCTAAATGTGTTACCAGGGTAGCCGGGGCAGAGATCATGACCCCGCCCTTCCGATCCGTGGCGATGACCCGGAACTGCCAGCCATGAAGTCCGGCGGTCATCGGAATGGTCAATGTATCCGTTTTCGCCCCCTGCATTCCGGAATTCTTCCACTGCGCGGAAGGATCCTTGCGGGACTGCCATTGATAAGTAAACGGACTTCTTCCGCTCATCGATACCTTTAACTGAACCGTGCTCCCGACCTCGGCATAGGTATCATTAGGCGGACTCATACTGGTTAATACACTGACATCGCAGGTTTCCGAATAATTCTTCTGCCCGTTCGCATCCGTCACAGTGCAACGGAACTGCCAACCATCCAGGCCTCCCGTGACCGGAACAGACAGCGTGTCTGTTTTCGCTCCGTCTAAACCGGAATTCGTCCAGGCGCTTTCGGCGTTCTTGCGGGATTGCCACTGATATTTCAAAGTCCCGACCCCCTGCGCGGAAACCGTAAGTTTTGGCGTCGACCCGATAGAACTGTTTATTTCTCCGGGCTGTTGCGTGATCCATGGGATGATCGTCAGGACCGCTTCCTCGGAATACGCTTCCTGTCCGTTTCCATCTGATACAACACAGCGAAATCTGCGACCATGCCAGGTCTCATTCGCCGTATACTCATACTTCGGCGTTCCGACTCCGCTGATCCCTGTATTCTTCCAATCGGCAGCCGAGTCATCCCAGTATTGCCAGCCATAATACAACGGTTCCTTTCCGTAAACAGAAGCCGAAAAATGCACCGTGTGATTGTGTTCCACGGTCGTATCCTGCGGCTGCACTGTAAACTTCGGCGCGATCTTAACTGAAACGGTACTCGACACCGTCGACTTCCCGTCCGCTCCCGTTACGACACAACGGAACTGCCATCCGTGGAGGCCTAAAACGGTCGCAACGGATAATGTCGCGGTTTTCGCTCCGCTCTGGCCGGAATTCGACCACGCACTCGAAGCATCTTTACGGGACTGCCACTGGTATTTCAGAGACGTCTGTCCGCTCGCAGCTATGGTAAACTTCGCGGTTTCGCCGACGGTAACGCTCGCATCCTTCGGCTGTGTCGTGATCACGGGCGCCGTGGAAGTGGCAGCCTCAGTTCTCGCGACGGATCCGCACGTCAGGGCCAATGAAACCATCACTATAGCCGATAAGATCGCCATCAGCGATCGTTTGTACGTTCTTCCCTTCTTCATGTTTTCTCTCTTTCTGCGCAAACGCATAGTTGATTCGATACACAAATGCAACATATACATTGTAACATGTTGCGATAGGAATGTCCACTGACGTTTACAAAAGCGTGCAGAATCAAAGGACCGCACCGGGCATCCCGCCCGGCGCGGTCCTTTTTTATCTCTGTCATTTTATTACTTTACGGTCAATGTTGCGGGATTTGATTCCACAGGCTGTCCGTTCGCATCCTTCACGATGCAGCGGAACTGCCATCCGTTCAGGCCTTTGACTGCCGTTACCGAAAGCGTTGCTGTCTTCGCTCCCGGCAGGCCGGAATTCGACCATGCACTCGAAGAATCCTTACGGGACTGCCACTGATATTTCAGGGGTGCCTTACCATTTGCCGTTACGGTAAACTGCGCGGTAGCTCCTGCATTCACGCTCACATTTGCCGGCTGTTTCGTGATCACCGGTTTCACGGTAAGCGTCGCGGGCTTCGACTCCGTAGGCTGGCCGTTGCCATCCGTTACGATACAGCGGAACTGCCATCCGTGAAGTCCTGCAAGCGCCGTTACATTAAGTGTAGCGGTCTTTGCGCCCGGAAGCCCGGAATTCGACCATGCACTCGAAGAATCCTTGCGGGACTGCCACTGGTATTTCAGGGTAGCCTTACCATTTGCCGCTACCGTGAATTTCGCGATGGATCCGACCGTTGTCGTCGCATTCTTCGGCTGTGTCGTGATCTTCGGTCTTACGGTCAATGTTGCGGGGTTCGACTCCGCAGACTGGCCGTTAGCATCGGTCACGATGCAGCGGAACTGCCATCCGTGAAGTCCTGCAAGCGCCGTTACATTAAGTGTAGCGGTCTTCGCGCCCGGCTGGCCGGAATTCGACCATGCACTCGAAGAATTCTTACGGGACTGCCACTGATATTTCAGGGGTGCCTTACCATTTGCAGTCACGGTAAACTGCGCAGTATCACCCACCTCCGCAGAGGTATTCGCCGGCTGTTTCGTGATGGCCGGTTTCACGGTAAGTGTTGCAGGCTTCGACTCTGCAGGAAGTCCGTTACCGTCTGTTACGATACAGCGGAACTGCCATCCATGAAGTCCTGCGAGCGCCGTTACCGTAAGTGTAACGGTCTTCGCACCCGGCAGACCGGAATTCGACCAGGCACTGGAAGAATCCTTACGGGACTGCCACTGATAGTTCAGGGGTGCCTTACCATTTGCCGATACCGTGAATTTCACCGTAGATCCGACGATCGCCGTCGCGTCCTTCGGCTGCGTCTTGATCTTCGCTTTTACTTTCAATGTTGCGGGTTCAGAAGTCTTAGGGGTTCCATTGCCATCGGTCACAATACAACGGAACTGCCATCCGTGAAGTCCGGTCGTCGCCGTGAATGTGATCGTATCGGTCTTCGCGTCCGGCAGGCCGGAATTCGACCAGGTTCCCGTGGCGCCCTGACGGGACTGCCACTGATATTTTAAAGGTGCCGTTCCCGTAGCGGTCACGGAGAAGCTCACCGTTTCACCGAGCTCCACGGTTGCATCTGCCGGCTGCTTCGTGATCTTGGGACCGACACCATTGTCTTCCCAAATCGCGTACAGCAACGTATCTCCGGAGAGAGTAAATGGATCACCGGGCTTATAGTTAACTGTCGTCGAAGTAGCCTTCGTTCCCCAACCCTTGAAGTTATAGCCTGTACGCGCCGGAATGGTCGAAGGTATCACGAAGATATTGCCCGCCTTACCGGTGACATCGCTCGGTTTACCCGAATCGCCACCGTTCAGATCAAATCTTATGCGGCCCATTTTATAAATAAACACAAAGTTCGAAACCGCCAGTTCGTCGACCTGTTCGAAGGCCTTGTCCTGCACAGCGACAACACGGACTTCATACTCATCCATCGGTGCCAGGTTCGAGTTTGCATACCCGTAACTGTACTCCATCGTGCCATTCCACTCTACGGTAGCGACGGTCTGGAACTCGTCCTCTGACATCCTGCAGATCCGGACCTCATAACGATCGGCTCCTGCGATCGCGTTCCATTTGAGCATCCATTTCTTCGTAGCCCAGTCAAAAGATTTCTCAAGCGTCAGGTTCTCCGTTTCGATCTCTTGGAACGTCACATCGATCTGAAAGTATCCGCCTGCATTTCCCTGGCCGAATTCCGCAGGGATCGTAGCGGATCTCTCCGTGCCATGCTGGAAACCTCCGGTAGCGCCGCTGCCGAAATCGATATCCTTGATACCATAGCCATAGTACGGGGATACGTCAACGTAGATCCTGTCGCCGTACTTTACAACCGGCTTATCCGGAAATGCTGTGCCGCCGACTTTGGACACACTATGCCCCTCTTTATCGAAAGTGGAAATGACGACCCGTACGGGGAAGGAATCGGAGCCCTTCGTCTCGAAGTTTTGCGTGGCTATGATATCCTCTGTCGCAACCTCGACCTTCGCGCCTTCGTTTCGTACATTAACGATCCAGACCTCTGCGCCGTTGATCGTGACCTGCAAGTTTTCGGAAAAAATGTATCCACTCTCAGGAACCAGTTCAAACTGTGCAAAATAAGGCTTGCCGGCAACAAATGAGCCGGGTGCCAGTCCGCATCCATCGTTGGTTTCCATGGTCCCACCATTGAACCAGTATGATTTCTCGATCGTATAATGCCCCTGATCCAACGGCACCACCGAAGCATGAACTCCATCCACCGTACAGTGAGCATTGCCTAACTCCGGATAGTGAAGTGCTACTTCGACTTCGTCGATCTCGGTCAGCCCATACGCACTTACGAGAACTGCAGTTGCGATAAGCGTTCCTGCCGTCATGATAAACGCCAAGAGAAGACCGATCAATTTTTTCTTCGAAATGGTTTTCGTTTCCATACATACCCTCTTTTCTTTTGGATTTTGTAATCATTATACCTTTGAAGGCAGTTTTGTTCTATCACCCAACTATACCATTTTTTACGGAAAATGCCATATTTTTAATAGTGCGGGTGTATCCCTTTCGAAACGACCATGATCACGATGAACATCACGATCGAGGCCGCACTGCTCACCAGCTGCACGATCCGAACCGCGTTATTCTTCACGCCGCAGATCAGCAAAATGCCGGTAACGCAGCTGATCACGATAAAAAACAGTTGCAGAAACCAGAGTTCTCTTCGGTCGGCGACCTCCAGCCGGCTAAGCGGGCTCTTGTGATAAACCCGGATGCTCCCTTCCGCCATACGCGCCCGGTCCGTGTAGATCTCCATCCGCAAAACGATGAAGATAACGATGTTCGCGACGATCGTCGAAACACCCTGAATGATCCTGAGTATCATAGATCCTCCTCTCCGAAACCTTTTTTCGCTTGGGCAATGATCTCCTCCAGCAGGCTTATCCTCTTTCGCATCAAACGGGCGAACCATTCGTCCGCCGTTTTCGTGCCCCGCTTCAGGGAAATGCGCCAGTTCGCCGTGTCGATCTCATCCTCGCACGCCTCAATGATCTCGACATTCGTTTTTTCACGTACGCAGCTGTCCAGCGCCATGGCGATCCGGATCATGTCGAACCGGTCGATGTCATCGCAGTCCCGGACCGACATTTGAAACGTCGTCATGTCTTCGGGCAGCAAGTTAGTCAGCGGATGGCGCGCGATCGCCAGGATCATCTCCTGACGGTACGTCTCGTCGTAGCCGATCTGCTCCAAATACGCCTGGGCGATATCCGCGCTCACCAGATGATGGATCATAAATCCGCCATAGGCATCGCTCTCCCGATAACCGACATCGTGGAGCAGGCAGGCAATGACCAGCGGTTCTTCCGGCAGGCCCTCTGCCCTCGCGATCACTTTCGCATTTTCCGCCACACGAATGCAGTGCTCATAGCGATACTGCATGTCGCCACGATCCGGGGTCGGATCCAGCATCTCATACAGGAACGTCTTGGCATCCGCGACCGGGTCCTCCGGTTTCGTATGTCGGCGGATGATCTCCCGGATATGATCCGTGAACACAAATCCTTCTGTAAACATTTTCCCTCCTGAACATGGTCTTATGACGACCTATAATAGTTTATCCATTCCGTCAGGGCCGCTTCGTCCCGCACTCCTCGCAGTAGTTTCCGGTATTATTCCTGCCACAGCTGCACTGCCACGATCCCAGCGGTTTAAAACCCATTTGCATGAAACCCGTCGTTATCGGATCCCTCTGGTCATATCTTTCTTCTTTATGCTCCAGGACCTGTCCGCCATCGATGCACGCTTTGATCTGCTCCGACAGTTTCCGGAGAGCCTCCGACTGAACGCGCCAGAACGAATCCCCGTTCAGAGTCCGCCCGACTCTCGAAGCCCCGCCGAGAAAGCTGTCGTCAAAGGTAAATGTGGTGCTCGAACTCGAGGAAACATCGGTCGGCCGAAGTGAGGACGGAACCGGGATCGTCTTCACCTGCGCCATCTCCGCGAAACGCTTTTCCGCAACAAAAGCGCGCAACTGCCCCGCAGGCTCTGCCTCCACGCGGATCTTATCATAGGTCTCCACGCCGTTTCGCTTATCCCGGATCTCGATCAACAGGCTTCCATCCGCCTGCCAGACCAGTGTTTTATTCACGGAGATACCACTACCCATCGCCATGCCGCTGCTCGAATGATAAGTCTCGATCTCCACGAGCGGACCATGCTGCTCCGGTTTAAGATCGCTCAGTTTCGGTTGGCTGTCCTGCATCCCCGGAAACATAGCGTCTATCAAACTCATGCCTTTCCCGGCTTTCGCGCGGTATCGCTTATCGGACTCATCCATCAGGGAAAAATCATCCACCGTAAAGGATCCCTTGATCCCCATCTTCTCGTAGGCCGCCTCCAAAAAGGAGCCCATGAGGGAGGCCGCCGAAGAACCCGGGATAATGTCCGTCGGCCAGTACTTCAAAGAATCTTCCGCGATCGGTCTTACATTTTCCCGGATCGCTTTTGTAAGTTCTTCTTTCGACGCGTAGAGCGCCCGGTCATATTCGGAAACATAGGCCGTGCCCTTCATGCGGGCTTCGAACTCCTCGTGTAACTTCGGGTCCGTATACCGGATGGGGCTGGCTCCGATCCGTATTGTGATAAATGCCATGAACTGCCTCCTTTACTCCAACATAATGCCATTTACGACCGCGCGGACTCTGTGGTGATGATAGAGTTCGTCGTTCGGGCGCATGTTGTGCATATACGCTACGGCAAATTTATCGACCGGGTCCGCCTCGACCCAGATGCCGCTGCCGCCGGTCCAGCCGAAGCAGCCCAAATGTCCGTTGTGCCCGTACTTCTGTGTGAGCAATGTACGGAAACCGAGGCCGTAACCATAGCCGGCCAGATAATCATTTTCAAAGTCCGCCAGCTGGACAGGTCCGAGCTGGTTTTCATGCAGCATCGCCACCGTTCCGCTGCCTAAGAACTTCTTTCCCTTATAGGTGCCGCCGTTCGCCAGCATCTGCATAAACACGGCGAAATCATGGGCGCTGATGAGCAAATTCGGACGGGCGCCCGCAGGCACCTTCTCCGGATCCATGGACGCGTAGTCCATCGCACGCTCAAACTGGCCCGGCGCCTTCTTCGCATAGTTCGTTACGATGCGGTCTTTATTCCACGAACGCATCAACGTATCCGCGTCTTCCAGGCCCAAAGGCTCGATCAGGCGGTCTTTGAAGACCTCACGCAGCGGCTTACCCTCAAAGGTCTCCACCAGAACGCCGGTGATCTCGGAACCGAAGCCGTACAGCCAGTGCGAGCCCGGTTCGAACATGACGGGTACATTTGCCATGGCATGGACCTCCTCCGCGATCGTGGTCGGTCCCTTCTTAAGCAACTCGCGCATCTGCTCGCTCATCGCGGCCAATGTCGGCGTCGTCGGGTTCACTGCGGGGAACATGCAGTACGGCAGGCCGCACATCATCGCGACCGCATCGCGGATCGTGATCGGCTTCTCCAGCGGAGCCACGTCGATCTCGCCGCTCGGGCGCATGATATATTTTTGTGTATTCTTCCATTCCGGCAGGTAATAATACAAAGGATCGCTGAAGAGGAATCTGCCCTCCTCAAAGATCATGCCGAGGATGGCATAGGTGAACAGTTTCGTCGTGGAAGCCTGGCTGAACATACTGTGTACGTCCACCTTTTTGCCGGACTCGATGTCCGCGTAGCCTGCCTCCCCGTGGTAGATCATCTCGTCTCCCTGCATGATCGCCACCGCACAGCCGGGGTTCGTTCCCTGGTCCACAAACCTCTGGATCAGTTGATCCAATCTGGTAAAATCCTTCATAAACACACCTCCGCTTTTCTCAAACTATATTCCCAATATGTGCTTCTCCATGCTGTCACACAGAACGCGTGAGGGATCCTCGATCTCCGACAGATAGGTGATGACCAGTCCCTCCTTCGGAAGCACATAACACTTCTGCTTCAGTCGTCCGTTGATGCTGAAACCATCGCGGTACTTCCAGATAAAGTATCCGTAGCCGCCTTCGCGGTTCATCATCTGCACGGACGTCGCCTCGTTCACGTACTTCTCCGACACGATCCGTTTCCCTTCATACAGGCCGTGATTGTACAGGAGCAGGCCGACACGGCTCAGTTCATTGACCGTGAGTTTCATACCGGAAGCCCCGTAGAAGTATCCCTCCGGGCAGCGCTCGATGGAATAGTTGTCGATCCCGAGCGGGGCCAGCAACCTCTCCTCGATATACGTGCCCAGATCCCGTCCGAGCGCTTCGGTCAATGCAACTCCAACCAAGTACGCATTGATATTGCTGTAATTAAACTGCAGAGTCTCCGGCTCGCTGATCTTGCAATTCAGCGAAAAGTCC
>JAFYZH010000031.1 GCA_017548765.1 Lachnospiraceae bacterium | reverse complement strand
TACAGCATTCCCTTTGATTGGTTATGCGGGCTACATCAATCTGAATATGTCTTATGGAGTGTCACAAAAATCGGAAAAACAGGATCTTGCTCTGGAGATCCTTTCAGTCTGCTATACGGATCCGGAAATAGCCGCCTATTTATTACCCGAGATGGAGAGCGAAGAAGCGATAGCCAAAAGACGGTCGTTTTTGTCACAAGTTGAACTCGGTGATATACAGGATTTTTTCCCTGAACTGTCTAAGTCTCAACAGGAGACGATGATCCGATATTCAATGGCCTACAGGAACCTTTTTAACAGTCTGATCATTTATGCATATGACGAGGAGCTGAAGACGGAACGCTGGATGATGAACGACGAATACGATGTAGATGAGTTGATGAGTAAATTGGAGACACCTGAATTTCGTCAGTTGCTGATAGAGTTAAATACACAACTGGCAGATTACCTGAAAGAGAGGGGGTTATATGAGTAGAAAATTGAATTTTGTGGCGTTGATTTGTTGCTTATCGGTCATAGTTTTTTCATTTGTTTTGATATATGCAGATCCTTCTATAGTGTCACTTGAGGGTTCTATCGGTAGTTGTGATGTTTATGCTCAAAATCAGATTTCCGAAGATCGCAAGCATGCGGATGCAACTACCACGGTGGTACTGCATGAAGTAGGTACTGCTTCCACATCCGTTACGGCTACATTCTTTTATCTCGGTGTTTCCGGAGATGTGCTAGGAACTATAGGTGAGTATTCCGGGTTCGGTTATGGATCTAATGGCTGTAGTTATTCGAAGTATACTCCAAATGATAATTACCGATTTTACAGAGCAGAATCATCTCATCAGGCTTCATATCAGCAAGGAACATTCTCTGTTTCAAATTTGATAAATATACCGTGATACGAAGAAAAGCCCAGACGGTTGCGACTGAAGATAAATGGAGTATCTGAAAGTGAGGGATAAATGAAAAAAAAGCTAGGGTTTATCTTATTGGCGTTATTCGCTGGTTTTGGACTTGAGGGTTGCAGAGAAAAAACCCCGACTGCAACATCTTCTTCGGAAACTAAGGAGGGGGTAACGGCGTCAGATAAAACAATGGTGTTTGAAAAAGCATTTTACACTCGAACCAATAGTGTTTTTACGGAGAGATATGCATTTTTCAGAGTTTCTGATCAAGGTAAAGTATCATTACACGTTTATAATGTCGCGTCAAAAACAAGCAATATATACTGCTTTGATCCTGGATGTGAGCATATCCCCCCTCAATATGATTTAGTAACGGGTGAGTTGCTTTCCCCTCCGTGTATGGCATATACACTTGGAGCCACGACATTTAGCCTCAGAAATGACTGCAGTTATTATTTTTTATATCCAAATTTGTTTCGGGCGGACATCGAAGGAAAGAATCGGCAGATAGTCGCAAATCTTAACCTTCCTTTTTATTTCCCGACTGAAGAGTTGTACACGGAGGACTCTTATTTTCTGCGTTATGATATTTATAATGAGATGATCGAACAGGAAGATAAGAACGGAGATAGCTACTGGGTATCCGGAGACGCTTTGGATAAAAGAAAAGTTGGGATCATTCGGGTCGCATTATCCGATGGTAAGATCGAAGAAGTATTTTCTGCGGATGATCTTTACGATTTATATATCTCTCCAATGGTAGAATACAATGGTCATTTGCATTTCCTGTGTTCCGGCCTGGATGTTCCGTTTGATACACTTCCGAATGGATTTGAAGACTGGGATGCATATAATGAGGCTGCAACTAAGCACTCTCGAACGCGGGTATATGATTATAACATAGCCAGTGGGGAGTTATCTTTGATCATATCGGAGGATCACAATGACGCATATGATTTTGCTCAGGATTACATAGTAAAATCATCGAAATTGAACGGGGAACTGTATGACGCATCTGGAAATTTCATTCGTAAACTTCCGTTTTCTGTCGGCAGGGTAATTCAAAGTGACGAGTACATCATTGTACAAGAATCAATGGATGTGAATGACACAAAAAGGCGCTTTCATATGTATGATGCGGATGAGGATAAGATCGTGCGGTCGGTGGAAATTGAAAATTTGACTTTACAGTATGCGATTGGAGACAGTTATTATGGGATTATAGACGGAAAGACATTCTATATTTCCGCCGCAGACTTCTGGGCTGGGAATACGGACCGATATGTTATCTTGGAAGACAGTTGATAGTTTTTCCGATACCCGTTGACGGTGGATATACTTCGATGTAAAATGTAAACAGCAGAATTACGGCCGGCGGCGCAGAAAACTGCGCCGTCGGTTTTCGTATAGGAACAGAAAAAAATCCGGAGGTGCGTATGATCAAAGAAATTCGGATCAAGGAAATCGAACAGTTAATGCCTTTGTTTTCGGAGCAGGATTACCGGCCGGATCTGAAGCGAAACCGCAGCCGCTTTTTGTACCGCGGCGTGAGCGATGCCTCGTTTGAGATGACGACCAGCCTGCATCGGAACTGTAAGCATTTGGAGAGGACGCTGGAACAGGCCATCCTCGAGAATTTCGCGAAATATGCGGTGGTGAGCGATCCCACGGTCGCCAACTCGGTTTGGCGGCAGATGATCATGGGGCAGCACTACGGCCTGCCGACCCGCCTCCTGGACTGGTCGCATTCGCCGCTGATGGGACTGCATTTTGCGACCTGTGAGCCGAACCTTCCGGAGATGGAGGATCATGACTGTGCGGTATGGCGTATCGACATGACGGAGCAGCAGGCACTTCTGCCTGAGAGCTACCAGAAGATCGTCAATGAAAAGAAGACGACCTACTTCACGGTGGAGATGCTCATGGAGATCACGCAGAATTCATTGGCCAGATATGATTCGGACATGAAGGACACGGCCATGGTCATCGTCGAGCCGCCGTCCATGGATGAGCGTATCGTTAACCAGTACTCGTTTTTCTCCATCATCCCGATGGATATGCAGGACGTGGAGCGATTCCTGAACGAACACACGGAGAACACCGTGAAATATGTCATTGATAAATCTTTGCGCTGGCGCGTGCGTGATATGCTCGATCAGATGAATATCAGCGAGCGTATCGTGTATCCGGGTCTCGAGGGACTGTCGGACTGGATCGCGCGGCATTACTATGTACGATAAAAAAAGAGGCGGGAGAGTAAACGCATGAAAGTTGTATTGGAGCATCTGACGAAAAGATTTCCCAATCGAAACAAAAAGATCCACACGGAAGTAGTCGCGGTCAGCGATTTCAACGTGGAGATCCCGGACGGGCAGTTGGTGGGCCTGTTGGGGCCGTCCGGCTGCGGTAAGAGTACCGCGCTGAACCTGATCTGCGGTCTGGAGACTCCGACCGAAGGTAAGATCTATTTTGACGCGGACGATGTAACGGAACTTCCGCCGGAGAAGCGTGGTGTCGGCATGGTTTTCCAGAACTATGCACTGTACCCGCATCTGACGGTGCGGAAGAATATCATGTTCCCGCTGCAGAATTTTAAGGGCGAGGATAAGCTTACGAAGGAGCAGATGAATGAGCGCGTGATGGAGGCGGCGAAGCTCGTGCAGATCGAGGAACTTATGGACCGCAAGCCTTCGGAGATGTCCGGCGGCCAGCAGCAGCGTGTTGCGATCGCGCGTGCGCTGGTGAAGATGCCGCGCCTGCTGCTACTCGATGAGCCGCTTTCGAACCTCGATGCGCGCCTGCGTCTGCAGACCCGTGAAGAGATCCGCCGAATCCAGAAAGAGACACATATCACGACGGTCTTCGTTACGCATGACCAGGAGGAAGCCATGAGCATTTCCGACTTCATCATCGTTATGAAGGACGGCGTGTTGCATCAGATGGGTAAGCCGCAGGATGTTTATGATCGTCCGGCAAATCTGTTCGTGGCGAAATTCCTCGGAACGCCGCCGATCAATGTTTTCGCAGGTGAAGTGAAGAAAGGCGATGTCTACATCGGCGCCGATTGCATTTACCGCGGAACGAAACTCGAGGACCGCGAGGTCTGGGTCGGGATACGTCCCGAAGGTTTCATCCTGAAGAAGGACGGAGCACTGACCTGCGACCTGAAGGCGGTCGAAGTCATGGGCCGCGATACCAGCATCGTCTGCGAAAACGAAGCACTCACCGGCCAGCCGACCGTGCGCGCCATCATCCCGGCGGAGACTCCGCTCGAGACGAAGGGCGGGAAGGTCCGCTTCGATATCAAGCCGGCGAAACTCTATCTTTTTGACAAACAAACCGAAGAGGTTTTGGAGGGGATCCGGTGAAAAAACGACTGAAAGAGACGGGACGCGGCTGGCTTTACCTGTTGCCCGCCCTGCTGTTTTTGGGGATCTTCATGGTATATCCCCTGATCGACGTTTTGGTCTATTCCTTCGAGGAGAGTTATAATTTCGCCTCTCAGTCCTACACCGGCGTCGGTCTCTATAACTACAAATACGTGCTTCGCGACCCGTATTTCATCCAGGCGCTGAAGAACACGTTCATCATCGTTATCATCACGGTGCCGGTGTCCACGACACTGTCGCTTTTAGTGGCTTATCTTTTGTCACGGATCACGAAACTGAAGGAACTGTTCCAGACGGTTTCCTTCCTGCCGTACGTTACGAACACGTTGGCGGTCGGCCTGGTCTTCATGATCCTCTTCAAAAAGACTCCGTATTCCGACGGCATGATCAACATCCTGATCCATTTCTTCGGCGGCGAGAGCGTGGACTTCATCGACGGCCCCTACTGGGCGAAGATGATGGTCATGTGCATCTACACCGTCTGGGTCGTTATGCCGTTTAAGATCCTCATCCTTACGAGCGCCCTGGCTTCGGTCAATGAGACCTATTATAAGGCAGCGCGTGTCGACGGAACTTCGAGTTTCCGCATCTTTACGAGGATCACATTGCCCATGATATCCCCGATGATCTTTTATCTGGTCATCACGGGCTTCATCGGCGCGTTTAAGGCCTACTCGGACGAAGTCGCGCTGTTCGGCACCGACCTGAATAAGGCGGGCATGAACACCATCGTCGGCTATGTTTACGATATGCTCTACGGCGACAGCGGCGGCTACCCGTCGTACGCGGCGGCCGCGGCGCTCATCCTGTTCATGATCGTCTTCACGATCACGGCATTCAACCTTTTGATCAGCAACAAAAAGGTTTCGATCGGAGGTGGTAAATGATGGCGGAAGAGACTAAGAAAAAGGGCAGCGGACGCGGAAAGGAGCGTGCCGGTGCGATAGCGAGGTATACGTTGCTATCGATCTGGGCGTTGATCGTTCTGTTCCCGTTCTACTGGATGGTATTGACCTCGTTCAAATCCTACGGAAGTTATAACTCCGAATATGTGCCGCGCTTTATCGCGACCGACCCGACGGTCCAGAACTATAAGAGCGCATTTACCGAGGTGCCGCTGGCGAGGTACTTCACGAACACCTTCCTGTTCACGATCATCACGACGGCGCTGATGCTCGTTGTGATCATTCTGGCGGCCTATGCATTTGCCCGGCTGAAATTTCGCGGCAAAAACGCGGTGTTTGCCCTGTTCCTGTCGTTGATGATGATTCCGAACGAACTGGTCGTTATCACGAACTACGTTACGATCACGAACTGGGATATGCGTAATACATTCCTGGGCCTGATCCTGCCGTCCGTGACCTCAGTGTTCTACATTTACCTGTTGAAGGAGAACTTCGAGCAGATCCCCGAGGAACTGTATAAGGCGGCAAAGGTCGACGGAACGTCGGATCTGAAGTACCTGCTGAAGGTCATGATCCCGATCTCGCAGCCGACCATCATCACCATCACGATCCTGAAGGTCATCGAGTGCTGGAACAGCTACGTATGGCCGCGACTCATCACGGATGACCGAAACCACTATCTGGTGTCGAACGGCATCCAGGAGATCCGGGAGAGCGGTTTCGGCCGCGATAACGTGCCTGCCATGATGGCGGCCGTCGTGGTCATCTCTCTGCCCCTCATCATCCTGTTTTTGATCTTCCGTAAGAAGATCATGGCAGGCGTTTCGAGAGGAGGTCTGAAGGGATGAGTAAACGAAAGATATGGCGTTTGGTCACTCTGGCGGTCGTGTTTGTCGCTGCCTGCCTGATCCTCGCATTGACCGGCTGCCACGGCGCGAAGAAGCGCCTGGCCTTCAACCTGCCGGAGGATTTTCTCGACGATAAGACCTACGAGATCACATTCTGGGCGAAAAACGATACCAACAAGACCCAGCTGGATATCTACAAAAAGGCGATCGAGGACTTTGAATCGTACTATCCGAACATCAAGGTCATCCTGAAGCCTTATACCGATTACCGGAACATTTACAACGATGTCATCACGAATATCGCGACGAATACGACGCCGAACGTGTGCATCAGCTATCCCGACCACATCGCGACCTATATGACGGGGGAAAATGTCGTCCTTCCGCTGGACGCGCTCATCGACGATACCGACTACGGCCTGGGCGGAGCGAAGGTGAAATTCGACTCCGTGAAGAAAGAGGAGGTCATCCCGAAGTTCCTCGAAGAGGGTAAGATCGGTGGCGTGCAGTACGCGCTTCCGTACATGCGTTCGACCGAGGCCTGCTATGTCAATGTCGACTATGTGAAGAAACTCGGCTACGAGCTGCCCGAGGTCCTGACCTGGGACTTCATCTGGGAGGTCAGCGAGGCCGCGATGGAGAAAGACGCCGACGGCAATTTCAAGTTAAACGGCCAGAAAGTCCTGATCCCGTTCATCTACAAGTCCACGGACAATATGATGATCCAGGTCCTGAAGCAATTAGATGCCGGATATTCAACGCCTGAGGGCGATATTCTCATATTTAACGATCAGACGAAGGAATTCCTGTACGAGGTGTCAAAACACGCGAAAACGCGCGCTTTTTCCACGTTCGCCATTTCGGGCTACCCCGGCAACTTCCTGAATGCCGGCCAATGCATCTTCGCGGTGGACTCCACCGCGGGCGCGACCTGGATGGGTTCGGATGCACCGCTGCAGGACATCCATGAGAGTAAGAAGGTCCCGTTCACGACCGAGGTCTATCCGGTGCCGCAGTTCGACACGCAGAACCCGAAGATGATCTCGCAGGGACCGTCCGTCTGCATCTTCAACAAAGAGGATAACGGTGAGGTTCTGGCATCCTGGCTGTTCGCGCAGTTTCTGCTGACGAACGAGGTGCAGATCTCGTATTCCCAGACGGAGGGCTACATCCCCGTCACGAGTAAGGCGCACAACCTGCCGGAGTACCAGGATTACTTAAGCCGCGCAGGCGAAGATGTGCTGCACTACGATGTTAAGATCAAGGCGGCGAAGCTGCTGCTCTCGAACATCGACAACACCTTCGTGACACCGGTCTTCAACGGTTCCGCGTCGCTGCGTGACGCCGCCGGAACATTGATCGAAGAAGTGACGAAGTCGACGCGCCGTAAGGCGACGATCGATGAGGCATACATGGAAAAACTCTACAAAGACGTGACCGCCCTGTACCGTCTGGACCAGCTGAGACCGGCCGGAGCCTCGAACGAAGAGGGCTCGGACGTTGATCCCGATGGCCTGGCACCGTTACCGGGTGCGGCGAAGACACTGATCGTCGTTCTCATCACTTCATGGGTGCTCATGGGTGCGTACGTATTGTGGAAGAAGATGAAAAAGAGAGGGAATGCGACATGAAAGTGATCGACGTTTACACCAGATATTATGAGGCGTCCTGCACCGCAAACGGGCGGGACCGCCACGCGGCTGTGGTTAAATTGACCGCGACCTCGGACGCAGGAAGGATCACCTACGCCTACTCGGTGAATTTCTTCCCGCATGACGATGAGGAGGATTTCGCGATCAGTTATGACGCATATGCCGAGGAAACGATCTACGAGGGTAAGGGGCGCCGCTCGAAGAAGCGCGACGCCGAATACCTCGGCGGCCTGCAGGAGGCCTGCGACCGCATCGCAGGGAAAATGAATGGCACCATCGACTGGGAGAAGCCTCTGATCGAGGCCCGGCTCGGGTGAATGGATACCGGAAATAAGGGGGGAGTAAATATTATGAAAAAATCAAAACGGGTCTTGCTGGTGCTCGGCCTTTCGCTGGGCGTGACCGCGTGCGGCAGCAAGAGTGAGACAAACACCACGACTGCGGCGGGGGCAACTGCAACTACGGCTGGTAGTGTGGCAGACGTAACTACGACGGCGGAGGCGAAGACAGACGAGGGGCCGCAGAAAACCGCCACTTCGATCTTTGATACAGACGTGTCCGAATACATTGACCTGTCAGGGATCCGGGATCTGCAGATCACGACGAAAAGAGTAACCTATAAAGACAAAAAGGCGCTCTTGTATGACTTTGATGAAGTGTTGACAACTGAATTGGGGATCACTGCTAAAGATAAGGATCGCCCGGCAAAGGAAGGAGACTTAGTATGGATCCGTTTTTCGAGTTACGAGAATAATGTTCCGATCCAAGAGAATATCAATATGACCATCCCTCTCGATGCTTCAGAAACCGCTTATCCCGAATTCATTGAACACATTGTCGGAAAATACATTAATAACGAGTTTGAGTTTACTGTTTCATACCCAAAAGACTTTGAAGAACCGATCTATGCCGGCAAAGAGGTCGTTTTCAAGATGGGAATCGAAAACATCATCGGTCTGTCGACGGTGAGTGACGAAAAGATCAAAAAGAGATCCTCCGGAAAATATGAGACTTGTCAGGCGTTCTACGATGCAAAGGTGGGCGATATCGCACGCGACTACCGAAATGAGGTCATTTTTAATGCCATCCAAAGTGCTGTCAGAGATAAGAAACCTCAAGAGGGTTTGATCAACGAAATGATCCGAAGAGGATGGGCTGAGTTGGATCGATCCTGCAAGGAGCTTGGTGTTGACCGCGAGACTGTGTTACAGGCAATGGGATATTCTGCGGAAGAGTACGAAAACATGCTGCGTGAAACATGTTCAGCTGAAGTCAGGGCGAGACTCATTGTCCTGGGAATCTGCCAACAGGAAGGCTATGAGATCACGGATTCCGAAATGTCGGAATTGAAGCAGAGGATGATGGCCGAGCGAAGTTTGGGTTCTGAAGAGAAACTTATGGAGGTTGTTTCGGAAGACGAACTCAAATGGCAGTTGTACTACGAAAAATTTATGGGGTATCTTGATAACTTTAAGACGGTCGACTAACGTGTAGAATGGACTTGTAAACCGATCGGAAATCATGTATAATTAAAGGTGGGCCGCGAATTGTGAGCCCCAGACTTCGTGCGGCGGCATATATTCCGCCGGAATAAAGGAGACAGTATTATGAAAAAATCGAAATTGGTTTTGCTGGCACTCGGCCTTTCGCTTAGCGTTTCCGCGTGCGGTAAGAAAGATGGTGAAGAGACTACGGCAGCTGCAACTACCACAGCAGTTGCTGCTTCCACAACCGCAGAGGCTACGACCGCTGCACCTGCTACTACGGCAGCTACCACGACCGAAGCACCTACAACTGAGGAGGCTACGACTGAGGAAGCTACGACTGAGGCACCTGTAAAGGTTATGAGCTATGCTGAATACCTCGCTGCTGAGGTCGACGATCCGGTCGTGATCGAGGCATACGTTCAGGCGAAGCAGTCCTGGTGGGATAATAAGGCTACCGTTTATACACAGGATGAGGACGGTGCGTACTTCCTGTACAACTTGACCTGCTCGAAGGAAGATTTCGAGAAGCTGACCGAAGGTACGAAGATCCGTGTTACCGGTTTCCGTACTGAGTGGGAAGGCGAGATCGAAGTAGCCCAGGGCGCTACCTTTGAGATCATCGACGGCAAATTTATCGCCGAGGCGAAGGATGTTACCGATAAACTTGGCACAGATGATCTGATCACATATCAGAACCAGAAGGTTGCTTTCAAGAACATGAAGGTTGAAGCAGCAAACGATGAGGGCGCTGCATTCATGTACAAGTGGGATAATTCCGGTACACAGGGTGATGACTTGTATTTCAAGGTTTCCGTAAATGGAACGACCTATACATTTACCGTTGAGTCTTACCTCTGCGATAAGGACACCGATGTTTATAAGGCTGTTGAGGCTCTGAAGGTCGGCGACGTGATCGACATGGAAGGCTTCCTGTACTGGTATAATGGTGTTAACCCGCACATCACAGCTGTTAAGGCTGCAGGTAGCGAAGAGCCTACAACTGAGGCTCCTGCAGGCGAAGAGAAGGGCGAGGGCGTTATGACCTACGCTGAGTATCTTGCTGCTGAAGTAGACGATCCGGTAGTGATCGAGACCTACGTTCAGGCTAAGCAGGGCTGGTGGGAAGATAAGGCTTCTGTTTACACCCAGGATAAGGACGGCGCTTACTTCTTGTATAACCTGAAGTGCTCCGAAGAAGATTATGCTAAACTGACCGAAGGCGCGAAGATCCGTGTAACCGGTTTCCGTGCAGAGTGGGCTGGTGAGGTCGAGGTTGCCGCTGGTGCAACATTCGAGGTTCTGGAGGGCAGCTATGTAGCTGAGCCGAAGGACGTTACCGAACTGCTCGGTACCGATGATCTGATCAAATCCCAGAACCAGAAGGTTTCCTTCAAAGGTATGAAGGTTGAGGCTATGAACGATGACGGAGCAGCATTCCTGTATAAGTGGGATGGCTCTGGTGCTCAGGGTGATGACCTGTACTTCAAGGTTTCCGTAAACGGCGACACTTACACCTTCACCGTTGAGTCTTACCTCTGCGATAAGGACACTGACGTTTACAAGGCTGTTGAAGGCCTGAAGGTCGGCGACACCGTTGATATGGAAGGCTTCCTGTACTGGTATGAGGGCGTTAACCCGCACATCACCGCAGTAACCGTAAAGTAAGATCAGGGAAGATCGATCCCTTTAAGAATTGAATTATAAAGCGCAGTGGTTTCGGCCACTGCGCTTTTTGGATTCTTGGGATCCTGAAATTCTGGGACTGTGGGCGCGGGCTGTCCTACGCGTAAACTGGAGGAAGACAAGAAAATGCGCGTAAAGGTTCTCTGGATCGGCGGCTATTTCTACGCGCAAAACAGAGAAGATCTAGATAATGCGCGTAAGAAAGCATGGCATTCGGGGGCTGTCCTACGCGCAAAACAGAGGAAGGCAGGAAAATGCGCGTAAGGAACCATGCCGGGAGGTGAAAATCCTACGCGTAAAACAGAGGAAACCAAGAGAATGCGCGTAAGAGATCACTGGATCGGCGGCTATTCCTACGCGCAAAACAGGGAAAATCAAGATAAAGCGTGGGGTGGGGCTAAGGAAAAGTAAGAAAAGAGAAAAATCTTAGCCGAATAGGCCGGAAACCTGGCGAAAATGGAGGGGCGTGGCTACGGGAAAATAAGAAAAGACAAAAATCTATAACAAGGGTATAGCCTCATCCTATGCATGCACAAAAGTTTTAAGTATTTTTCGCCTGAGGGATTATCGTGTAGAATGTAGCAAAAAGGAGGAAACAAATATGCAAACATCTGTTATCGGTTATCCCAGAGTCGGTTCTCTTCGTGAACTTAAGTTTGCGACGGAGAAGTATTTCAAGAATGATATCACACAGGAAGCTCTGCTGGAGCAGGCGAAGACGCTGCGGGCGGAGCACTTAAAGAGCATGAAGGAGAGTGGTATTGACTTCATCCCCGTCAATGACTTCTCGTTCTATGATGGTATGCTGGACACGGTGGTCCTGCTCAATACGATCCCGGCACGGTACTGCAAGTTAAATGTAAGCGAGTTGGACACCTATTTCGCGATGGCGCGTGGTTACCAGAAGGATGGTAAGGATGTTAAGGCGCTTGCGATGAAGAAGTGGTTCAACACAAACTATCACTATATGGTTCCGGAGATCGAGGACGATGCGGACATCCGTCTGGCAGGCAAAAAGCCTTTCGACGAGTTTAAGGAAGCGCTGACCTGCGGCGTAGTCGCTAAGCCCGTGCTGATCGGTCCGTTCACCTTCCTGAAACTGGCGCGCTACACAGGGACCAAAAGCGCAGCAGACTTTGCAGATGCTTGTGCGGCAGCCTATAGCGAGGCTCTGAAGAAGTTCGCGAACCTCGGCGCGAAGTGGGTGCAGTTTGACGAGCCCGCCCTGGTCTACGATCTGACGGCGGAAGAGATCGCCCTGTTCGAGAAGTTATATCGCGTGATCCTGGCTGCAAAGGGCAGTGCAAAGGTGCTGCTCCAGACTTACTTCGGCGACATCCGCGATGCCTACGACACTGTTACAAAGCTGGGCTTCGACGGTATCGGCATCGATTTCCTGGAAGGAAAGAAGTCCTTCGAGCTCGTTTCAACTAAAGGCTTCCCTGCACAGACCGTGCTCTTCGCAGGCCTGGTGAATGGTAAGAACATCTGGAAGAATCACTATCGCAAAACGATCGACCGTTTGAACGAACTGTCCGCATTTGCGAAGGAGATCGTGCTTTCGACCTCCTGCTCCCTGCTGCACGTTCCGTATACCTTGGAAAATGAGACGAAACTGCCCGAGGCATATAAGAAGCACTTTGCGTTTGCAAGGGAGAAGCTGGCAGAGCTGTCCGACCTCGCGAAGATCGTCGCAAACGGCGACAGAGAAGTTCTGGCGGCCAATGATGCGCTTTTCGCGACGGCTCGTCCCGACTGCGAGAACGCTGCGGTCCGTACTCGACTGCAGGCGGTAAGCGAGGCAGACTTCGAGCGCAAGCCCGCATTTGCCGAAAGAGAAAAGATCCAGAAGGAAGCGCTGGCGCTTCCTCAGTTCCCGACGACCACCATCGGATCATTCCCGCAGACCGCCGATGTCAAGGCAAACCGTAAGGCGTTCAAAGCAGGACAGATCAGCGAAGAAGAATACAAAAAGTTTAATCAGGAGAAGATCCGCGAGTGCGTGAAGTTGCAGGAAGAACTGGACCTGGACGTTCTGGTACACGGTGAGTACGAGAGAAACGACATGGTCGAATACTTCGGCGAGCAGCTCTCCGGCTACCTCTTCACAGAGAAGGCGTGGGTACAGTCCTATGGTACGAGATGTGTAAAACCGCCCATCGTCTGGGGAGACATTTCCCGTGAAAAACCGATGACCGTCGAGTGGTCGGTGTTCGCGAAGAGTTGCACTAACCGTCCCATGAAGGGCATGCTCACCGGCCCGGTGACCATCCTCAACTGGTCGTTCCCGCGTGAAGATATCTCCCATAAGGAGAGCGCTTTGCAGATCGCGTTGGCGATCCGCGATGAGGTTCTGGACCTCGAGGCAGCCGGCATCAACATCATCCAGATCGACGAGGCGGCGCTGCGTGAGAAGTTGCCGCTGCGTAAGAGCGACTGGTACAGCGAGTACCTCGACTGGGCCATCCCGGCGTTCCGTCTGGTTCACAGCGGCGTGAAGGCATCCACCCAGATCCACACGCACATGTGTTACAGCGAATTCACCGACATCATCCCGACGATCGATAACATGGATGCCGATGTGATCACATTCGAGGCTTCCCGTTCGGATCTGCTGATCCTCGACGCCCTGCGCGCGAACAACTTTAAGACCGAGGTAGGCCCCGGCGTGTACGACATTCATTCGCCGCGTGTGCCGTCCGAAGAGGAGATCGTGAACGCATTGTCCCGCATGCTGGCGCGCATCAACCCCGAGAAACTTTGGGTGAACCCGGACTGCGGTCTGAAGACCCGCGGCACGACCGAGACCGTTGCGAGCCTGCAGAACATGGTCGCTGCGGCAAAACGTTTAAGAGCCAATAACGAATAAAACATAACCTTCCTAAACGGGACCGACCCCCGGACGAACAGATCGTCCGGGGGCCGGTCCCGTTTTTGCCATGCTTACCCCGGTCAGATGTGGTAACATCCCTTTTATGGGACTGTATTCTTGACTTTTTTTACGTATTGTGGTAATATCTAATCTATAGTAACAGCGTATTGTGTAAGTCGGAACCGGAACAAAAAGGAGGCCCTTATGGCCAGAGGAACGAAGCAAAAATTAAAACTTTTATACCTGTTGCGGATCATGATGGAGCAGACCGACGAGACGCACGGATTGACGATCGACGAAGCACTCAGCGAACTCGGCAGATTCGGAGTGACCGCGCAGAGGAAGAGCATTTACCGCGATTTCGAGGCACTCACCGAGTATGGCTTCAAGATCAAAAAACTGCGAAAAGTACACGCGGTAAGTTATTATCTGACCAGCCGCAAGTTCGACACCCGTGAGGTGCAGTTCCTCGTGGAGGCCATCCGTGGTTGCCGTTTTCTTTCGGATGAAAATGCCCATCGCATGATCGAGAAGTTTGAGGGCGAGATCGGAGCCTTTGCCATGGATCTGCTCGACCGGCAGGTGAAGGTAGTGAACCGCGTGAAAGAGGGCGGCGAAACCGTGCTCGAGACGCTCGGACGCGTCCATGCGGCGATCGAATCGGACCGCAAAGTCCTGTTCAAATATTACGCGTGGAGTCCGGATGGAAAACTGACCGCGCGATATGATGGAAAGACCGTGACGGTCAGCCCGTGGACGGTGCTCTTAAGCAACGAGAACTATTATCTCCTGGCATTTTCCGAGGAGGACGCGATCCTGAAGACCTACCGCATCGATAAGATGGAGGTCGTGGATACGGCGCCCGGCCCGCGTATCGGCGCCGAAGCCTACGCGCAGATAGATCCGGAAGAGTACCTGAACCGCGCCGTGAATATGTTCCACGGCGTCGAAGAAACGGTGACCCTGGTCTGCGACAACGAGATCTCGAATGTGGTGTTCGACCTGTGGCCGGAAGCGAAACAGAAGACCCGCCGCGTCGATGACGATCATTTCCGTGTGAAATTCAACATCTACGTCAGCAATCAGTTTTTCGCCCAATTGTGCGGGCTCGGCGGTCATGTGCGCATCAAATCGCCGAATGACATCCGGAAACAGTACATCGCGTTTTTGAAAGAGAATATATACAACCAGCGTATCCGCCGCAAAAACCTCGTGGAAAAAGAGGGGACCGGCGAGATCATCGAAGATTGAAATACAGTGTAAAAAGGAGTATTTATGGCTGATTTAACGAATTATGACGAAACGATCGAAAAAACTCTGGCGCAGGTCCGTGCCATCGGTGAGAACCTGCACGAGCGCATCCGCCGCGATGAGTTCATCTACGTGGCGCTTCCCTTCCTGATGTTCCGCCGCTTCGATGAAGTGATCGGATCCGAGATGGGTGACTTGGTGAACTACGCCCGCGAGCACGACGACCTCGAACTGAAGGACCTCGACGAGCGTATCCGCGCGATGGCGCCGTTCGAGACCTACAACAGCTCGGGCCTGAGTCTGAAGGGCCTGGCGCAGGATAAGTCGAAGCAGGACATCCGTTTCCGCGATTACCTGAATGGTTTCTCGGTCAATGTCCGCCGCCTTCTGGCGTCCCTGCGTTTCCACAGCATTTTCCCGAGCCTGGTGCGCTTCGTGCTGCTCGGTGATGTCTGCAACGCATTTTCCGCAGAAGAGATCGAAGTCGATGCCTTCCACATGCCGACGTCGGCTTACGAGAAGTTCTTGCTGAAACTCGTTGCGGAGGCAAATGCTTCAAGCCCGAACGGCGATTGCGGCATCGGCGAGGATATCGTGGCCCGCATGGTTCGCGCGACCGGCGAGATCCGCCGCATCGAACCCGGAAGCACCGCTTCCCTCGAGGCATTTGAAAACGCCAGCATGGTACGTACCGATCCGGAGCTTCTGGCGCAGAAACTGGAGGCGCAGAAGAAGGCTGCAGAAGCCGCTGTGGAGAAGACGATCGAAGACAGCGATAACGAAAACAACGAATGATCGATCACATAATATAAACAACAGGAGGTTTTACAATGGGATTATTTGACAAAGCAATGGCCGGCGGATCGAAGGATGCATCCGCAGCAGGACAGGGCGCAGCGAAGGTGCTGAAGCCCGAATGGATGATGGATAGAGTCATCGAGATCAAGGACGTGAACAGTCTGGAAGAATTGAAGGCAGCCGTAGACGTTACCGATCCCGGCAGCGTCGCAGCCTACTGGGTATACAGCGTATTCTGCCTGACTGCAGATTACGAGATCGGCATGAGCATGATGAAGTACCTCTTCGCGGACCTCGAGCCGTTCGGCAGAGGTTTCACCGAGGGCGGACTCTCCGGTAAGGCCGGCTGGGACACCTATTTCAACGAGCGCCTGAAGGACGACGATTACCGCTGGCTTCCGCGTGCATACTTCGTAGGATCCACGGCAGATAACGGCTTCCATCCCGCGATGCCGCTTTCCGTAAAACTTTTCTTCAACAAGCCGAACACCGATACGATCAATGGGCAGACCCTGGCTCAGCTGGGCCGCCTGAACATCGTTTACTACGTTCAGAGCAATGCTGCCGGCAACAAGGTAAACCTTGAACTGTCCCGTTTCGACGGAAGTGACCGCTACTACGTAACGAAGGGTACCGCATCGACCGGGCTTTTCTACGACCAGAGAGCGGGCCTTACGGCAACTGCAAAAGCGAAGCTTTGGGATTAAAGATCAGTCATTCTGATCACAAATGGGAGGTTTACAATGGAGAAAAAATTAAAAGTTTTAATGCTGAATGGCAGCCCGCGCCCGAACGGGAACATCGCGCTTGCGTTTCACGAGATGGAGCAGGTCTTCGAAGAGAATGGCGTTGAATACGAGAACATTCTGCTCGGACGCACCGATATCCGCGGCTGCATCGCCTGCGAGACATGCAGAAAGAACGGCAAATGCGTATTCAACGATATCGTAAATGAACTGGCGGTGAAGTTTGAGGCGGCAGACGGCCTGGTCATCGGATCGCCGGTGTATTACGGCTCCGCGAACGGTACGCTTATGTCTGCGCTTCAGAGACTGTTCTACAGCACGCATTTTGACAAACTGTATAAGGTCGGCGCGAGCGTGGTCAGCGCGAGACGGTCGGGCTGCACGGCGACCTTCGACGAACTGAATAAGTTCTTTACATTGTCCGGCATGGCGGTGGCGACCAGCAATTATTGGAACAACATTTATGGTTGGGATCCGGGCGAGGGCATCGTGGACGACGAAGGACGTCAGGTCATGCGTGTCTTGGCGCGCAACATGGTATTTCTCATGAAAAGCATCGCGTTGGGAAAGGAGCAGATCGGCCTTCCGGACACGGAGAACCGCGTGTGGACGAACTTCACGAGAAAGGGTTGATTTCATCTTGGATACCATCGTTTGGCTCATCATTTTTTTGGCAACCTGCGGTGTGACTATCGGCTGCCTGCTATTTCTAAGACATTTTGAGAGTGCACGGTCGCGGCGAATGATCTTCGCCGCAGTAGCCGTGCTCTTTTTTATTCCTACGGTACTCCTGGGGCTGAAGCGGCCGCTCAACGCGCCGATCATATTCCTGCATCTTTCGGGCTATCTGCTGGGTGCGCTGATCGTTGACGGCATCCTGTGCCTGCTCGCGCGAAAGCGGGAGAAGAAGGCCGATGAGACACGCGGCCGCAGGCTGACGCGGGTCGCGACAGCCGCACTTTTCGGCTGCCTGATCTATCTGTCGCTGGGCTTCGTCTGCGCGAATTGGGTACGTCGGACGGCTTACTCGTTTGAGACGGAGAAGAACATCGCAAACGGCAGTCTTCGCATCGCCCAGATCTCGGACGTGCATCTCGGAACGACGATGGGCAGCGACCGGTTCGCAAAGCTTCTGCGACGCGTTTCCGGAGAGGATGCGGACATTCTCGTCATCACCGGAGACTTTGTCGATGAGGATACGAGCCGGGAGGATATGCTTAAGGCCTGCGAAGCATTTTCCACGGAATGCAAGATCGACCGCGTGTTTTTCATCGTAGGCAACCATGAGGAACTGGAGGGCGGCGAATTCACGACGGAGGAAGTATTATCCGAACTCCGGAAAAACCATGTGACCGTCCTGCAGGATGAGACCATCCTGGTGGATGATGATTTCTACGTGGTCGGCCGAAAAGACGCGTCGGAATCGCGTAAGAACATGATGGAACTATTAAAAGGCGTGGATAAGTCCAAATACATCGTGGTCCTGGATCATCAGCCGAACGAATTCATCCGTGAGGCGGCTGCCGGCGCGGATCTGACGCTGAGCGGACACACGCATGGCGGCTATTTGTTCCCGCTGCGGTTTCTCTCCTCATACCTGAACTTTTTGTTCGGTGAGGCAGAGTGCATATCCGGCACGGGAACGAAACAAAACATGAACTATATCGTGAGTTCCGGCGTCGGCACCTGGGGCTGTTCCTTCAAGACAGGGACCCGCTCGGAGTACGTGATCATCGACATCAAAAACAATAAGTGAGAAAAGGGGATATTGATAAAAGGAGGTCCATGCCGATGGTGCGGAAAAAGATGAGATTTTACGGCTCGGTGCAGGGGGTCGGTTTTCGCTATCGCGCCCGCTACGCTGCTGAGATGTACGGCTGCACCGGCTGGGTGGCAAATGAATGGGACGGCTCGGTCAGCATGGAGATCCAGGGCGAGGAAGAGCAGATCGACCAGGTGATCCTGGCGATCGAACGTGGGACCTACGTCCGCATCGAAAACATGGAATGCAAGACCATACCTGTGATCGAAGAGCATGGCTTTGATTACGGAAGACATTGAGGGGTGAATAATATGACGGTAGACGAAGCGAGAAAGATCGTAAGGGCATTTGATGAGAATAAAAAACTGACCGAAGACGACGTGTTTATGTTCACGGAGGCCATGAATTACCTGATCGAAACCTTTCATGACCCGCACGACATGATGCATCTCGGCGGATATTACTACGAGATCAAAAAGTTTGATCTGGCACTGAAATACTACGAGATGGCGGCCACGTATGACTACGCCCCGGCCTATGAGGGGCTGGCCTATATCTGGTACTACGGCCGCACCGGAGAGCGCGATTTCAAGAAGGCCTTCGAGTATTATTCCAAACTGAAGGATATGGGCGATCCCGTGGCTACGTATAAAGTGGCGGATATGTATAAGAACGGCTATTACGTAGAGAAAAACCAGGCGAAATATGAGGAGATCATCGAAGAACTCTACCCGGAAGTAAAAGACATGAACGATGTTTTCGATCCGGTTCCGGAGGTGTTCACGCGCCTGGCAGCGATCCGCGTATCGCAGGGGAGGAAGGACGAAGCGATCGACCTCTACCTCTACGCAAAAGACTTTCTGGCACAGCGGATCCGCTACAACGCCTTCTTCGGTAACCTGAACATCATGAAATGGCTGATCGACGCCCTGTATGAATTGACCGATCTGGACGTGGATGACATCGACCTTTTCGACCTCTACTACCTGCTGAAGACTCCGCATACGATCACGTTCTTCTATCGAAGAGACCGGCAGACGCTGGAGGCTGTGCAGGAAGAGGCCGGCTGTAGCGTATGCTTCAACGGAAAATGGTTTCGCGACCGCGACGACTTCTTCAAAGAAGCCTGCATCGGGAACACCAAACTGACCGCCCTCTACCGCGACCTGTACGGTTTTAAGGTGAAGT
>JAFYZH010000030.1 GCA_017548765.1 Lachnospiraceae bacterium | reverse complement strand
TAGGTATGGTTATTAGACGGAGGTGTGTCCTCTCCGTTGGTTTTGGCACCACATACTGTACATACATAATCTTTATGGCCTCCGGAATAACATGTGGATGCTACAGTAGTGACCCACTCACAAGTATGTGGAAGCTTCGACGTTTCTTTCGCTATAGAAGCCGGACACCCGGGGGTGCTACACCCGTAAACATCTGAGCCTTTTGAAGTACATGTTGCCGCCTTCTCGGTATACAAGAACCTTGAAAATGAATGATTATTCGAAGGAGGGGTATCCTCTCCCCCGCAATTGGCGCCACAAACTGTACAATTATAGTCTTTATGGCCTCCGGAATAACATGTGGACGCCACCGTTGTGACCCACTCACAGGTATGAGCCTTCTGGCTTTCTGCAACATATCCGCAGTCCAAACACTTTTTAGGCGCAGAACAAGTTGCCGACGATTGATTATATCTATGATTATTTAAATTCTTCGGCACTGTTCCTGTTGTTGACCACGTACAGCCTGATTTTGTACACGTGGCCACACCTTCACCGGTAGAAATACACGTAGCCGTTTTAGTATATGTTACTTTTATACTTGATCGGCAAACAGGACAATATGGTATGCTGGTTAAATCGGTTGCTGCTGCTACTTCCTCAACGTACCCGGGCAATCCCGAAACGATCATGAATACGCTTAGTAACACTGCTAATATTCGTTTCAGAAGCCCTTGTTTCATCTCCTTCATTTTTTAAATTCCTTTCCTTTATTTATCAAAATGCGGCCGTTCTCTACTACGGTCACACATTTATCCCTACTTCTTATTGCGAATTTGCAACAAACCTTCACTTATAAAGTACACTTTTGAAGCGAAATATAACAATTTCCTTATACAACAACTCCGTATGAAGCGGAAAACCGCTCCATACGGGGTGAAACACTGAGTTTTAACTTACTTTGGTAAATAGGGTTGGGCGAATTGATAATAGTTCGATTCGATGATCATCGTCGATATCGCCCATTTTGCATTGATATAATCCCTATATGCTTTTATGTATGCACTGTCAACGGGAACGTCGTCTCTGAGAATCTTCTCGACCTGCTTGGTTCCTCCGTTGTAGATGCACTGGTCCGTGATGAACGAACCGTTTTTGAAGATGACGAGCTGCGAAGTCGGTGAGAAAATATCACGGCCGACGAGCATACGCGAGTCATACTCAACACCGAGCAGATTCAGGATGGTCGGCAGGATGTCGGTCTGGGTACAATACTTATCCACTACGACCTTCTCTTTCATGCTTCCCGTCCACATGATCAGCGTATTTTCGAACCACTCGATGTTCTCTTCCAAAACATGGCCTGCGAGTTCATCCATCTCCGCCTTATTGTTATACGGAATATGGTCGCCAGTCAATACGATCAATGTGTGATCCGCCATGTTATTCTCTTCGAGATACTCGAGCAAAAGTTTTAACGCCTTTTCAAGTTCATAATGGCAGGCGATATAACCCTTCGACTGCTCAAGCTCATACGGCAGGTTCTCGACGAGACTCCAGTTTTTGTATGCCATGGAGTTACCGGCCTTTGTATAGTTACAGTGACCGCTGACGGTCATGTAATACGTATGGAACGGTTCCTTCGAAGCGTACAAGGGGAAAGACTCCTTAACCAGCAGTTCATCGGACTGCGGCCATTTCGCCTTACCGCTCTTCGTCAGTTCAGGCTG
The DNA here is from genome assembly GCA_017548765.1 of Lachnospiraceae bacterium. Classification (GTDB taxonomy): domain Bacteria; phylum Bacillota; class Clostridia; order Lachnospirales; family Lachnospiraceae; genus UBA1201. Next base: position 14,178 of record JAFYZH010000030.1, on the reverse strand, counting down.
GTAACCATTGACCTCGACACCATCCATCACCCACGGGAACGGTGAGTTCGTCGCGAAGAAATCATATCCCATATTCGGCATGGAAAGATTTCGTCCGTAGTAGGTGTAGGAGTTGTTGTGTCCGGCAAATGTGTAATAACCCAAAGCTCCGAGACGACGTCCTAACGTCAGGTACATGTTGGTTGCGTCTTCACCGGTCTTCTTCAGACTTACGTATCCGCCGTTTTTCGGCATGAGTCCGGTCAATGTTGCGAACTCACCACCGGATGTGGAACCATACCAAAGCGGCGTATAGTAATGCGTAAACTCAAATCCCTCTTCATGCGCGAGGCGGTACAACGTAGGAGTACGTTCCTTATCTACCGCGTACTTGCAGAAACCTTCCGCGCAGATCACGATTACATTGTAACCTTTGAATTTGCCGGTCCACTCATTTTTAAGTGTGGGCATGTTCGTGGAAAGGTACGTGTTGATATTACGGATCGTAGCATCTTCGGTCAATGTATTCAGGTAATCGAAATCAATATTGAGTACCTGCGGTTCGTAAGATACCGGCGGCGTATCCGGCTGCGAGGGTTTGGTATCCTCTTCTGCCGAGGAACCGCTCTCTGCAGGTTCCGAAGAACCGGGGTTGTCGGGGTCCGTACTGCCCGGATCCGCGGCATTTGAAGGATCTACCTTAGAGGGATCAACCGGATCCGACGGCGACGGCTTGGTAGGTGTAGGGTTCGTACCCATGCCCGGAGGCAGGTTTGAACCTTGATCCTTTCCGAGGTTCAATGTATCGGAGAGGTTCGGGCCGCCGAAAATGAAATCCTTCAGGTCCAGACGGGTCGTTGTAATTACGCCGAGTTTCTGGATCTCATTGTCGATGCTGATACGGTTATAGTATGTATCGCTGGTTCCTTCCGCAGCATTGCCCGTGATCTTCATAAAGAAGAGCGAAAGCAAAAACGTGATCATACCGATCATCGCATAAGCGATCGGAACGGTAAAGCGCTTCTTGCGGAAGCTGAAATTCTTACGTATGAAAAAGATGTAGACCGGTACGGGAACGTACAGGATAAGTAACGGAATGATCTTTCTCCAGATCGTTTCGAAAACCAGGTTCAGGAAATCCAAAGCCTGACCGGCCGTACTGAAGATGGAAAACAGCGCAAAATAGGATTTGAAAACGCCGTTATATACAACTTCTGCAGCGAACAGTGTACATAAGATACATGTTAATACCAGACCGATGATCCAGTTGGTCTTATCGCTGAAGAATGTCATGAAGATCGCTAAAAACGCGGCAACGACTAAAGGCAACCACAGGATAAAAAACAATCCGTTGTAGAATACTTCCGCTGCGAATAGTATGACAAACAGGCTTAGGCATACCATGTTTACGACCTTACGGTCTTCCCGCTTTATGATTCGGGGAAAGATCGCGAAAAACAAGGCGACCAAAAGCGGTACAAACATGAAATAAAACAATATACCATTCGGGAATTGAGACCGATGGAACATCATTTCCAGATAGATGAAAAGCCCGGTGAAATACAAAAGCGGATGAAAATACTCCGTGGTCGTGTCGACTTTTTTGCGTCGAAACGCCTCCCGTCGAGCCCGGCTCACACGCCGTCTGCTCCTCTGTCTGGAACCGGAATACTGCGAGAACTCATTGTTCATTTTGAAACTCCTTAAAAACCTCGGTGGTGCTTATATCCGGGACGAAATGTCCTGCCGGATACTTATTTATTCATATTCAGGTGAGTAAAGCTGCGAGGCAACAGCTGTTCCAGTGTGAAGAGCTCATACTCTCCGTCACGGTCACCTACGATCACGAAGAAATTCTGCGGGTCACAGAACTCCGAAAGGGCCTGACGACAAATACCGCAAGGCGGTGTGAACGTCAGTTTGTCGACCTTCAGGCTGTCTTCTTCGTTTGCTTTTACAATGGCTTCTTCCTGCGGAGTCGGTAATTCGATCTGACCGCCGACCACAGCGATCGCCAAAAAACTACGGGATCCTTCGCTGACTGCTTTCGCCAGTGCAACACGCTCTGCGCACATCGTCGCGCCATAGCTGGCGTTCTCGATATTCGCTCCCGTGTAGATATGTCCGTCCGTCGTCAGCAACGCGGCTCCCACATAAAACTCGGAATACGGTGCATAAGCGCCGCCGCGTGCATGGGAAGCTTCCTCGAGCAATGTACGAACTACGCGCTCTCTAAGCTCACCGTTTGACAGATACATAGTCTTTCGTTCAATACGTTTCATGGCTTTGTTCTCCCTTCACGATCTTCACGAGACGGCTGGTGCCTAAGCGGTCCGCACCCAGGTAGGTGAAGTAAGCTGCATCAGCAAAAGAGGAAATGCCTCCGGCCGCCTTTATCTTCACATCGGGTCCGACGTGTTCCGCCATCAGTTTAACATCGGCAAATGTTGCGCCGCCGCTTGAAAAACCGGTCGATGTCTTTATATAATCCGCGCCGGCCTCGGTGACCACGCGGCACATCTCTTTCTTTTCGTCTTCTGTAAGAAGGCAGGTCTCGATGATGACCTTCAGTATCCTGCCGTCACAGGCGGCCTTGATCTGTCGTATCTCATCCAGTACCAGGTCGTAACGTCCGGCCTTAACCATGCCGGGATGGATGACCATGTCGATCTCGTCTGCGCCTTCGGCAACAGCCTGAGCGGTTTCATACACCTTAACCGCGGTCGTATTATAACCATTCGGGAAACCGATGACCGTACAGATCCGCACCGGCGTCTTATCCTGCAGATACTCATAGGCAGGCTTCACATAAGCCGGCGGAATGCAGATGGATGCGGTATGATAACGGATCGCGTCATCGATGATACCGCGGATCTGGTCCCAGGTCGCAGCCGGATCCAGCAAGGTGTGATCCGCGTGCGTAAGCAGCTCATCCTTCGTATACAAGGTCTCCGCGAAATACTTCATCATCGAAGTTCCGGGGCAGTCAAAATCGACGCCCAAATATTCGGCAACGGTCGCTGCGATATCGGCAAATGTCTCCCGTTCACCTAAGTTCACCGTCTTCTTCATACGCTTGTTGTATGCGAGGAACGGGATAAACTCTCTCGAATGATCCGTCGACGGCGTCGAAGGATCGTTTCCGTGGTCTGCCGTGATGATCAGCAAATCATCATCGGCTAATCCGTCCAGGATCTCAGGCAAGCGCTTATCAAACGCCGCAAGTGCTCGAGCATAGCCGTCCACATCGTTACGATGTCCGTAAAGCATGTCGAAATCCACCAGGTTCGTGAAAGAAAGGCCCTCAAACGAACGTCCGGTATTCTCGATGGTCCGTTCGATGCCTTCTTCGTTACTCTGGGTCGGACATGATTCATCCATGCCGCGTCCGCCAAACAGGTCGCCGATCTTTCCGACAGCCAGTACTGTCTTTCCGGCTTCCCGGATCGCGTCCAGGACCGTCGGAGCCGGCGGCTCGAACGAATAATCGTGGCGATTCGCCGTGCGCGTGAACGCTCCCTCCTGTCCGATAAACGGACGAGCGATAACTCTTCCTACCGCCCAGGGCCCCACGCAAATCTTTCTTACCTTTCGGCAAATGTCATATAATTCTTCCAACGGCACGACGTCTTCATGTGCCGCGATCTGCAACACACTGTCGGCCGATGTATAAACGATGAGCGCTCCGGTCTTCATATGCTCAACGCCGTAATCTGCGATCACCTGCGTGCCGGAATACGGCCGGTTACACAAAATGTCTCTGCCCGTGGCTTCCCGGATGCGATCGAGCAATTCCTGCGGAAAACCTTCGGGAAATACCGGAAGCGGTTGCTGCGAAACCAAGCCCGCGATCTCCCAGTGTCCGATCGTGCTGTCCTTACCCATGGAACGCTCAGCGATCCTGCAGACTAAAGACGGCGCGGTTTCAGATGCATGTTTCAGGCTCTCCAGACCATGAATGCCAAAGAAACCCAAAGCATCCAGGTTCGGCATATCGAAATAGGGGCTCTTGGAAACCGCAAGCAGCGTGTTAGAGCCTTCATCCCCAAACAGTCTCGCATCGGGTGTCTCCCCGACACCTACGCTGTCCAGAACGATCATGAAAACGCGCTTCATACCTTATCTCTCCTGTTCCTTCTCCCCGAAAAGCGAAACTTATTTACGCTTTCTGCGAGGTAAAAACTCCGTGACTACGGCAAATATAAAGATCGCGATCATCGCGAACATGCAGATATTCATCCACTTTCGGATGATAGCACTGTCCGCTGACTGATAACCGGCATCATTGAGATCTCCCAATGTCTCTTCCGACGCACGCGTATCCTGCGTAGCTCCGGAGGGATCATCGATGGGTTTGATGGAAAAATCTGTCTCCCCTTCGGTCGTATCCGGCTCCTTCGTAGTCGCTTCGGAACCCGGGATCACAACGACCGAGACCGGTGCCAGAGAAGTCTCCCCCTCGATCAATTCCTCTGTCGTAGGCTCCTCTGTCGTAGGTTCGGGTGTCGTCGGCTGTGTAGGCTCCTGTGTCGGTGCCTGTGTCGGCTCTTGCGTGGGTGCCTGCGTCACAGGTTCCTGCGTAGGTGCCTCGGTAGGCGGCTCCGTCGGCGCTTCCGTCGGAACGATAGATGCGACCGGCTTCACATAAGCGCTGGAAACAAAATAGAAAGCACCGCTGTAATTCACCATGCTCCAATAGCCGTCCCAAACCGCTACACGCTTCAGGATCGTACCTTCGGCAATACGGCCGATGATCTCGGAATCCGTAGTAGGCAACAAGCGCATGTTCACGCCGCCCTTCGCCCCGCTGACCACAACGTCTTCAACGGATTCTCTCCAATTCGTCGGGGTGATATTGCCCGCGACGACATCATATGCATAATTCAAAAGTCCGATGGTGTCGGAATAAAAGGATGACTCCTGTCCCGCCATGATAACGCAGATCAGGTTAACCCCGCCGCGGCTCGCCTCTGTGACCAAAGTTCTTCCGGCCTGGGGTGTTCTTCCTGTCTTTCCGGCAAATACGCCTTCACAGGCGTATCCGGGCGTTCCGGCAACGATACGGTGTCCCATCTCGAGCTGACGGGCAGCCGTCGCGTTCGTTCTCGGGATCACATACGCCGGCGTCGAAGCCAGTTTACGGAAAACCGGGTTGCGCATCGCTTCCGCGAAGATCAGCGCCATATCACGAGCTGTCGTAAAATGCAGGTCGTCATGCAGACCATGCGCATTTACAAAGTGTGTATTCTTCGCACCGATCTGCGCAGCACGCTGGTTCATCAGTTCGGCAAATGCTTCTACAGACCCTGCGGTATACTCCGCCAACATCGTAGCACATTCATTTGCCGATGAAAGGAACATACCATAGAGCACGTCCTCAAAGCGCATCTGCTCTCCCGCTTTCGCCTTCGGATGCAATTTCGACGAATCGGAGGGCAATGCCACCGCCGACTCGGAAAACGTAACGATCGCGTTCATGTCCGCGCAATGCTCGATCGCAACGAGCGCTGTCATGACCTTCGTGATGCTGGCCGGAAAATGGATCTCATCGATGCCACGACCGCACACGATCTGACCGTTATCGGGATTATATACAATATACGCGACCGATACCGCTCCGACGCCTTCCGAAACATCTGCGTATACCGGATGGTTCATGGCCGGCATAGCACAGATAAGCAGGCTCAGCAGTAAGATCGTGAAAGATTTAAGTTTCTTCATTCAATAACTCCTGTAAGGGCCTAATGAGTCTATAAATTAATGCAGACAGACCCTCATAGTATTATAACGCATAAACTGTCAAATAGCAAGTATTATTATAAAAAGCGGATGGTCGTAAAACGACCATCCGCTCTATGTTTTTAACGCATTTTATTGCATTGTATTTAATTACAGTTCAGGACCTGCAGCTACAAGAGCCTTACCTGCATCGTTCGTCTCGTACTTCTTGAAGTTCTTGATAAATCTGGAAGCGAGATCCTTCGCCTTCTCTTCCCATACAGAAGCGTCAGCGTAGGTGTCGCGAGGATCCAGAATAGCAGGATCTACACCCGGAAGGCTGGTCGGAACCTCGAAGTTGAACATCGGGATCTTCTTTGTAGGAGCCTTCTCGATAGCGCCGCTCAGGATAGCATCGATGATACCACGGGTATCCTTAATGGAGATACGCTTGCCGGTACCATTCCAGCCTGTATTTACAAGGTAAGCCTTAGCTCCGCTCTTCTGCATCTTCTTAACGAGCTCCTCGCCGTACTTTGTAGGATGCAGCTCCAGGAATGCCTGGCCGAAGCATGCGGAGAATGTAGGTGTAGGCTCGGTGATACCACGCTCGGTTCCTGCAAGCTTTGCTGTGAAACCGGACAGGAAGTAGTACTGAGTCTGCTCAGGTGTCAGAATGGAAACAGGAGGAAGTACTCCGAATGCATCTGCGGACAGGAAGATAACGCTTTTAGCGTCCGGACCTGCAGATACAGGGTTAACCTTCTGAACGATATTCTGAATATGATCGATCGGGTAAGAAACACGGGTATTCTCGGTTACGGACTTATCGTTGAAATCGATCTTGCCGTCCTTATCAACGGTTACGTTCTCAAGAAGAGCATTTCTCTTGATCGCGTTGTAGATGTCGGGCTCGGAATCCTTATCGAGGTTGATAACCTTTGCATAGCAGCCGCCCTCGAAGTTGAATACGCCGTTGTCGTCCCAGCCGTGCTCGTCATCACCGATGAGGAGACGCTTAGGATCTGTGGAAAGTGTGGTCTTACCTGTACCGGAAAGTCCGAAGAAGATGGCTGTGTTCTTGCCTTCCATATCGGTGTTTGCGGAGCAGTGCATGGAAGCGATGCCCTTAAGCGGCAGGTAGTAGTTCATCATGGAGAACATACCCTTCTTCATCTCGCCGCCGTACCAGGTGTTCAGGATGACCTGCTCACGGGAGGTGGTATTGAATGCTACGCAAGTCTCAGAGTTGAGGCCCAGTTCCTTATAGTTCTCAACCTTTGCCTTGGAAGCGGTATATACAACGAAATCCGGCTCAAATGTCTCAAGTTCCTCAGCAGTAGGCTTGATGAACATGTTCTCTACGAAATGAGCCTGCCAAGCAACTTCCATGATGAAGCGGACAGCCATACGAGTATCCTTATTCGCGCCGCAGAATGCGTCAACTACGAACAGTCTCTTGCCGGAAAGCTGCTTCTGAGCGAGATCCTTAACGATCTTCCAAGTCTCTTCAGTCATGGGGTGGTTGTCGTTCTTATAATCATCGGTGGTCCACCAAACGGTGTCCTTGGAATTCTCATCCATAACGATGTACTTATCCTTAGGAGAACGACCTGTGTAGATACCGGTCATAACGTTAACGGCATCCAGCTCTGTGGTCTGTCCTACCTCATATCCTGTCAAATCCGACTTTGTCTCTTCCTCGTACAGGAGTTCGTAAGAAGGATTGTAAACGATTTCTTTTGCATCGAAAATGCCATGTTTTGTCAAATCGATCTTTTTCATATCTGTGCTTACCTCTTTCTTTAAAAATTTTCAAAACACCTTGTCAGTATAATATGAACACATTTAAAAGTCAATGCTTTCATGTGGATTTTTTGCGGAAAATGACAAAAAAGTTAGCAAACGGTAACTTTATGCCTCCAGCCCCTTCTTCTTCAGGGCCGCGCGGATCGTATGTGCAGCTAAAACACTGGTCGTTACGGAGCCTACGCCGCCGGGTACCGGAGTCGCTGCCTTTGCGATATCTTTGATCGCTTCAAAGTCAACATCACCGCATAACTTGCCGTTCTCGTCTACATTGATCCCGACGTCGATGACGGTCGTATCATTGCCCAGGTAGGCGCTTCCGACCATCTTCGCGCAGCCTGCTGCAGCGATCACGATATCACAGCTGCGGCAGATCGCTTCGGCGTTCTGCGTCTTCGTATGGCAGATGGTCACCGTCGCGTTCTTATGCATGAGCAGCATTGCAAGCGGACGACCTACCACAAGACTGCGACCGATCACGGCTACTCTCTTACCGGAAACATCGATCCCTTCCTGGTCCAGCAGTTCGATCACGGCCTGCGCTGTACAGGGCGCATAACCGGTCTTATCTCCCATGAAGACTTTCGCCATGTTCACGGGGCTGATGCCGTCCATATCCTTCTCCGGATCGATATTATTTACGATCTTTGCTTCATCGAGATGCTTCGGAAGCGGACGAAGAAGCAGGATGCCGTCGATGTCATCGTCGTTGTTGATGAAATCGAAGGACTGTTCAAACTCCTCCATCGAAATGTCTGCGGGGAACTCGTAGCAGCTACAGCGAAGGCCCGTCTTCTCCATGCGGCTCTTCGCTCCGCGCTCGTATGCGATATCATCCGGCTTCTCTCCCACGCGGATGATCGCCAGATGCGGCTGATAGCCTTCCAGATGCATGAGCTTGATCTGCATCTTATCAAACATCGCCTGCACCGTCGGTGCGCCTTTTAAAATCTCCATCGTAATACCTCGTGATCTGCCCGAAAACGGCATGATCCATTTTTCTTAACTCTCAACGACGGCGCACCCCCGCAAAAGCAGGCGTACGCCGAAGTTATCATATGTTCTTTTGTTTATTTCTTAAGGATCACTTCGCCGAAGCCTTCCGTGGTCTGCCAGGAACTGTCAGTCGGATCGTTGAACTTCGCGATGCTCTCACGGCTGCCGCTGGTGTTGGTGTCATTGACCTGAGCGTCGAAGCCACAGATCATGCCTTCCTTCGCCTCGACCGTCCACGGGATCGCTGCTTCTACATAGTAGCCGCCGCCGACCGTGATGGCCTTACCGATAAAGCCGTCCTTCAGAGCCTGATTTACCATGTTGTCACCAAAGGTCAATGTACCCTTATAGTTCACACGGAAGTGTCCGTCATCCTCTTCATAGTAAGCGGTGCGGTTGTTCTTCTGGTCGATAAAGAGTTCTATGGAATCCTGCTCGTATGCGTTACGGTTGCTGCTGGACAGGTACTTATCCTTAACATTCAGGAATACATACAGGTACTGCTCATCCCACATCAGCTTCATGGTCGCAGAAGCACCGTTCCAAGCGGTCAGCATGGTATTTACCTGATACTCCTGGCAGTCAGCCCAGATCGCATCGTCAGCACCGTCGAGCTTAGGAGTACCATAGGTAGCAACGGCACGGAGACGGTTCTCACCATAACCGGTCGCATACAGTTCCAGATACTTATCCGGATCGAGGCAAGCATAAACTGCTTCCTTCGGGGTGAAGTCCTTATTGAAGAGACAAGGGAACTTCTCTTTACGCCAGCTTGCGTTGTCGTTGAGACCCCAGAATGTAACACGGGCAATGCGGTCCGCATGCTCTTTGTAGAGCTGGAAGAGCTTTGCGTAGAATACAGCCTGCTCGATCTCCTGCTTCTCAGTCAGGGCAGCCTTACCATTTGCTGCTTCAACGGTAACGTCGAGCTCGGTCATGGAGATCTCGATGTCCGGGATGCTACAGAACAACTCGATAGAATACTTAACGCTACCGATGGAGGTACCGCTCTGATAGTGAGCCTGCATACCGATACCATCGATCGGAATACCACGCTTCTTGAAATCGGTTACCATCGCGTAAACGATGTCGGCCTTATTCTTCTCGTTAAGGTTGTAGTCATTGTAGTAAAGTTTGCAGGTAGGATCTGCTTCTCTCGCGAACTGGAAAGCCATCTCGAGGTAATCCGGTCCGATGGAGTTGTACCACTGGGACTTACGAAGGCACTTCGTCCAGTCGCCGTCAGCAGGAAGCTTCGCGCCATCGGCGATCGCCTCGTTGACAACGTCCCAGGAAATGAGCTGACCCTTATAGTGGCCTGCTACGTTGTAGATGTGGTTCTTAAGCTGCTCGATCGCTTCTTCACGGGACTTACCAACGCCGAGGAAGTTACCGGACTGCTGATGCCAGCAGAGGTTGTGACCTACAACAGCGATGTTGTTCTCCGACAGCTTCTTAACCATGGCGTCTGTACCGGTGAAGTTGAAAACTCCTTCGGAAGGCTGCATATACTGCGGCTTCATATCGTTCTCGGGAGTCATAACGTTGAAGTGCTCCTTAGCAACTTCAAAGCCCTCTCCACGAGAGGTAGAGTACGCGTAGATGGTACCGATCAGGAACTGGTCAGCATAAGTGTCCTTCAGGGACTTAAGCTCGATGTAATCAGCAGTATTGATCTTCGGTTCCGGCTCGGTAGGAGCTTCTGTAGGAGCTTCAGTAGGAGCCTCGGTAGGAGCCTCAGTCGGTGCCACGGTAGTCTGCGGAGCTTCCGTAGTTCCCTCTGTAGGAGCCTCTGTCGGTGCCTTAGTACTAGCTGCGGTCGTGTCAGCAGATGTGGAAGCATCAGGTTTCTGAGCTTCGCCTGTCGTTGCCTGTGTGGAATCGGCAGTCGTAGGATCATCGTCCTTCTTACCGCAGGCGATGAGGCTTAAGCACAGCGCCAGGCAGAGAAGAACCGATAACCAACGTTTTACGGTTACATGGTGTTTCATCATATCTTTTCTCCTTTATAAATCCAATTCGCTTTTCCATACAGCGAAATTGTTAGCGAAACATATTAAGTAGATTTTTACTATTTTTCCCGTAAGAACGGAACACAAATATAATTATATACAATTTCAGAGGAAAGGTCAATTCAAAAAAGAACAACCTTTCCCCAAATTGTGTCATATTCTAACGATTTTTTCAGTGGTCGAAGTACTCTGCCGCCTCTCTCAAAAGGGTAATGATCGGCAAATGCTGCGGGCAGACGCCCTCGCATTGACCACATGCGATGCATTCAGATGCACGTCCTGTCTTCGATGTCAGATTGTTGTAATAGAACTGCGGACGCATATCCGTCGGGAAACGGCGGCGCGTGTTCGTCGCGCTGAAGATGTCCGGGATCGAGATCCCCATCGGGCAGCCTTCCGTGCAGTAACGGCAAGCGGTGCAGCCGATCAGCGGCAGGTCGTTCATCCTGCGTACGATCTTCTGCAAGGTATCCTGCTCCGTCTCGGACAGAGGTTCGAAATCGGCAAATGTATTCAGGTTATCCTCCATCTGCTCTTCGTTCGACATGCCGCTAAGGATCGTCGCGATGCCCGGCAGGCCGCCGACGAAACGCATGGCCCACGAAGCGACCGAGCGGTCCGGAGAGGTTTCTTTCATCATCTCTGTAAACTCATCATCGAGGTTCGCTAAGGTTCCGCCCTTCACGGGCTCCATGATGATCATCGGGATGTTCTTTTCTTTCAGGATCTCATACAACTCTCCGGAATGTACGACCTGATTATCCCAGTCAATGTAATTCAGCTGGATCTGCACGAATTCCACCTCGGGATGACGCGCCAGGATCGTACGCAGCAGGTCGGGCGAACCATGGAAGGAAAAACCGAAATGACGGATCTTCCCCTGCTTCTTCATCTCCTGTCCCCATTCGAAACTGCCGAGGCGCTCATGCTTCTCGTAGTTGTCGCCGTCCTCCAGGCTGTGGAGCAGATAGTAATCGATAAAATCCAGGCCCGTGCGCTCAAGCTGCTCCGCGAAGATCCGGTCACGGTCCGCCGCGCTGTTCATGGCCCAGGCGGGAAGCTTCGTCGCAACGGTAAATGCTTCCCTCGGATAGCGTTTGGTGAGGACCTCCTTTACCGCGCGCTCCGACTCACCGCCATGGTAAACATATGCGGTATCAAAATAGTTAAATCCGCGTTTCAGGTAAGCATCGACCATCTTACACAAGGTGTCCAGGTCGATCCTGCCATCCTTCTGCGGAAGACGCATCAGTCCGAAGCCCAGCTTCGGCATTTTCGTCATGTCCAGACTCATATTGTAAACCTCCTCTTAAATCCAGTGTCCGAAAGGTCAGAAGCAAGCTTTCGGCTCGTTTCTGACCCCGGACTCTGTATGTTTATTTACTTGGAAAAACGTACGCCGCTCAGGCTCGCTGTACCGGTTCCGTTAAAGGTCAGATACAGTGCGCTCGTGCCGTTCAGTTCGATATCTGCCGTCGATTCGGTCCAGATATTTGCCGAAGATACGGGCAATGTTGCGAGCACCTCGCCATCATACTTCGTACGAACCTCAAATACACCGTTTGCGTAACCGCGGGTGTAGATGCTGATCTTCTTCACGTCCTCAAATGTGAAATACTTGAAGCCGACCGTAGCGTTCTTCGTCATGTTAGCTACATAGCCTTCCGATGCCGTAACGCCGACACCTTCCTGCATGATCTTCGGATAACGACGGTTCGCTCCGTCTGCCGGATTGCCGCCCACATAGATCGAATGAACGTCCGTGAACATATGGCAGGCAATGTATGCCGGATAGTATCCGATGCCGGCCAGAGGTCCGCCGTTCAGACCGCAGGATGTGATCTCGACCTGAGGGATCTTCGTTCCGTTCTCGGTGATCTGGATCGGCTCTGCGCAGCCCTGACGCTGGAACCAGGTTCCGTTGGTGTGACGATGATAGAAAATGTACCACTGCTCGCCGATCTTCACGATGCCGCCGTGGTTGTTTGCGCCGTAAGCCATCGGAAGATCCGCAGGCTTGTAGCTGTCGATACCCAGATCGCAGTTGGAAACGACAACGCCGCCATAGGTGAAACCGGATGTCGGCTTATCGCTCATCGCGTAGCAAAGCTCGTGCATTACTTGCGAAGAATAAACGAAGCAATACTTGTCGCCGACCTTGCGGATGGACGGAGCCTCGAAGAACGCATGTCCTTCGTATCCGCTGCCTTCGCTGTACTGAGCACCCGGAACGATGAATACCGGATCCTCTTCGATCGTCAGCATGTCCGGTCCGAGAACGGTCGCCATCGCACCGTGACGGCTCTTATCGCCATGTCCGCAGAAACCGGTGTAAAGATATGTCTTATCTCCCTCGGTCAGAACGCCAGGATCGAACTGAGGCTCGTCGGTCGGACGATCGCCCAGACGCACGCCATTCTTATCATGTACATAACCATAGAACTGGTACTCACCTGCCGGTGTGTCGCAGACTGCTACAGATACTACAGAAACCTTATCCAGAACGTAGTACAGATAGTAACGTCCATCGGGACCCTGGGTCACATCCGGAGCGTACAGGCACATATGGCCGTCCTCATTCAGCGGATCCTGGGTCTTGCGGTAAATGGTGCCCTCCAGGCGCCAATCCTTGAGATTATTGACCGGTGCGGAATAGCAAACATAGTCGCCCAGGCAGAAGGTCTCGCCGCCCCATACATCATGGGAACCGTAAACATAGACACGGTCGCCGAATACGTGCGGCTCGCCATCCGGAACATACTCGTTCGAAGGCATGTAAGGGTTGTAGACCTGGATCGGGCGATGCGGCTCTTCCTTCTTCGGAGCTGCACCCTTCGCGGTAAACCACATCTCGGCGCGGTTCGCATCATTGTACGGCTTCCACTGCGGCATGGGCTGTCCGTCGGCGTCGTTGCCATTCGGGTCGCCTGTCTTGATGAAGTTCACCCAGTAATTTGCCATCTGGCGTGCCACATCATAGTGACGGCCGACGAACGGACGCGAGCATTTCGCCAGGGTCTCGAAGAAGAACCACAGGTCTACGGAATGGAAGGTTCCCGGGAAATCCTTACCCGGAATATCCACGTCAAATACATAGTAATAGTTGTCGATGCCGGGCAATGTCTTCTCGTTCATGAGGAAGGCTTCCTTTACGCCGTTCTCCATCATGTGCGTGAACTTGTTGCCGAACTCATCGTAGGTATGTCCGGCAAATACCGGAACATTTGCGCGCTTACCCTGCTCGAACAGATCCAGGGTATCGCCGAAGATGAACTTGTCATCCTGAATGGTCATGAAGCGGATGTGATCCTTCGCATACTCAGCATACTTATCACGAATATAGATCGCATCGAGTGCTCTCGCCTCGTCCAATGTATTTACGCCGAGGAACTTGAAGAAATCCTCACCGCGCTTCTCAGCCTCGTCCAGCTTCGTGTTGATGCGGATCGGAAACTTCGGATCGCTCATCTTGATGATACCGGAGAAGATACATGCTCCGTGAAGCACGTCAAAGTTCTTCGGATTCTGCAGCTGTGCCAATACGCTTCCACCGCCGGCCGACTGACCTGCGATGGTGATCTTAGAAGGATCGCCGCCGAAGTTTGCGATATTACGGTATACCCAGAACAGACCTGCCTGCTGGTCGAGATGACCGAAGTTCGCC
>JAFYZH010000029.1 GCA_017548765.1 Lachnospiraceae bacterium | reverse complement strand
TCGAAACTCGTCAGCAAAGTAAGATCCTGCGAAAGCGCAGAAATGCTCGAAGAAGCACTGGACGACGACGAGATCCTCGCACCGATCAAAGAAGATTACAAAAAGCGCCACAGAGCCTGACTGAGAGCCAGTCATATACTGCAGGCAAAAGCGCCGGGTCACCGACCCGGCGCTTTAATGTGTCAAACAGAACCGTTCCCATTGACACATAGGTGGGGAGAAGGTAGAATGGAAGGTGTTAAATATATTCAGGAGATGACAGCAAGAACTATGGAAAAAGAGTTTTTTATCGATTGCGACGGGATCGGGCTTCATGCGAAGCTGGACCGGGTAAATGAAACGGAGAAGGGGCCGCTGTGCATCCTGATCCATGGGTTTACCGGGCATATGGAGGAGGACCACATCGTTGCGGCGCAAAAGGCCATGAACGAGGTGGGCATTTCGGTGCTTCGTGTGGAGATGTACGGTCACGGAAAGAGTCAGGGTGAGTTTAAAGATCATACCCTGTATAAATGGGTGACGAATGCGCTCGCAGTCGTGAGATATGCGAAGACTCTGGATTTTGTTACGGATCTGTATTTGTGCGGGCATTCGCAGGGCGGTTTGCTTACGATGCTGGTCGGCGGAATGTGCCCGGATGATCTGAAAGCGATCATCCCGATGTCTCCGGCGTGGAAGATCCCGGAGGCGTGCAGGGCCGGCTTTATCCTGGGCACGCAATTCGACCCGAAGCACATTCCGGAGATGATCCAGTCCTGGGACCGCGAATTATCCGGAGATTATGTACGAGTAGCCCAGACCATCCATGTTGAGGATGAGATTGAACGCTACGAAGGACCGGTCTGCATCATCCACGGGGATGCGGATGACACGATCCCGTATGCACATGGTGTAGAAGCGGCTAAGTTATACAAAAATGCAGTTTTGGTTCCGGTCCGCGGAGCCGACCACTGCTTCGGCGGCTGTCTGGAGGAGATGGCGCAGGTATTAAAGGGTTGGTTCACCGAGACACGGAAGTGATCATATAATTTTATAACAACGAGGGAATGCATAGGAGGTTCGCATGATTCGAGCAGTGATCTTTGACATGTTTGAGACGCTGGTGAGTTTGTTCATCGGAAGGACGTATTTCAGTGAGAATATCCGGGAGGACCTGCAAAATGCGGGTGTTTCTTTGGATGAATTCCGAGGTGCCTGGCATAAGACCGAGATCGGTCGTAGCCGCGGTGAGTACACGCTGGGAGAGGGCCTGGCGGAGTCGCTTCGCATGATCGGTTACGGCGGGGATGCGACGAAACCCTATGATGAGGCGAAGATCGAAGAAGCGGTCGAACTGGTCACGAGAAAGCGTCTGGAGGCTCTCGGCGACACGTTTTCAAACATTCCGGATGCAACGGTAAAACTTCTGCGGGATTTGAAGGAACGCGGATACAAGATCGGCCTGATCAGCAACTGCTTCTCGGATGAATGTAAACTGATAAAAGAAAGTAAACTCTTTCCGTATTTCGACGCGGTCCGTCTTTCCTATGAGTTCGGCGTATGCAAACCGGACCCTGTCGTATATACAAGTATTATCGAGGAGCTCGGTGTAGAGCCGGGCGAATGTCTCTACGTCGGCGACGGCGGTTCGAAGGAACTGTTCGCCGCACGATCGGTCGGCATGAAGGCTGCACAGGCCCTGTGGTTTCGCGGCGGCATGTTCGAGCCGCATTTCCCGAGTCCGATCTACGGGCAGTTCGACCAGCTGAAGGAGCCGGCGGATGTGCTCGCTGAGGCGGCGAAACCGGAATATGAAATCACGAATACATTGACCGCAGAAGAATATATGGCGATGCGCCGTGCCGTCGGCTGGCGGGAGTTCCCGCTCGATGAGGCGGAGGATGGTATTCAATATTCAGCCTATGTATGTTGCCTGCGGGACGACGGAAAGCCGATCGGCCTGTCCCGTGTGCTGTGGGACCACGGCTATGTCGTTTATATCGCGGATGTCATCGTGATGCCGGAATACCAGGGCCACGGGATCGGACGCGAATTGATGAATCACACGATGGATTTTATCAAAAAGGAAGTTCTGAAGAACGGACGCATGGCGATGGTCAGCCTGAGTTCCGCCATGGGTAAGGAAGAATTTTATCAACGTTTCGGCTTCGAAAACCGGCCGAGCGAGAGCACCGGACACGGAATGTGTCAGTGGATGCAAGGGGAAACGAAATGAGAAAGTTAGCGATCGTATTTCCGGGTGTAGGATATAACAAAGATCGTCCGTTGCTGTATTATACAGGTAAGTTGGCTAGACAATGCGGATACGAGTTGGTACATCTGGATTTCTCGGGACTGAACTGGAGTAAGGAAGCACTGAAGGACCGTGAATTTCTGCTGCGGATCGTCGATGTATGTTTGGAAAAGACACAGGCCGGACTGGAGCGCTTCGGCGACATCTCCGGGGACGAGCTCGTGTTTATATCTAAGAGCATCGGAACGGTAGTCGCGAATGCATTCGCCGCGCGGGAGGGCCTGAAAGCGAAGCAGATCTGTTATTCCCCTTTGGAAATGATCCGCGAATTCGTTCGCGAAGAGGGGGCGGTGCTATTTTGCGGGGACGCGGATCCGTACGCATTGTACGAGAATCTCGCAGAGATCGCGAAGGAAAAACATTTGGAGATACACACGATCCACGGGGGCAATCATTCACTGGAGACCGGAGATCTTAACACCGATCTGGAGAACATGAAGGAGATCGTGGATATTTGCCGTAAGATCTTATAGTTTATTTGAATTTATGGAGGAGGCAACATGAGAAGCCATAAATTTTCAACATGCGTATTGGCATTTATTCTTTTGGTGATCACTACACTTACGACGTATACGCAGGACGTTTCTGCGGACATCGGACCGAAGCCGTCGATCCGGGTGACCCTGGAAAATGCTCCTTCGGATTACTATATCGCACTTTTGAAGCCGGCTAAGGAAGAGAAAACAAATAGTTCACTTTCGTTGGATCAAGTGGATGATAAAAGCGTGAATGCCTATCTGAAATCCTTTTACTACGAAGGCTGGGAGTGGTATGAGCAGCCGGTACTGTTAAATGTATTTCGGAACGGCGGAGAATCGAACACGCACAGATTCGGCTACATGGTACCCACGTTCTTTCGGGTGATCGTGATCGCTTCGGACGGAACGGTCTTCATCAGTAATGAGGTGGAGCGTCAGGAGTTCAACGCGGTATTTACCTACGATGTTGCCACCGGAACACTTACGGAAAAAATGCAAAACACGGTCGTAAAACGCTGGTTGAAGGTCGCGATCTGTTTTGTACTTACATTAGTGATCGAGTTTATTGTCCTCGTGCTGTTCGGCTATCCAAAGACAAAACGAAATATCCTCAGTGTATTGGCCGCGAACGCGATCACCAATATACCGATGAACATTTACCTCATGTGGTTTTACAATTGGAATCCCAGGAATATGATCGAACCGTTTTTCGTGATCCTGATCCTGGAAGTATATGTATTTCTCG
>JAFYZH010000028.1 GCA_017548765.1 Lachnospiraceae bacterium | reverse complement strand
ATCCGTAGCCGCCTTCGCGGTTCATCATCTGCACGGACGTCGCCTCGTTCACGTACTTCTCCGACACGATCCGCTTTCCTTCATACAGGCCGCGGTCGTACAGGAGCAGGCCGACACGGCTCAGTTCATTGACCGTGAGTTTCATGCCGGAAGCCCCGTAGAAATAGCCTTCCGGACAGCGCTCGATGGAATAATTGTCGATCCCGAGCGGAGCCAGCAACCTCTCCTCGATATACGTGCCCAGGTCCCGTCCGAGCGCTTCGGTCAATGCAACTCCAACCAAGTACGCATTGATATTGCTGTAATTAAACTGCAGAGTCTCCGGCTCGCTGATCTTGCAATTCAGCGAAAAGTCCAGGTAACTGTTGCCTTCCGCGCGAAACGGCAGGTCGCCCACCGACATGGTCAGCAGACGTCGGATCGTGATCTTGCGGAAGGTCTCCTGCTGCTCCTTAGGCAGGAGGGCGACTTTCGACGCCGGCATGTAGGAAAGCACCGGCCTGTGAATGTCGAACTTTCCCTCATCGATCACCATGCCCGCCGCGATCGACAGAATGGTCTTCGTCGCAGAGTAGATGTAGTGCGTGTTCTCGCAGGTATCGCCCCAGGCATGCTTCAACTGTCCGTTCTCGTATACCTCTGTACCGAACACCTTCCACTCATTTTCCTTGATATCTCTGATAAATCCTTCAAAATCCATAATTTCCCCCTATAAGTTAAACTGCATAAAAGATCTCTAGATCAGCTGATCCAATCTAGTATGATCCTTCTTAAACACTCCTCCGATCCTCTCACTCTTCTATGACAATACGTTCTTTACCTTCATTAATGATTTCCCACAGTTCGGGATATTGGGTTGACTTTTCGGACGGTGTATAGATCTTTTTACGACCTGTCACCTCAACTCCTTCCGCAAAAACAAAGATATTCTCATTGCATTCACTCAAATCGATCGAGCGGAGCGGATTATCCCAACAATCCAGGTCGACCAGTCGTTCTTTCCCTCTCAGGTCGATTTCTGTCAACCGGTTAGCACAACACTCCAGAACATGAAGTTCGTTATTCTTCGAAATATCCAGGCTCGTAAGCTGATTATCGGAGCAGATCAGAGTCATCAATGATCTGCACCCTTCCACCTTCAGATCCGTGAGTTGATTTTGCGCGCAATGGAGTTCACGGATCCCGGTAGAATTCAGTTTCAAACTCGTAAGCTGATTGGCGAGGCAAGACACATACTTCAGGTCAGGCGAGGCAGGAAGTTCCAGTTCCTGAAGCCGGTTTCTGGAGCAGTTCAGGGTCTCCAGTTTATCCAGACCGGTCAGATCCAGACTCGTAAGCTGATTGCCACTGCATAACAGAGAAGTCAGATCCTTCAATCCCGTAACATCCAGATGCGTTAACTCGTTATCCATACAATTAAGGTTCGTCAGTTTTGTATTCATTTCCAGATCGAGTTCTTTCAGTTGTATACCGGAGCATGCCAACACTAACAACTCTTTATTTCCCTTCAGGTCCAGTTTCTCGATCGGATTATCGGAGCAATCCAAATACTCCAGATACGGGAACAGTTCGATCCCGGTCAGATCGTGAACCCCTATGCCGACCAAAGAATGCGTGTAATGAATACTGCTCGTAGTGACCGTGAACGATATTAACTGACGTAAAGATATAGTCGTGATCGCTTCTATTTCTTTCTCGCTCAATCCCCCGTCATGATTCGCGTCGAGGTTTTCCAGAATATAATCCTGGAATATCTCATCCGGAAAATGATCATTATCCACGGGGATGACTTCCTCTTCCATCGGCTTCTTGTAGGAACCTTCGATCGTAACGGTATCGTCCGTTTTGATCCGTACACTGATCGCGCAACACCGGACATTCACGCTTTTCAGTAAATTGTCCCGACAATCCAACATCGTTAAGGGAGTCGCTGACAGATCCAATTCGGTCAGGCGGTTCCCATTACACTTCAGGGTCCAAAGTTCCTTACTGTTCCTTATATCGAGAGTCTCCAACCGATTCTCTTCACAGGTAAGAGTATCTAATTTCGTGTTGTTCTTAAGATCCAGATGGGACAACTGATTATAGCCGCATACCAAAGTATTCAAACTCGTGTTACAGGATACATCCAACTCAGACAGACGATTATGCTCGCAATTCAGGACCCCCAGTACCATGTTCATCCGTACGTCAAGCTTCTCCAATTCATTTTCCCCGCATGACAGGATGCCCAACTGCAGATTTTTCGACGTGTTTAATTCACGGATCCGGTTTCCTTCGCACAACAAAGCAAATAAACCGGGGTTTTTCTCCGTATTAATACCGGATAAGCGATTATTCGCGCAAACGAGTGAGTATAGTTCCGTTTCCGAAGAGATGTCCAACTCCTCCAACCGGTTCCGTTCGCATATCAGATCTGTCAACCTGGGATTATCCAGCAGCAGGCTCTCCAACCGGTTTCCCGAACAATCCACGTAGATCAGTGATTTGTTTTTGGAAAGATCCAGGCTCGTCAATTGATTATCCTGACATGTCAATGTGTCAAGAAAAGCATTTTCCGCGAGATTCAAACTCGTCAGGAGATTTCTTTCGCAGTTCAGTTCCATCAAACTCTCAAAAAGCTCTATACCGGAAAGATCGCGGATATCCATATCTTGAATAGTCAGCTTCCTAATCGATGAAATCTCATCCATCGAAAGTGCACCGTCGCCGTCCAGATCCAGGTTTCGGGCGATATATTTTCTGAAGTTCTTATCCGGAAAGATCTGCTCACAGATCAAATAAGGCCCTCTTTCCGAAACCGGAAGTACTCTATCCTCATCGGTCACGACCCCTTGCTCGATACTGTCTTTTGTTTCATCCGGAGTGCTCTTACACCCCGCCAGCATCAGCGCCAGCGCGCACGCCACGCTGAAAACCCCTCTTTTTTTCATACGTCCTCCAAACATGTTCCCTATTTACGCTCGATCCACATTATTATGCGACAGTTTTTCTTCAACCATTTTCCGATCCTGCCGATACTGCAAACCACACTCGACACCAAACAACGTAATTATACCACACCGGCGCCGTTTCGTATATAATCCATAGTCGCTGAAATATAACAATTCATTACATTTTTTTCCTGTTTCCTACAAGAAAGCGGCAGAAAACCGAGGTTATCTGCCGCTTTGGATCGTATTTTTTGTTCCAGTTGTTTTCGCGCTTCAGACGCATTATTCTTTCAGATCTGTCAGATACTCTGTTCCTGTGTTTCATAGCGGGCAATGCTCGTCGACTCTACATAGTCTGCTTTCAGCCTGCCCAGCGCTGCATAGTGCTCCTGCTTTCCATGTTCGGTCACCGCCTGTGCATCCTTCCACCACTCCACCAAAAGCAGCTCATCCGGCTCAGCCACCGACAGATAGTACTCATATTTCAAATTCCCTGCCTCTGCCCGGCTCGCCGCATCGATCCCCTCACGCGTGATCGCAGAAAGAAAAACGGAACGCATATCCGGTTTGCATTTGTAGGTTACATTTAAAACGATCATGTACGACCTTGTACCACTTTCGTGGTTCAGCCCTAAATTTGTCCTACTTTCCACCGAAAGTATCATCATGAAACCCTTGATTTTACTGGCTTTCCATAGTATTCATATGTCAACCCTGTTTTTGTCCCACTTTAGTGGTTCAGCCCTGAATTTGTCCTACTTTCCGCAGGGAATATCATCCTGAAGCCCTTGATTTTACTGGCTCTCCGATACATTCTCCCGCAAGCCCTCTTTTTGTACCACTTTTGATCGCCCGCCCTGCTTTTGTCCTACTTTCCGCAGGAAGGATCATCGTGAAGTCCTCGATTGTACCGGCTTTTCGAGGTTTTCCCCTCGCCCTGTTTTTGTACCAGTTTCGTATCATACTCCGGCTTTTATCCCGCATAGTTTTCAACACGGAATTTGTACCAGTTATATGCGACGCCTGGTTTTCAACAAGGTTTTTGTACCAATAAGCCCTGTAATTGTACCAAGTTAACACGCTTTTTGTACCAATAAAGCCCTGCAAATGTCCCAAATTAACAAGGCAAATGTCCCAGTATGCCCCTTTTTTGTCCCAATAAG
Source organism: Lachnospiraceae bacterium (assembly GCA_017548765.1). Classification (GTDB taxonomy): domain Bacteria; phylum Bacillota; class Clostridia; order Lachnospirales; family Lachnospiraceae; genus UBA1201. The sequence continues at coordinate 16,661 of JAFYZH010000028.1, read as the reverse complement.
AGTGCTGAAACCCTGTAAAATCAAAGGCTTCAGCACTCCTAAAATAATATAGATAGTATAAATGTATATCTAAATATACATAAATAGGTTAAACACCGGCGGAGCCGGTATCCAACGAATATGAGTATCGAATTACTTCTTTGATAGCCTTTTCATATCACATACATAACACCCGTTCTGATGCTGTATTGTCTAAGACAGGGTTTACTTTGTATACTGATATATTTCAGCATACGGTTGGCCTTTGGTTAAAGGTGTATAAGAAGTCAAAATATCAGCTTTTTGACCTTCATACCATGAAATACGAGCATGGAAAACCGCGCAGGACTCAAAAGGCTTTGCATATCCAAAAGGAACCAGAAAAGCTAATTCATCCAAGCAAATACCTAAGACATCAAAACTTGCCTGACTGTTTGGATCACCATCCTTGTAATAAAAGTCATAATAATCCTGTACATAGAAATAAAGATCCATTCTGTAGACGGAGCCGTCATATGAACAAGATCCGGATACGCCGGTATAACCTTCTTTTACAGCGAGAAAGCCATTTATATCATCCCATCCTGCGTCTGTAAAGGAAATCTTATTCTTTTTTGAGTCTTTGTCCACAAAGGTTAATCGTTTTCCTTTAAGCAGATAGGCTTCCATTTTGCGCATGAGATCATTGACGGTTTTGTTATAAGCTTTTGTACCGACGCTTCTATCGAAAACATAATTATGCGCGCTATAGTCATATCTTGAACCATCTCCATGCAGGTAATGGTTCAATAGAGCAGCGGCATCCGGAGTGCAGATGGTTCCAGCTGCTTTAGCGACATCCAGGACTGCCAGAGCACGCGTTCGAACACCTTGAATATAGTCTTGTGTTCTAAGCCCTTGAGTATTGTATATGGAGCTACGATTCTTGAAGAGATCCATATACTCGTCGTTTCCGATCTTTTTAGAGTCTTTAATGGAAGAATTCTCAGGGATAACCTTAGCTATGCCGGGTTCTTTATACTGATTGTCTTTAAAGAACGCCTCCGGGTCGTAAACATAGTGAGCATACAAAGTCGTATAGTCGGGTGAAACGATAGACTTTGAAGTTATTTTTGTCCCCCCCTCTTTTTTCGTCCACCATCCGTCAAACTTCTGAGAGAGCTTGGGTGGCTTAGGCCCTGAAGGAAGACTGCCAAACTTGGAGCCCACCTGATAGGTCCTTATTGCATAATGACTCTGTATAACGTTATCTTGAAAATTGATAGTGATGGGATCTCCCTTCCACTGCGCATACAACGTATGATTGGACGTTTTGGTCATCTTCGTGGAAGACTGGATCTTCGTACCGTCACTGGCAGCAGTATACCATCCGAGGAAGGTATATCCTTTTCTGGTGGGAGTGGGCAAGGTTCCGTAAGTGCTGTTGTAGGCTACCGTTTTCTCTTTGACTGTAGAACCGCCGTTGCTGTTAAAGGATACGGACACTTTTATTGCGTTCCAGCGAGCATACAACGTGTGATCTGCTGTCGTGGTGACTTTGGTGGCAGCAGTCACTTTCTTATCTCCCTTTGGATCGGTATACCAGCCGGCAAATGTATATCCGGTTTTGGTCGGGCTCTTCAGTGTACCATATGTCTCACTGTAGGTAACGGTTTTGGGAGATACCGAAGATCCGCCGTCGGTGTCGAACTTAACGGTGTATTTTTTGTTCGAGTAATGTGCAAACAAAGTCGTATAAGATGCAGATACCTTTGTGCTGGTCTTGATTTGTGTTCCTCCGCTTGATTTCGTATACCAGCCGTCGAATTTCATGCCTTTCGGCGGTGTAGGAGCGCCCGGAAGACTGCCGTAGGTTTTCCCGATGGTATAGGTCTGGCTGGGAACGTTTCCGTAGCCGCCGTTATTGTTAAACTTAACGGTCACCGTATTGGATACGCCTTTTTGCGTGATCTTGATCGTGTACGTTTTTGATCCGTCCCTATAGGTTACATTTCCCGTTCGGGACGAGGTGGATGTGTTCTTTTGGATCGTGATCTTACGGGAAGCCCCGCTTCCGGACTGAGTGACCCAGTCTGGTTTTCCCATAAGCGATACACTGGTATATGCGTCGGACAGTGTAACCGAGAGAGTTCCCCCGCCTGCCTCCGCTGTGTAATTCTTGGTGGTTCCGCTAGAAACCGTCAGGTTGGCCGCTTCCGCTGTTTCCGGTACGAGCAACATCATTGCCAGAAACAAGACGCATAGATACTGGAAAATGCGAGTTTTTTTGAATACCTTTGTCATTATCCCTACTCCTTTATTTAGTTTTATTCATAGATATACATCTCTTTCCTTTTCGTTCATGCGACGGGAAAGAGAGATGCATATTCTATTTCGATCATCTGCACACGCCCTGATTATAGCACGGGAAAAAACCGTGCACAAGAGGCATGAAAAGAAAACTGTCGGGCATAGGCTCATCCCTGACAGAAATAATCAATCATTATGGAGTTGTTTAAGAAAATGGACCGCTCGGATGGAGCGGTCCATAAATGATAGCACTGCCTTCTCCGACATGAAGTAGGCTTGCGTTCCTCACTTTTTTACAATTTATTAAGCCATTCTATAAGCTCATTTTTTAACTGTTCAGGAAGGTATCCATATCCTTTTGCATCCAAGTCAACATTACGCGCGGATTCTGTTAAAAGTGGGATTGGCTCATAAAAATATATGCCTTCCAAACTATATTTAAATACGGCATATAATAAATTGTGCTCAGTCCACTCATCGACACATGCAGTTAGAGATCGGTTCCATCGCGATGTGCGGCCACGGTCTTTGTTGTACTTAATGATAAGTTGACAAACCTGCTTTTTAAAAGAATCGTTCGTGAACATCCACGAATCTATAATACTGTAGTCCGGATATCCATCGATATCCAATCCATCGATAATCTTTATGAACACTTGTCCACCGTGTTTTTCATTGAAATATTTAGTTGCGTCATCTCCTTTTTGAAGCATATATACTGACCATCCGTCAACAACGCCCAATTTCTCATAATAATATATAGTTGACGGACGGATCGTGTAGTTACCATCGATGGTTATTTTATCACCGGGATTATATCGAACAGATGATCGCATACCGTTACACTCTGTAACCCATCCTCTAAATTTCGTTCCATCTGCATACGTTGGTGCAGACGGGAAGGTGAATGTCGAACCTTTGGTTACCGTATAGGTCTTAGTTGTTCCCCCATGATCCACAGTAACAGTAAACTTTCCTGTTTCTTTCCAGTGAGCAAACAATGTGTGATCAGAAGCGGTGGTCACCTGAGAGTCTTTTGTAATTTCAACTCCGCCTTTTTCTGCCGTGAACCATCCGCTGAATGAATAACCGTCTTTCTTCGGCACCGGCAGGTTACCGTATTTGCTTTCGAAAGTCACTTTTTGGGAGGATACAGCAGAACCGCCGACACTGTTGAAAGAAAGTGTAAATACCTTTGCCTTATACTGTGCGTACAGAGTTTTGTTGACAGCTGAAACGATCGAGTCTTTCGTGATCTTTGTACCGCCGGTTCTGGCTGTGAACCAGCCGTCAAATCCGTACCCTTTCGGACCGGTCGTACCTGCCGGAAGGCTACCGTATTTCTGCTCGACCGTGTAGCTCTTATTCGGTACATCCCCATAACCGCCGTTGTTATCAAAATGAACGGTGATCGAACCGCCTTTCCACTGGGCATACAGGGTCTGCTTGGCTGCTTTGGTAAGTTTCGTAGAGGATGTTACCTGAGTTCCGCCTTTGGCTGCTGTGAACCAGCCTAAGAAGGTATAGCCGTCTCTCGTCGGGGTACGCAGTTCGCCATAGGTCGAGTTGAAGGCTACATTTCGGCTGGGAACAGCAGAACCGCCACAACTGTCAAATGTGATGGTATAGGTCGCCGGTGTCCAGTGTGCGTACAAGGTATGCGCCACTGCGGTCGACATTTTTGTTTTTTCCGTCACCTGCTTGCCGCCGCTGGCAGCAGTAAACCATCCTTTAAAGTTATAGCCGGTCTTCTTCGGGGTTGTGAGTTTTCCGTAGTTTGTGCCGTAGGTCACGTTTTTGGATGAAACCTTAGAACCACCGCAACTGTCAAATTTAACTGTGTAGGACTTATTCGTGTAGTGTGCGTACAGAACGGTGGTTGAAGCCGAAACCTTACTCTTTTCGGTGATCTTCGTTCCGCCGCTCGGTTTTGTGTACCATCCGGCAAATTTTTTTCCGGTGGGCGGTGTGGATCCCGCAGGGAGCTTCCCGTATGTCTTTCCGATCTTATATGATTTATTCGGGACTTTTCCTTTGCCGCCGTTATTGTCAAACTTCACGGTTACGCTTGTGGGTGCGCCTTTCTGCGTGATGCGCAGCGTGTAGGTCTTCTTACCGTCAAGGATTACGATGTCACCCTTACGGGAGGATGTTGACGTATTCTTTGAGGTTTTGAGCGTGTATTTCGAGCCGGAGCCGCTGCTGGTTACCCAGGACGGCTTTCCCATAAGCTTTGTGTTGGTGCCCGCTCCGGAGAGTGTCAGATAGATGACCTCTCCGTTTTCCGAGCCGGCGAATTCCTTCGTCTTATTCGCCGTGGCGGTCAATTCAGCCGCTTCCACGACGTTTGGTGCGAACAGGATGAATGCCAGAATCAGTGTACATAATACTCCCATTAAGTAACGCTTGTGTGTTGTTCCCTTCATTTTCACTTTCTCCTTTTATTGTTCCGTTTTTTGAATCAGCAACAGCCTTGTATTACCGGACATATCGATCGGCAAAACAGGCTACCAAAACTATTTACGGACTGATTATTTTACAACTTGAATTATAGCACAGGATACTCACACAAACAATACACGCCCCAACAAATAAACCCCCTCCCTGTCGGGCAGCGCCCCGATGTGGGAGGGGTGATCATAATATGTACATGAACAGATCGATCGAGCCATCCAGGAGAGCGTTAAAGCCACGGATCGTGTTTTGATTCTACAATTCGATGAATGAGTCGCCTCGCTGCATCGCCTCGCTGATCTTCTTCAGTGCCTCCACCGCAGCCTCCTCAGACTCGAACGTGTACAGCGGCTCCCACGACGAGATCCGCGTCTGCACGATCAGCGTCGGCCCGTCGACCTTCAGCCCGCCGTAGCAATTGAGCTGCTTCTTCTTATCCGGGCTCAGCACCCGCGTCACCGGCCAGCCCTGAACGACCGTCCCGTCCTTCTTCACAAACGAATGATCCGCCATAAACTGCTCCCAGCCCTCGACGAAACTCTCGGGAAATGACCCCATCACGGCCTCATCCACCGCTTCCTCGATCCCGTCGACCAGTTCCTCGAGCGCATCCTTGATCTCCTCAAACATATCACGAATTGAATCGTCCTGCATAATTATTTCTCCTGTTATTCCCTCACTCGTTATAATACTCGCACCCGTTTCGCTCGGGCGCTTCGCTCCCCGACGTATACCGCGCGCGAAACTCCATGTTGATCTCGCGGATCTCTTTCTTCCCGTCGATGTAATCCTGGTACATCTCGGCCAATCCGGCCATGCATCCGTCGCAGGACCCGCTGATGTTCCCCAGCGACTCCTCCACGATCTGCTCTCGCTCCTCGCGAGTAGTATCTGCAATCAAATAGGACTTCATGTATCTTCTCCTTCTATGGCTTTATTCTTCCGTTTCATAGCGGGCAATGCTCGTCATCTCGACATATCCTGCCTTCAACCTGCACATTTGATACTTATAGTATAAATGATATTGCCCTCAACTACAAGATTATTTAGTCCTCCTCATTTTCTTCGTCACCCTCTTCTTCAAAATCCTCAAATACTTCGTCGAGGAATTCATCGAACCTTTCAATCAAATGATATCCCCCCTTCCCATCGGGTCTGAAAGCCCAATGGGAAGGGGGGATTATTATATTTCAAATGCTACTTCACGCTTTTCAAAAACTCCGTGAGTATCTCCATCATTTCCCGCGGCAGCCTCTGCTCGCATTCTCTCCGCAACGGCTCCGGCACGCCATAGCACGCCTCGGCGAGCGAGCCCGCGATGCAGGTCAGGGTGTCACAGTCGCCGCCTAAGGAAACGGCGGTACGGACGACGTCTTCAAACGAGTCGCCTTCAAAGAACGCGGTAAATGCTTCGGGGACAGTCTCCTGACAGCTTTCCACGTGGTGATACGTCGGGCGGATCTCATCGCAGGTCCGCGAAAAGTCGTAGCCGAATTCAGCGACGATGTAGTCCTTCACTTCCTCCTTCGTATGCCCGGTGCGCAGCAGGTAGATGGCCGTAGCGACCGACTCGGCGCCCTTAATTCCTTCGGGGTGGTTGTGGGTAACTTCGGCAGACCAGCGCGCCACCTCACGGGTACGCTCGAGGGTATCGAAGAACCAGCCCACCGCGCTCACGCGCATGGCGGAGCCATTTCCCCAGCTGTTATAAGGCTGCGGATCACGCTCGCGAAGCCAGACCGAGAAACGCCCGCCGTACTCGCCTAAAGCATATCTCCGACCAATGTTTTGCATGCACGCAACGAAGGCTTGCTTCATGGTCGCCTCATCGGCATCACGCCCGGCACGCAGCAGGGCACGCGCGACCGCCAGCGTCATCGCCGTATCATCCGTATAATGCACGCGCGGGTCAAAGAGTTCAAAATCTTTCGTCTTCTTTCCCTGATCGAACTCATATGGGGCACCGATCATATCTCCCAGGATCGCTCCATACATAGCATTGTCCCCCTTCTTTTTTATTCCAGCCCGACATATCCGCACGCTTCGATCATGGTCTGGCCTTCCTGAGTAAGAAGCCAGTCCACGAGCTTTTTGACGTTTGCATTGGTCTCGTCCTTCCGATACACAACGTAGAAATTCGCACTGATCGGATACGAGCCATTGCGGATATTTTCCGCGTTCGGATAGATACCGTTGATCGAGAGCATCTTGACATTATCATCTGCGACCATCGTGGCCAGGTAGAACCGGAACGAGTAGCCGATCGCTGCTCCGAAGATCGCGAGCGGATGGCGCTTCGTCAACATGTCATTTTCCATGAACTTCTCCATCATGGTCTGGCTGCCGGAGCCTTTGATACGTGTCAGTTGGTTGATCCGTTTGTCCGGTCCGCCGACTTCCTTCCAGTTGTTGATCTCTCCGCGGTATATCTTGCGGACCTGGTCAATGCTTAGGTCTTCCACCGGGTTCTTTTTATTCACGAAAAACACGAAAGCTTCCTTCCCGACAGGCACGATCTCCAGTTCGACACCGCGCTCTTTCGCGTCCTGCATCTGCTCCTTCGACGGGTGCGCAGTGAAGAACAGATCGATCGAGTCATCCAGAAGGGCGTTAAAGCCACGGATCGTGTTTTGGTATTGCATCACGCTGTCTTCTGCAAAGTTTTCTCCGTACTTGTTGTCATCCGAGAACGTGCCGCCCTCATAGGTGACAGTGCCTTGCGGATAGCAATTCTCGATCACGGATGCATAGACCGGCACCAAGGCCGCCGCGCCGTCGAGAACGGGCAGCTCATCTTCTTTTGAAAACTTCAACGACGAACCGGTCCGAGCCAGTTCCGAGCCGCTTTCAAACGGCAGATATCTTCCCACGTCGATCATCTTCATCTGGTCCGTCCCGCTGAAATTGTTCGCGAGCCTTCGCGTGATCGACATGTACAGGAATACATTGACCGCGACGAATATCAAGGCCGTGGCTATAAGGATCAGTACTTTCTTCATGGCCACCACTCCCGCGCGATAAACTGTATGATCGAAGCGTTTTCATACGCATGGACGATGTAGACCATGTGCAAAGCGGTGACGATAAGCCCCAAAACGATGATCGCGATCAATATACGGAAAAAGCGTTTATCACTCATATCACATACCTGCCATTCCTGTCGACAATAAAACCATGAGTAAAACGAACCCGAGAATATACAACCAGATCAATGACACACTTATGATAAGCATGACGCTGTAAGACTTTTTAGGTTCGCAACCCGCGCGCTTCGCCCACTTGCGATCATGATAAAACAGAAAAAACGATAGGAGCACAAACACGACCGCTACCGGAAAGAAATTCAAAATAATATATCCGAGCATGTCAAGGCACCCTCCTTAATCTCGGATCCACTTTATTCAAGCGATCCGGTATATACCGGCAATGCAGTTTCTGCATGCCTTACAGCCTCTTCCAGAGTCATTCCGTAGAAATTCCCTGCGCCGAAGCATCGGCCGGACTTCTGATCATCCACAAATGCTCCGACGACCACTCCGGGCAATGAACTCTCGGGCGCGTTCGGCGCCGACGGGCCGCCGAGGTCGGTGCGGCACCATCCCGGGTCGGTAAGATTTACCATGACGTTCGTACCGTTATAAACGGATGCAAGATCCATGGTGACTTTATCGAGCGCGGCCTTACTCGCAGAATAGCCTGCCTGCTGAGGTTCACGCCGGATCCCGCTGGTCGTGTTGACGATGCGTCCGAAGCCTTTTTCGACCATTTTCGGCAGGAAGTGATAGACGATCATCATGGGAGCGATCGTGTTGATCTTAAAACTTTCCTCGTAGTCTGATACCGGCGTCGTCAGGAAATCGACACGATATGCGATCTGGATGCCTGCATTGTTCAGGATGATATCGACATCCGTGCCTTTTTCATCGATCGTCTGAAGCATTTTAGCGACTGCGTCCAGGTCGGACAGTTCCGCCGCTACTGCGTATGCCTCCACGCCGTAGCTCCTAACTTCTTCGAGCACCTTCGTAAGATGCTCCTCTTTTCTTCCGTGCAGGATCAGGTTGCAGCCCTGTTTCGCCATAAACACCGCGGCTCCGTAACCGATACCTCTGCTGGCACCTGTGATCAGTGCCCAGCGTCCTTTTACATTTACCATATAAAACCCCCTTAGATTTTGTATATTTGTTTAAACTACAGCTCTCCGAGTGCATGTTTCGCTGCGATCATGCCGAAGGTGTAGCAACGTCCTAATGAAAGACCGGTCTGGTGGAACGGGTAGTCGGCGCCGCCGTAGAACGGGCCGCCGAGGTTGCCGGCGCAGTACAGTCCGGGGATCGGGTTGCCGGAAGCGTCCAGAGCCTGGGCGTTTTCGTTGACGATCACTCCCGAAACCTCTGCAGATACGCGTATATGCTTCCTAGCGCCCCAAAACGGCGCTTTTTCTATCTTGTGCATATATTTTAACGGTTTACCGAAATCCGTGTCACAGCCCGCCTCACAGAGCGAATTATAGCGATCGATGGATGCCTTCATGGTCTCGAACGGAAGACCGAGCTCCTCCGCGAGCTGCTCCAGCGTGTCGCAGCAGTGCAGATCGATCAGATTCTGGAAAACACCCTGCGGGTTCTCTACCGCGCCGGGAATAAACTTCTTCATGACCTGCGGCGGGACCTTACCGCTGACGAAAGATTCATCCGGCCAGGACATGTAACTGTCGTCATAGATGGTGCAATACCACCCCTTCGAACCGCTTTCCTTATGGTCCGCGTCCAGCATGGTCCCCTTATAGGACGGCTGGAACTTCAGCAGGTTCCCCATGTAGACGAAACCGGTGTATTCATTTGTGAAACGTTCTCCGTTCATGTTCAGATACAGGAACGGCTCCTCCCACATGAGCGCCGAGTCAAAATCGTGCATCATCTTCGTGTGGCCGAGCGGCTCCATCTGAGCACCCACGCTCATCGCGAGGATGTGTCCGTCGCCCGTCTTGCCGAACTGCTTCTTGTCGAATCGGTCAATGTCCGGACACCAGTGTTTTACCATGGCGGCGTTGTTCGTATAGTCGCCGGTAGCCAGGATGACCGCTTTCTTTGCGTTAAAACGTATGTAATCTCCCTCGGGACTGCGGCCGATCACGCCGACCACACGCTCGCCTTCTTTTACCAGCTGTACGGCCGGTGTGGAGAAAAATGTTTCCAGGTTCGGCTTCTTCGCCTTTACGTTATCCAGGATATTCTTCAAAGCATTGCCCACGTTCAGAGGCTTCGGGCCTACCCACGGTGCCCAGAAATAGCAGTGGTCATCGCCGTACTCATAGCTGTTCTCGCGGTCACGCCAGGTTCCCGTGAAGTCGCCGCTCGTGCTGATGAAAGCGCACAGCTTGTCGCCGTCGTTCAGCAGTTTCGCACTCTCTGTGTTACTGTCGACCTTACTGCCGTCCCCGTACTCCGTCTCCGTAGTGAAGCCGCCGCGGTTCCAAAACCACATCATGGCCTCCTCCGAATGGTCGGCGTACGCACGCAGTTGCTTCACGTCCGCGCGCCAGTCGCACAGACCGTTCGTGTGGTGGATCCACTTCGCGATGCCGGCCTCGGTCGATCGCGATTTGATGATCGCCGAACCGCAGTTTCCCTGCGAAACGACGTGTGACTCTTTCTGGAGCAATGCGACATGCGCCCCGAGTTCCGCCGCCCAGCCTGCCGCGGGAACGCCCGCTGCACCGGCTCCGACCACCACGATATCAAACTCGCGCACGATCGTAGGACGTAACTCATCGAGTTCGCAGGCCGAAGCCGCTACCTCACTCTCACTTAAACCCTCCGGGATACGATTGTTGTTCATTTGTTACATTCTCCTTCCTCATTTGGTTTCTTTTCGATCAGCTTCTGTTTCCCTGAACACATCTGCTTTGTATTGTATCACATTTTTCGATAGATTTGTGCAAAACAATGCGAAAGAAACAAAAAAGGCCGGTCACAGGACCGGCCTTGGTACTTTCTATGATGATCGTCAGGTTTACAGGTTCAGGCCCTTCGCCTCGTCACAGCCGAGTACGATGTTCATGCACTGCATGGCAGCGCCGGAAGCACCCTTACCCAGGTTGTCGAACTGCGAAGTCAGCAGGATGCGGTCTTCATTGCCCGTGATGTAGATCTTCAGGCCGTCGTAGCCGGACAGCTGGTTACCGGAGATAAAACCGGTCGATGCGATCTCGTCGTCAGCATCCGCAACGGTGATGAACTTCTGATCCTTGTAGAATTCCTTGAAGAACGCGCGAACACCGTCAACAGTCGCGCCCTTAAGCATATCGGTGTAAAGCGGCACGGTTACGACCATTCCGCTGTAGTAGTCGTCCACGATCGGGGAGAACAACGGTGTACGACTAAGACCCGCGATCTTCTTCATCTCTTTCAGGTGCTTATGCTGCTGTGTGAGTGCATATTCACGCGGCGCAAACAGATCCTGTGTCTTACCTTCCGCTTCGTAAGCCGCGATCATCTTCTTTCCGCCGCCCGAATATCCGGTCAGGGAAAATGCGCTCACGGGGTAGTCCGCGGGCATGAAGCCGCCTGCTACCATCGGGTAAACGAGGGAAATGAATCCGGTCGCGTGGCAGCCGGGAACGGCGATACGCTTGCCGTTTTTTATCGCGCTGCGGTGTTCGTTCGAAAGTTCAGGGAAACCGTAAGCCCAGCCCTCGTTCGTACGATGTGCGGTCGAAGTGTCGATGATGACAACGTGATCATTTTCCACGAGGGAAACCGACTCCATCGCCGCCACGTCAGGCAGGCAGAGGAAGGTGATATCGGAAGAATTGATCAGGCGCTTTCTTTCCTCGGGATCCTTTCTGAGTTCTGCGCTGATGGCCAGCAGCTCGATATCGTCTCTTTGTGAAAATCTCTCATGGATCCGAAGTCCGGTAGTTCCTTCGCTTCCGTCGATAAATACTTTCGTCTTCATATCATTTCTCCTTAGTCTCTCTATATATGGGATCCGCGCCCATTCGGTGCGGTGGTTTTTTCAGACACAACATGCATTGTATCACATGTCGACCTTTCTCGCAAGGTTTCGCCCCTTCTTCGGTCATTTTCCGGATCCGTCCGACCCTTCCTCCCTTTTTTTGAAGATACGGGAAGGCAGTTTCAGTAGGTAGGCAACAACGGCTGCGCATACCACGCCGATCAGCAGTTCCTCCAAAAACAGCACCAGGATATCGCGCTTCAAAAACGCCGTGCCGCTCGTTTTATATCGTTCGAACTTTCGCTCGGTGACCTGCAGGATGACCACATGGTGTACCAAAAAGTAGATGTAGGAATACTTGCACAGGAAAACGACGGCCTTCATGGGCTTCTTCGCTTTTTCAAACAGCGGTTCCATACGCAGGAATACCAGATAGATCGCGAGGTTCAAAAGAACGATGGCGATGCTGATATCCAGCGGAAGTTTTACCGGGCAGAATATGAAGGTCAGGACGACGGCCAATGCGGGCCAGAACGTCCAGCGCGGGGTCTCCTTTATCACGAGCGCCAGGAACATGCCCAGGATGAAATCGTAGATCTTTACAAAGAAATTGCAGAACGGCACATCCGCCATGATGCGGAACAACGGGATCTTGCTGTAGAATGCAACGATCAGGATCAGGTAGGCCGTCGAGATCGCAAGTGTCAACCACTTATTCTTAAGCATCGCTTTCCGCAGGAGCGGGAACAGGAAGTACATAAGAACCAGGCATCCGAGGAACCATTCGCCGATACCGTACATCAGCGCCGTGTCGCCGAAGTATCGCGAATAGGCATTTCCGCCCATGAATGTCATCATATAGGTATCCATACCGAACAGCATCGCAAACGGACGCAGGATCGTCATGCGCTTCGGTAAAAGCGCGCTGATGCTGTGTCCGCGATGGATCTGGATCAATACCAGGAACAGAAAATATAAAACATTTACGAGGTAATACGGGATCAGGATCTTTATCAGACGATGCTTATAGAAGTCCCCTGTTTTGAATTTGTCTTTTTGGGAAGAAAGCATCAGGCCGGCGCCGGACAGCATGAAGAAGATGCCGACTCCGACGGTCGCTATATGTATGTTTTTATTCTCGAAATACGGTTGTAACGAATCGTACGCACGTGCTCCGGTAGAATACAAAGCGACCAACATATGATAAAAAACGATGAATAACATGGAGATCACGCGCATGACATCCATGTAGCAGTATTTTTTCTTCAAGGCAGGCCCCTTTCTGAGCAAGCGTTCGCAGGATCCGACGGCGATAGCGCCATCTCCTCTCATTATAATGCAAAACTGTCGATTTTGCTATACCTAATCTCGTTTTGCAGTCTTACGCGACGCCCGCTCTCCTGCCGAAGGCCGGGGAGATGTCTCCCCGGCCCGGGAATGTGTCTCAGTCCTCTTTCTTCTCGCACAGCTCGCAAACTACGCCTTTAGCGGTCTTATACAGGACCTTTCCTTTGGCTTTCTTTCCGATCTTGTCATACAGACGGCCGGCGCTCATGCAATCGCCCAGCACCGTGTACGTGCTGTTTGCGACGTAGCCGATCTTACCCATGCCTTTCATCTTAACCAGGATCGCCTCTTTGTCGTAGTCATTATCGGGCTCTTTCTCCAGCTTAACTTTCATTCCCCTCTTCAGGAAATCGATGCCGAAGTAGTGCTGCATACCTGTGATGGTAAAATAGATCTTTTTCATGATAAGTCTCCTTTCTTGTGTCTTATTATTTGTCTCTGCGTCCGGAAACGTAGATCCTAACGCTTGAAAATGTTTTATACGCATTCATTTGCTTCGTGATGGTCGCTCCGGGTTTGAGTTCGAAATCATCATCCGTGAAATAGGTCGTGTCGTTTTGCACGATATTTCCGTCTGCATCAAAGAATAATGCGTAAGCTTCGACGAATTCGGCCGGTTCGCTTCCGTTATTCGTGATGGTGACGATCGCGTTTTTCTCATTCGTCGTGTATTCGACTTTCAGATCCGCGATCACGGGGCTGTAGTACAAGTCGGTCGAATACTCCAGGGTATAGTCCACGTGGTCAATGCCTTCCACATGGCTGAAGTAGCAGCTGGCGAGGGACTCCTCACCCGCCCCAAGCACCGTGATATGTCCGCTGGCGGCACCGACTACACTACCCGCGGCGTCGTACGCCATCATGTTGACGTTGATCCCGACAGTCTTCAAACTGTTGTTTTTGATCGCCAGGTAATACATGGTGTCCCCGATGATGTTCTGATAATGATACTCCGTAACGGCGAAATCGCTGTCGGACACTTCGGAAACCACCTCGGAAGCTTCCCCGTCGGATCGTCCGGTCAGGTAACATTCGACATGATCGAAGCTTTCGTATGCATCGAGCTGTTTTGCGATCGATGCGCCGGGTTTGATCTCGGAATCTTTATCCGTCAAATACCCGGTCGTGTAGGAGACCACGTTTCCTTCCGCATCGAAGAACAATGCATAAGCTTCTACAAACTGTGCATTGATCGAACCCTTATTTGTGGCGACGATCGTGAGGTTGCGGTCGTTGATGGTCTGCTCCATGGCGATGTTGTTGATGACCGGCTTATAGTACGGGGTCGTATCGTAACTCAGCGTACATTCCACACTTTCGGGAGCTCCCACATCGTGGAAATAGAAAGACATGATGCTCGTCTCGCCGGGCGCCAGGACGTGGATCCTGCTGTCATTCACTCCGAGCACTGCGCCCGCTGCGTCTTTCGCGCTCGCATTGCCCTTTACTTCAACGGTCGCGGCGGAATTGTTTTTCACGATGCAGAAGTACAATGTGTCGCCGAGGATGTTCTTGTAGAGGTAGCCCTTCTTCTCGAACTGGTCATCCGTCACCGTAGCGGCCTCGGCGGGAGTTACCGAAGCACCGCCCTGTTCACCGCTGCCTCCCGAAGGCTGGCCCGGAAGCAACGAACTGCTACCGTCGTTCTTTCCGCTACTATCCGTGTTTGTATTTCCGGTGCGGTTATCATTTACCACCACGCTTGCCGGCTGATTATTTTGTGCCTGGTTGGTATTCTTCCGATCCTCGATCGGTGCACAACCGGCCAACATAAATACCGCTATTGCAGTTGCTAAAAATCTCTTCTTCATAGATACAAGCCTCCTTTATTCTAAATAGTTTTATTTGCATTTCGCCTTATGAGCCCAGTATAATAGGCCAGGTGTCCTATAAAAATGACTTTTCGTATGATTTTTCCACAAATAATGTAAAAAGGCGCTTTAAAAGCGCCTTTTGCAAAGTATCAGATCTTTTTTGCACAAACCTTGAAGAGCGGCTTCGACTTTTGATACCGCGTCATGATCTCTTCATTCAAAAACTCGAATTCAAAGTCTCCGAAGAAGTGACGGATATCGGCCTCATCGAAGAAACGCTTGATCTCCTTACCCTCCATTTCGAATACATGCTTTTCTACCTCGGGGCCCTGGCCTGCTCCGTGTGCCACGTCCTTCAACGAGTTCACGCGGAAGATCAGGTGGCCGCCGGGCATGAGGATGCGCCAGATCTCGGCAATGATCGCCTTCGTGTCCGCCTCGTCAAAATAGTGGAGGCACAGATCCGCGATGATCACCTCGAACGAGTCATCCTCGAAAGGCATGCCGTCCAACATATTAAAACATATGGCGTCCTTCACCTCCGGAAAATTCTTTCGGATATTGTTAATGGCGTTTTGCGACTGGTCGCAGGAAATGACTTCCTTCCCATTTTCGATCAGATATTTGGTGTCATTACCGCTGCCGCAGCCCAGGTCCAATATGGGCTTCTTGCAGTTCATGATCATCTCATCGAAACTCTCCAACCAGTCATCGTACTTGATGTTCTCTCTTTTGTACTCCCGGTGCGCATTGTCCCAGTAGCGAAGAGAACTCTCTCTGGTAATTTTTGACATGTTACATCCCTCCTGAAATTTATAGTTTATTTTGTTTACTTCCGATAATGCTCCAGAACGTGGATCCCCTGGTAACCGATCTTTTTGTAGAACTCGTTTCCACCGCCGGTCATGATCTCCGCGCCGAGCGGACGCAATGTGCGAACATGCTGTGAAAGTGCGGCTGCCGCCAGACCTTTGTGCTGTACCCGCGGCACGGAACACAACGGCTCCATGTATGCCAGGCGGTTCTCCGGAACCCACCACATACCGGAAAAGCAGACGTATTCGTCCGCCTCATCCGCGATGATCACGGTGTAATCGTAGGTCGAATGCGGTGACGGCGCTATCGTGGCCCCCAGCACATTTTGGTACAATTCGTGTGGACTCAGGCCGCCGTTCTTCGTCGGAACCTCCCAGTTTACAAACGGTCCGTACTCGTTGCTGTTAAAGCCTTCCCACAGGCACTTCGCGACCTTCAGCGGATCCGAAGTTCTGGATTCTACAAAATGATAACCTTCCGGCAGCGGGTAATCGAGATCCCCCGTACGGAAATCAAAGATCCGGTCGGTCTCATCGTAGATCTTCTGATATCCGCGCCGCTTCGCTTCCTCGATCAATGCCTTCTGTCCCGTCGAAAAGATCAGCTCCTGCGGATCCTCAAACTTCGGAAACATCGTCTCCGCGTAGTCGATCATATCCTTCGCCAAAAACTCATATCCCGGCCGCAGCACAAAGAAAAGCTCCGTGACCGAAGACTCATAAAACACAAACGCCACGGGAAGATCTCCATCCAGCCAGAAGCGGTTCAGCCGCACATAATCCTTATCATGCCACGGCGAAGTGACCGCATACTCAAAAAACGGCGCCGCCGGCCCGTTGCTCTCCTCATGGTTATATACATCCGTCATCAGCTTCCAGACCAGATCGATATCCGTCAGGATCTGGAACTGCTTGGTTTTGATATTCATCTTTCATCACCTCTTGTTTAAAAACGTATCAGTCCTAGTATAGTTGACATATGCTGTTTTGTCCACTACTTTAT
>JAFYZH010000027.1 GCA_017548765.1 Lachnospiraceae bacterium | reverse complement strand
CAGCGAGCGGATCGGAGAGCGCGACCTGAAGGGCGCGTTTGAAGCCGCCCACGCCTTAAAAGGGGTGCTCGGAAACCTTTCGCTTACACCGCTGTATGAGATCGTGTGTGAGATCACCGAACTTCTTCGGGCACAGACGGATACCGATTACTTGCCGTATTTAGCCCGTATCGCCGCTCTGAGGGCGGATTTGAAAGTCCTGGCGGAATAATACACCTCGAAGACAAAAAGGGCAGAAAAAGGCCTGCGTCAAAACGAAAGAACGTTTTGACGCAGGCCTTTTATCGTGTTGATCTTTTTTAAATCTTTTTACGGTGTTTACCGAAGTAGATACCGAGGCACAGAAGCGTACCGAAGCCCAACATGAAGATGTAAGGCAGCATATCGGTCGAATGACCGGTAGGCGCTACGACACGAGTGCTTGTGTTGGTGAATACAACAGTGAGACTGTTATCGAGATGGTTGGCATCGTAACCGTTGATCGCCGGTTCGAACGAAGCGCCGAACTTCGATAAGAATTTGAACGTATTTGCTTCAGGCAACGTATCAGGGTCACTGGGGTCCTGATCAGGGAAAACGATACCCTGCACATACTGTGTTTCGACTTCGGTCGTATACCCATCTTTCTCTTCCTGATTGATGGAAAGAGTGAGCCTATATGCGGATGTGTAGTTCTTATTCGTGTTCTTATTGCAATAGACCACGTGGCCGGTCTTTATCGTTTGGCCACTGCTGTCGATCACATCGATCACGATCGCATATACGTTGGGATTATACACAGTCGATCGGATTACTTTTACAATAACCGTGTACTGCTCGTTGTTCTTCAGGGTTGTTGTTACAGAGCCCCATCTCTGGTCGGGAGTGCCGACGGAGTTCGTGGTGCTGGTTCCGAGTTTACCAAATACCTTCTCATTTATGACAGCGATGGTATACGTGAACGTATCGCCATCCTTTCCGTCCGTGACGTGGTTTTCCACGGTGAATGTAAATATCTGGGGCTGAAGTGCAGTCCACGATGTATATAGCGTCTTATCCGCAGACACACCTTGTGTGAAATCAAAGGTGTTGTTGAGAATGGTACTATGTGTGGGCAACTGGGTATCATTAATTCGGCTATTTACAGTTAACCAAGCTACAAAATTAGCATTGTTGTTAGACCAACTCGGATCTTTTGATGGATCCATGGGTTTCGGAACGGTTTCGCCGGGAGCCAGTTTGTATGTGACAAATCGGCTGTTCGGGCTTTCGCGATAGAAAACGTGCATTCCGTCCACATCGGTCGTATCAGGGCCGTTCCAAACATGGTAACCTGTGCCGTATCTCTGTAAGTCGAATGTGATCGTTACATAAGGAGCCCATACGGCGTATAGTGTCTCATCGTAAGGAGGCTCTTTGCTGAAATCCCAAATATACTCACGGTTAACGACATCCAGGAGTGTTTCACCCTCTTCGGGGATCAGGTAAGTATCGGGTCCCCAGGTTACCGCGTTGGTTCCGGTAAAGTCGGTATGCGATGCCACGTAAGGGTTCGTCGTCCATCCGAGGAAGAAATAATCGGGGTGGGACGGATCTGCCGGTTTGTACTGGTTGTTAACGATGTTTGCGGCATCGATATAATAGAGATCCGGATCCAGATCGGAATGAACGTAATCCGTGGAAGTCTCTGTCCATACGCCGCTGTTAACATCGAAATCGACCTGTGCGTCGGGTACTTCTGTGTAAGTAACGATGAGACCGGTCGCATTGAGCTGCAGGACTCCGGTGTAGGTCGTTTCGTAACCGTTCGGGATATCGGTGCAGCCGGTTCCGTATGGCGATGTGCTGCCGTACTCACCGCTGACACTCATCTTAGTCTTCTGTACATGGTCATTCATCGCTGTAGCGGTGAATGTATCGGTTCCGGCAGTAGCTGCAGGAAGTACGATCTTAACCTGGTCATTTGCCGGGACGGTAAATGTACCGGAGCTTTCTTCACGGTCGTACTCGCCGGTTACGGAGTTGACGATACGTATGGTATCGGTTCCGGTACCGCTTAAGTTGACGGTGATCGGCTCGTTTGTTGTGTTAACGAAAGTAACGTAGATCTTCGGCTCCCACATCGCGTAGAGTGTGGTGGTTTCGGTTCTCGGGATCGAGATCACAGAGTCCGGACTGTAGGCCGGAACGAAGGCGCTGTCGGTCGAAGGATTCCGAGGATCGGAATTCGGGTCGAAACCGATCAGCATGTAGTTGCCGTCGTTGCTGAAGAAGTTCGTACCGGTAATGCCGTCAAAAGTCTTCGTTGTTGCATAGCGATACAAGTGGATCGCCGTATTCGACTGGAAATCACCAAACAGGATCTGCGTCGGATGGTTAAGTGCATCCAGGTGATCTGCGGTATTGATCGTCGAACTGCCGGGAGCGCCGAGCTCAGGAAGCAGTGTAGCATCTGAAGTGTTTACATATCCGCCATAAGGCTCATTTGCATCCAAAACCAGGTTCGTGACCTCGGGACGACGGGAGGAGTCTTCCTCCTTCTCGTAATAAGCTTGCAAGTGGATGATCTTACCGGTCCCACCGGCCAGATTGATCTCGGAAACCAACTCGGAGTCAACGATAAATTCGTCGCCCGGCTGGTAGTATACCAGAGGTCCATAAGGTACCCAATCACGATACGAGTCGCTGTAGGAGCTGGGACCATTGTCCCGTACGACGCGCCAACCACGGAATACGTAACCTGCGGTGACGTTCGTCGGAGCACGAAGGATGTTCGTGACAGCACGATCGGAGTAGAGTTGAATGCTCGGGTTCTTCGGATCCGTCCATGCGTCATCGCTGATCTGTCCGACTACCGCCGTAACATGTCCGGTATCATCCTCATCCAGATAGTAGGGATTATACTTGATGTAGTATCCGCCATCGTAACGCCACTGTGCGCGGAGCTCGATGTCGTTGTATACAGGGTCGTTGAAGTTGTACGGCATGGAAGCGACCGTGCCGTCGTCAAATACCTGATACCAACCCATGAAGGAATATTTGTCGCCGCTGCCTACCGGGCGATAAGGACCACTCACATAGGTATCACAGAACTGATCATAGGTGAGTTTTACAACACCGGAGTAATAACCGTTCGGGTTATCCGAATCGGGAGTCAGACCACCATCCACAACGTGACAGTAATACTGGTAGTAGTTTTGCAACTGGGTTTCGGTCACGTATACGGCGTTACGCAGGTCTGCGTTTAATCCCCAGTCACCATCGATCGGAGCACCACTTAAGGTCTTACCAAACTGTGTATTGATGTAGTAATACCATTCTTGGTTCGAAGCAGTAGGATCATAGTAATTCGGGTCACTCGGATTCTGCTCTTTATCTGTAAGCTTGACATAGTCACGGCGAATCGAATACTCGCCGATCGGAGTGCCATAGGTCGCGTTGAAGTACGTCGACTGCGAGGTCTGGTGACCGGAATGTTTGTTATCGCTACCGGTCTGTACTCCAAAGCCAGTGTAGGCCGGATCCGTGTAATGGAAAGCGGCGCTTGCATCGTCGTAGTTGATATGGTCGATCACGCCGCCGGCGGGGTCGATCTTCACCACGTAGGTGAGTTCTCGCATGACGGGATAGAGGATGATGTTTGATTCCTCCATGACCGCATTTGCAAAGTCGAACGGTTCACCGATGCCGGCTTCGTTGTCATACCAGCCGAGGAAGTAATAGCCTTCCTTCTGCGGATCTTCATATTCGGGCTTCTTTGCGTCTGCGAGAGTCTGTCCGACATAGTAGGAATCTACTTTCCAATCCTGCTCGTTCTCATACTTAAAGGTCAATGTATACTGAAGAGGGCGGTAGAAGAAGTAGATATCGTAAACCGAACGGCTGGGGTCATCAGGATCGGTATGCAGCGTTCCGTCATAACAGCTGTAGATCATTTCGTAGCCGTTTTCGGTATCGCCGATCTGGTATTGCGGCTTAACGTTGGATATAACGACTTTAGCGGTACCGGGTTCGTAGAAACTCTCACCCAGAATCGAACTGACACCTGCTGAATTCTGAGCTTGACTGGCCCACGAGGTCGACGGATACTGCGCGTAGTCCGTACCGGGGTATAACGAAACACCATCGGGTGTTACGCCCGGGATCGCCTGATAGAGCAAATGGTATTTTTTGAAACGATCGGCTTTATTTGCCGTACCATAGTAGGCTACTAAATGATGTACGCGATTCGAATTGATGATCTCGGTGCCTTCGCGGTTGCTGCACAATTCTTTTGACATGTAGTCGTATACACCGTTAATATCCGGGTTCCGGTTGTTAACATCACCGCCATCCGGACGTTCATTTGCGATCTTGCAGTAGAGGCTTCCGTAATAAGCACCCCAAATATACAGAGTTAAGTTCGAGTTTTCCTTATCTACGAAGGAGAAGTTGGGATTCATTCGGGACGGCCAGCGGTCACCGATATAAGAACCGTATTTTGCTTCGATGATATAGAGATTGTTCGTCATATCATCAGGGTCATAGGTGCCATCGGGCACATAATCGCCCATGACATTCTCGTTCGTTGTTACATATTCGGACGTATAAGTTTTTCCGTCCGGGATATAGGTCATCGAATAAATGCCGGGATGAGATGCTCCCGGATTTCTTTTGGGAGCTCCGGGCGCAGGGTATCCGAGAGCGGTGACCTTCGCGTCCTTAAACATGAATTCGATCCAGTTTCCGTCCCAAAGTTCGGCGGTCTTCTGGTTACCGGAATTTTTTACATAGCCGTCGCGTCCTATGTGGAAGACGAGTTTGAAAGTCATACGGCTGAAATACAGGTTGATAACGGTGCTGCCGTCACCATTGATGACTTTTGAAGCATCGGAAAGACTGCTGTTCAGTTCGAAGAACTTTCCGTCACCGGCAGGAACTGCCTTAACACCATCGGTATCATTGTCGCCGTCATCACTCAGGATCTTACCGTCAGTCAGGCTGACCGGCTGGGCGTAGCCGTAACAAGGAAGCGTATAAGCCGCCAAATCACTCGGAGTGATCGTAGAGCCGGAAGCAAAACTCGTTCCGAGCTGTGCATTCAGCTCGCCGGTAGTAATGGTCTTTACAGCACTGGAAGAATAGTTTTCTTTTTCGATCGGACTGGCGACAACGCCTTTCTCCAGGGCATTTTCCGTCCAGTATACGATCGTGATCAGGGTGCCGCTCGGAGACCAGTTCGCATAAAGCGTCAAACGGTCGAGAGCATCGAAGAATCTCAAATGGCCGCCGGTCGTATCGAAAAGAACCTGCGGATCATCGGATGTGGTTTGTGTAAGGGTACCGGTGCCATCGCCGTTATCGACGAGTTTCCATGCACCACAGTCAGCGCCATCGCTGATGATGCTGCCGTCTCCGTTGGAGACCTTGATAGCGGTGGTGTAAATAGTAACGGTCTTTTGTGTGAATTCACCAGTGGTGCTGTAATCCAGATAGGTTACATCGAAAGCAGCCGGAGTCGTCAGGTTCGTGATCAGACCGTTCGCATCCATTTTGGCAAATGCGTACCAGCCGTTGAAATCGTAACCTGCGCGCGTGGAAAGAGTCAGTGTATCAAATGCGTTCGTATCCGGATCGATCTGGGTTCCGACTGGCATCGCACGTCCCCATGCTTCACGATACTCGGAAGCTACGTAGGTAGCGCCACTGCCGCTAGGGCCGGCTACGAAGTCCGCCCAACGAGCTTCAGTAAAGATCGGGTAGAGATCGATGTTCTCCGTATCTGTCTGGGGGTTCAATGTCAGGTAAACGCCGCCATTGTCCGCGTTTACTTCTGCGCCGGTGCTGTCGACGGTGAGATAGGTCCTCCAATCCGGGTTCGTCTCAGTTCCTGCGTTGTATTCCCAACCTGTGAATACGAGGTGCACGGGATCGGTGCTGGTGGAGCGGATATCACTGATCTTGATATCGATGGCATTATCGCCGCCCATCGCGATCAGTTTACGCGTCATTACGCTGTTCGTATCCGAACCATAAGGACGCAACATGAAACTTACGAAGTCGTACTTATCAAAAACGGGAGCCAGGAAAACGTGTACGTTTCCGTCTGCATCCGGAGTGCCGGAGCCGGAAACACTATTCAAACTCCAGTTGACCGTGGTACCATTCTGGGTGATGGTGATAGGATGCTCGAAGGAAACCGATACCGGAACGTCCGGCCAGGTGAAGTACAAGTGACCATTCGAGGCGCTGATGCCGTTTTCATCGGTAACGCCGCTGACTTCGTGCGGAGTTACGACATACCAGCCATAGAAGAACTGGAACAGTTCGGTATTATCCGGATCCGGTTTGTTACCGGGATCGGCGATAAGTTCCAGAGACTCGCCGTCTTTCAGGATCTGCGTGGTCTGGAGATCATTTACCTTGTTTTTGAATGAATAAGGAGTACCCTCGAAGATGCCGGAATCTGCAGATGTCTCCGTTGCACCATCGCTAATGAAGTGGAAGATGACACGCGGAGTCACGACTTCGCCGCCTTCGTGCTCAACGATAACGTAGACGGAGAAACCGGGCGCATCAAAAGAGACGTCACCATCCGCATCCGGGGTGATGGTCGTTACGAGTTCCGGAGTTTCTGCTTCGTCCGGGATATGGTATACGGCGAGTGTTGTGTCTTCATCCGCCGGGACATCACTGAAATGGATCTGTACGGTGTTTTCTTCAGGCTGCCATTCGGTGCCTGCAGCCTGTGCTTCCGCGTCGGCGTAGATCGTGATATCGTACGCCGCCAGGACGGTCATGCCTTCCATATCTACCGTAACGGGCAATGCGGTCGCCACCGCATTCACGGGCAGAAGTCCCGTCAGGAAAACGGGAGCATCGGTCCGAAGCGGATCGGCGGAAGTATATTCTCGAAGTTCGACGGGCGCAGCCGTTGTTTCAGCCGCGGGGTCAGCGAAGAGCGTTATGAGATAGCCGGCTCCGGTGTCACTTACGAGCAACACAAAAGCCAAGATCAAAGCTAAGATCCGCTTGATCTTTTTGTTCATAACACTCACCACCTTTCTGTAAAAATTCTGGTCGTTTGATACATGGGCATACTAATACACTATGCATCAATTTATTCTACCTCGTAAACGCCCAAAAGTCAAGTTTTTTCGGGCTTTTTGCGGTATTTTTCCGCTCTCTTTCCCTTTGGGAAAGGTATTTTTGCTTTTTTCACCAAAATCCGTAAGGAAATATAGAAAACGATGCGCGTTTGTGCTATGATAAAAGGTAGTAAAGAAGGGAGAGTTTGTTATGATCGATGTACTTACAGCGCATATATCATTTTTATTGTTTGAAGCGATCTTCTGCCTTCTTTCGGCCTTGGTCTATACGGTTAGTAAGGATCCTCTTCGTATTCGAAAGTCGGTAGTCCTTTCGTTGAACCTGACTTGCGGAGCCATGTTGATCTGCGAGTATCTTTTTTATGTCTATATGGGCAGTAAAACTTCGGCAGATGTAGTTATCATGCACATCGTGAATGCCGTCGTTTACTATGCGATCCTTTTGTTACTTTTATTCTACGCGATGCTTGTGGGAGTTCGTCTTTTCGACCGTTTTGATCTGAAAGCCGACATGCCTTGCAGGAAGCGCGCTATTGCCGTGTGCGTGGTCGTTGCGGTCGGTCTCCTCCTCGTGACTTTATCACAGTTCACGGGCATATATTATTACTTTGATTCGGACAATGTTTATCAGCGTGGACCGCTGTTCTGGCTGGCTGCGGCCATCCCTACATTCGGTGCTTTACTGGTCGCTTCGGTCATTCTGCAACATAAGGAGAAGACCACGTTGAGTCAGCGAATGATCCTGCTTTCGTATGTGGCATTGCCTATGGCAGGTGAAGTGCTCCAGAGCCTGTTTTATGGAAACTCATTGATGAATATCTGCGTCGGCGTTTCCGTCCTGATGGTTTTCTTTGAGAATATGATCCACAAAGAAAAAGAAATATATATAGCATCTCGAACCGAGGTCCGGACGGGATTGGCAAATGAGCACGGATACGTCGAATGGTTGAATTCCATGAAAGGTAAACAGGAACTGAAGGACTATGCTGCCGTGGTCTTTGACCTGAGGAAATTTTCCGAGATCAACCGCCTATACGGTATTGAGAACGGAAACCGGATCCTGGCCGGTTTCGGAAATGTCATGCTGGGTAAGATCGAAAAAGACGAGATCCTGGGAAGACAGTATGGCAATAAATTTATCGCGATCATCAAAAAGAAGAATTTGGACAGTTGCCTGAACGTCTTGAAGGGCGTGGAGGTGCCGTTTATCAATATCGCGACCGAGCGCGAGGAATGCGTCACATTGTCCGCGCACATCGGTGTCTATATGATTGACCGGACGGATCTGAAAGGAGAGGATATATTGATCCTCGCGTCCCACGCACTCAGCGAAGCGAAGGAAAAGGACACGGAAGATGTCGTTTGGCTGACGCAGGAGACGATCGATGCGATCGCCGAGCGTAAGAAACTCGAGAGCGACATTCGCGCCGGCATCGCGAACGGAGAGTTCCGCCCGTTCTACCAGCCGAAGGTCAACTCGAAGACCGGAAAACTGTGCGGCGCCGAAGCATTGACCCGCTGGTTCCATGGCGATAGGGTGATATCTCCGGGCATGTTCATCCCAATTATGGAGGCAAACGACACAATCTGTCTGCTGGACTTCTGCATTTTGAAGATGGTTTGCGACGATATCGCGGCGTGGTTGGAAGAGGGCGTCAACGTTCCGGTGATCTCGGTAAACTGTTCGAGACGTAATCTGATCGATCCGAATTTGGCGCAGCGCATCGATCAAGTCGTTCAGGAAGCGGGTATTCCGAAGGATCTCATCGAGATCGAGGTGACGGAGAGCAGTGATGAATTCACGATCGGCGTATTGAGCAAATTTGTAGATTCCCTGCATGAACTGGGATACAAGGTGTCGATCGATGATTTCGGAAGTGTCAGCTCGTCACTGACCCTGCTCCGTGAAGTATCCTTCGATACGTTGAAGATCGATAAGGGCTTCGTGGACAATGTAAACGAAAAGGATGTCGCGATCCTGACTTACATCGTCAAACTGGCCGGCGAGATCAATATGGACACCGTTGCCGAAGGCGTTGAGAAAAAAGCGCAGATCGAGATTCTGAACGACCTCGGCGTGGATATCATCCAGGGTTACTATTACGACTGCCCGCTTCCAAAGGAGGAAATGACAGAGAGACTGAAGTCCCCAAGTTACACGTCGGATCGACAAAAGGCTGAAGGACACGGGATAGATAGATGCCTTGAGGATCCCGAGAGGAGGATGAACGTGGATTATAAGGATTTCGTAGATAAATTCAACCGGGTCGCTTGCGTATTATCTGTCGACCTGACTGAACCCGACGACAACAAACGATATATGGTCATCGAGGCAAATGATGCATATAAGCACACGGTCGTTCAGAACCTGGAAGACTTCGTGACAAATGTGCCCTACACGCGCTATATCCCGAAGGCTCAGAATTTCGAGACTCTGTGTGATGACTGTGTGCGCAAAAACCGGCCGATCCACACATATTTTGATATCGAGTTATACAATGCGTGGATGGAAGTGTTCCTGACTCCATTGACCTCGGATGACCCGAATAAAGGCATCGTTCTGTTCTCCTACGAGATGAACCCGAAGGCAGAGATCGAAAAGCTTACGGACGTCTCGTCCGAAACGGCGCTGCATGTTATCAAGACCTGTCTCAAACTTCGTGAAACAAATGATTTCCAGAAAGCGATCGATTCCGTTGTGGAAGATATCCGCGTGCAGTGCGGCGCGAAAGGCTGCCGCATCCTGCTGACAGATTTCGCAAATCGTCGATGCTCCGTCTTAAGCGAAGCGAAGATCGACGATCCCGAGATCCTTCCGATGGCGTCCTATCTGGACGATAATTTCTTTAACATCGTCGAGACCTGGCCGCGCCTGATCAACAAGAGCAACTGTTACATCATCACGAACGAAAAGGACATGGAAAATGCCGCGAAGATCTCCCCAGAGTGGGTGGCGTCCCTGAGGATCGCCGACGTCGAGCGCCTCGTTATGTTCCCGCTTCGTTCCAACGATGAGACCATCGGCTACATGTGGGCCGCGAATTTCGATGAGACGAAGACGCTTATGATCCGCGAGACCCTGAACCTCACATCCTTCATCCTGTCCGCGGAGATCGCGAACGAGATGAACATCCGCAAGATGAAGATCATGAGTTCGACCGACCTTCTGACCGGCGTATTCAACCGTAACGCGATGAACAACCGCATCAGCGACGACCTGAACGGCACGGCACCTATTCCGAAACCGTTTGGTGTCTTCTTTATCGACGTCAACGGTCTGAAAACGGTCAATGACACGAAGGGCCACCTCTCTGGTGATAACCTTCTGAAAGACGTTGCGACGACATTGAAGGAGCTTTGCGGCGAGGATGCAGAGATCTACCGTGTCGGCGGCGACGAATTCATGGCGATCGCGACGAATACTTCTGCAGAAGATTTCGAGAAACTGAATGCAACACTTCTGGCGAACTGCGAGCGCCCGAACCGCGCGCATTTCGCAGTCGGCGCCTGCCACAGCGACGAGTCCGGCGGCATCATCAAAGCCATGCAGACGGCAGATGCCCGCATGTATGAAGTTAAAAAGGCTTACTACGATAAGCATCCGGAATACGAGTGGCACAACCGGCCGATGTAAAAGACCGAGCTCGGGAAGGTTCGCACGGACATGGTGTGGCTTAACGATCTGGAAGAGGAAAGCGAAAGATGATCCCCGGTCCGGATTCGGAAAATGAGTAAACGGTAAGAGAGGTTATACATTGACCACGATAACGAAACAACAGGCCAGGCAGTTTATCCTGGCGAAACAGGGGCTGATCGGGGCGTACCGGTTTGCGGGAAAGGACGGAGCGTACGAATACGTGCGCCAGGCCGGATGCATCCAGTACGACCCGGTGGACGTCTGCGGGAAGAACGCGGAGCTCACCCTGCAGTCCCGCGTCAAAGGCTTCCGAAAGCCCATGCTGCAGGAACTCCTGTATAAGGACCGGAAGCTGGTGGATTACCCCGATAAAGAACTATCGATATGGCCGACCGAAGATTGGCCATATTTTTCTTCGTATAGGGAGCGGAGCCGAAGCCTGGGCGAGACGTTTGCGGGGCTGGAAGGTCTTCAGGAGCAGGCACGCGCCTACATCGCAGAGCACGGCCCGGTCTGCAGCGACACGCTACCGATCGAGGGAGAGATCTTCTGGCATTCTTCGATGCATTGGAGCGGCAACTGGGACCGCCCGTCGCCTGCGGCGCGGTCGGTGTTGGAGCAGCTTTACACGGACGGCGAGCTGGTCATCCATCACAAGCAGGGTAGCCGGAAGTACTACGATCTGGCGGCAAAACTTCTGCCGTCGGATGTCCTGACGGCGGCGAATCCGTGCGCGGATGAGGAGAGTTTCCAGACGTGGCGGGTGCTGCGCAGGATCGGCGCGGTCGGCCTGCTGTGGGATAAAAACACCACGGCATTCCTGGGACTTTATATCAATGCTGAGACGCGTAAGAGGATCCTGGCGAACCTGACGGAGGCCGGTAAGATCTGCGCGGTGATGGTGGAAGGCTTCAAGATGCCGTTCTATTATCGCTCGGAGGATGCACCCCTGATGCAGGCGGTCCTCGACGGCACGGCGGACCTGAAGCCGAGGATGGCATTGATCGCGCCCTTAGATCCCCTGATGTGGGATAAGGCGCTCGTACAGGCACTGTGGGATTTCACCTATGCGTGGGAGATCTACACACCCGTAGTGAAGCGTAAGTACGGATATTACACGCTGCCGATCCTCTTCGGCGACCGCTTCGTCGGACGCGTGGACAGTGTGGCGGACCGTAAGGAACGCATCCTCCGCGTGAAAGGACTCTGGTGGGAGGACGGCATTCGCCCGACGAAGAAACTGGAGGCAGCACTGGAGCGGACGCTCAAGGAATTTTGTAAGTTTAATGAATGCACAGAAGTAAAACGGGTAGGAGAATGAGATGAATAAAGACAAGGTGATCAAATTTATCAAGAAGCAGAAGGCGAGCATCATCTGCTCGGTGGACCAGGACGGTTTTCCGAACGTGAAGGCGATGCTGAAACCGCGGAAAATGGTGGGCTTGAAGGAGTTTTATTTCTCCACGAACACTTCCTCGATGCGGGTGAAGCAGTATCAGGCGAACCCGAACGCGAGCATATATTTCTACCACAAGGGACTGATCAAATATGAGGGCGTCATGCTGATCGGGACCATGGAGGTCCTGACCGATCAGGAGACGAAGGACATGATCTGGCGGAGAGGCGACTCGATGTTTTACAAAAAGGGAGTGACCGACCCGGACTACTGTGTGTTGAAGTTCACTGCGACGAAAGGAAGATACTACTGCGACCTCAAGACGGAAAGTTTCGAGGTGTGAGGGTTCTATATGGACATCGGGCGTTATGCCTGCTATACTATATAGGGGGAGGATAAGGTATGGAGGATGAAGTAGATGAATATCAAATCGATCCAATGTCCGTCCTGCGGCGGTAACCTGAATGTCGAAAACATTCACCAGTCGTTGTTCT
>JAFYZH010000026.1 GCA_017548765.1 Lachnospiraceae bacterium | reverse complement strand
TTCCGCAACCGCATTTGCCGGAAAGGTGAAATCCAAAGCATCTGAGATCAAGAATTCCGCATACGCTGATCGTGCTTCTAAGAAGACGAAAGAGGCTGCGGAGAAGCTGAAAGTTTACGGTTCGATCGTAGGCGAGCAGGTTGAAGGATTTGTATCCGACATCACCAGCGCCGAGAACCAGGAGAAGATGAAGAGTGTCATTGACCGCGTAGGCGAAGCTATGGCGGATGCGGTACGTAAGGGCGATGAGGCTGCAAGCGCAGTTCTGAGTAAGACGAAGGATGCCCTGAATAAGTACCGTGAGTCGAAGAAGGCGGAGCAGGAAGCGAAGGCTGCTGCTGAGGCAGAGTTCGTTGCGGAAGAGATGGCAGAGACGGTCGACACGATCGAGGCTCTCGAGGCTGCTATCACCGAGGCTGAGGATGAGATCACTGCACTGCAGGATCGCGCTGAGGCTCTGGATGACGAAGTTGAGGCTTTGAACGCAGAGATCGCGAAGGAGCCGGAAGCATCCGAGTCGAAACTCGATGAGGTGAAGGCTCTGGTTACGGAGAAGGGCGAGATCCTGGAGAAGCTCGACGCGCTCCGCAACAAACTGGACACCCTTCGTGCTGAGAAGGCAGAGGCTGCTAAGAAGGCAGAAGCCCTCAGCGAGGACGAAGAAGACAAGTAATCTTTACTAAAGCACATTACCACGGCGACCTGCCACGGCAGGAAGCCAAAAATCAAATCTCGTAAAACAAAGGGCCGGTCATCCGAAAGATGACCGGCCTTTGTTCTTAACTACTTCAACGTACTGAACCCCTCCAATACATTGTATGAGGAAATGAAATAAATAATAGAAAGTATATAGTTTTACACCCACGTGTTAGGGCGGGCGCAAAGCTCGTAGATCTTCGTGATGTCGTCCTTCTTCAGATGAACGAAACCACCGGTCTCACCATCGCCGATACCGAAGGTCTCTACCAGCTTCGGGATGTCCTCGGCCTTCGCGCCGAGCTCGTCGAATGTGAGAGGCATGCCGATCGAATGCAACCATCTGCGGAAGGCGTTGATGCCTGCCATGGCTGTATTTCTCGGGTTTGCGTAGTCCATGTCGAGATGGAAGACGCGGGTAGCGAACTGGCAGAAACGGTTGATGTCATGATCCATGACGTACTCCATCCAGTTCGGCATAACGACTGCGAGGCCTGCACCATGCGCAACGTCGTACAGGGCGGAAAGCTCGTGCTCGATGCCGTGGGAATTCCAGTCCTGGTCGCGGCCTACGCCGACGATATTATTATGAGCGACCATGCCGGCCCACATGATGTTCGCCCGAGCGTCATAGTTGTTCGGGTCCGCGATCACACGGGGAGTTTCCTTGATCATGGTCTGCAGAACGGCTTCACACAGGCGGTCCGTGATCTCTACTTCTTTCGTGTTGGTGAAATAACGCTCACACACGTGTGCGCAGATATCTGTCGCGCCTGCGGCCGTCTGAAATGCGGGCAATGTCTGCGTCAGTTCGGGATTCAGGATCGAGAACTTCGGGCGGATATGCTCGCTGCCGGCACCGCGCTTCAGCATGCCATCTTCCAGTGTGATCACGCTGTCGCCGGAACCTTCGCTGCCTGCAGCTGCGATCGTCAGAATGGTTCCGACAGGGAGAGCGGCCTTAGGCGCTGCCTTGCCGCAGTAGAAATCCCAGAAATCGCCCTCGTAGCAAACGCCCATAGCGATGGCCTTCGCCGAGTCGATCGCGGAACCACCGCCGATCGCGAGAATAAAGTCTACACCTTCCTTACGGCATACTTCGATGCCTTCGTATACGAGTCCGCTGCGGGGATTCGGCTTAACGCCGCCGAGCTTCACATAGGGGATCTGATCTGCATCGAGTGCCTGACAGACACGATCCAGGAGACCGCTGCGAACTACCGAGCCGCCGCCGTAGTGCAGAAGCACCTTGGAGCCGCCGAAACGCTTGATATATTTGCCGGCATTGACCTCCTGGCCCTTACCGAACGCAAAATATGTGGGGCTGTAAAATGTGAAATTGTTCATTTGACTCTCCTTTCATCAGGGGATGTGTAATGTTCATATTCAGTTTTTGAACGCTGCGATCGCTGCCTCCCGAGCTGCGATCACACGATCGGTAAATGCGTCGAAGTCCGGATCATCCTGCTGATATTCCGGATGCGCCAGAATGTAGCGGATGCTGTTGGCGATGCCTTCGTCCGCGCGAACGGTCGCGCAGAAGCCCGGAACCAGACGCTTCAGTTTTGTATTTACGAACACAACGGAGTTTGCCTTATCGCCGATGAGACTTCCTGTGAAGTCGTACTCATCGTCCTTACATGCCGCCAGAAACTCTGAGGACACGTGGATCGCGTGGAGTTTCACACCGAGTGCAGCTGCGATCGACTCGTATACCTGGTTCCAGGTCACGGTCTCGTCGCTCGTGATCTGCACGGCCTCTCCGATGGCGTGGATATTACCCATGAGGCCCATAAAGCCCTTCGCGAAATCGCTGTTGTGGGTCAATGTCCAGAGTGAGGTGCCGTCGCCGTGGATCATAACGGTCTTGCCTTCCATGATCCGCTTGATGACTGACCAGCTGCCGTTCTTACCATGCACGCCGAGGGGGACATTACGCTCATCGTACGTGTGGCTGGGGCGAATGATCGTGATCGGGAAGCCTTCGGTGCGGTATTTCTCCATGAAGAACTCTTCGCAGAGGATCTTATTCCGCGAATACTCCCAGTACGGGTTCGCCATCGGCGTTCCCTCCGTGATGCGATAGTCGCCGACCGGCTTTTGATATGCCGACGCGGAGGAAATGTACATAAACAGTTTTGTGCGGTCTTTAAACAGGCGATAGTCGCGCTGCGCCTGCGCCAGGGAGAAGATGATGAAGTCACAGACCACATCGAACTTCAGATCGCCGAGCGCCTTTGCGGCTGCTTCCTCGTCGTTGATGTCGCAAACGATCTGACGGTAACCAGCGATATTCGCGTCTGCGATATTTCGGTTGCCGCGGTTTAAAAGATACAGTTCGCAGTCGGCAAATGCATTGACCCCGATAGAGTCATGATCTGCTGCTGCCCTTAAAATGCTTCGGGAGATCGCGGTACTGATGGTACCGGTTCCCCCGATAAACAAAACCTTCATGTAAAACCCTCCAATAATCAGTGATCGGAAACCAAATCATTCCAATCTTATCGGCCCATGTAACAATTATACAATAAACCTATTCAAAGTTCTATTGACGAAACGCGGGAAAAATAGTAAAAACCTCTTGCAATCGGTCGAAAGACTGTGCTATACTGCAATCAGATTTGTAACTGTTAACAAATATAGATAGGATTAAAGATTCGACCGCGTTTTACCATGTTTCGTCATAGGAAGGGGAATAACCATGAATAAATTGTATGAATATCTGGACACGGTCCACAGCCCGTATGAGTGTTTCGTGATGGAGACGGCCAGCAGTTTCTTTCCGGTGCGGAAGCATTGGCACTACTTTATCGAGCTGCTGTATGTGAAGAAGGGGCAGATCGAGGCGATCTGTGACGGGAAGTGGTACACCCTGCATGAGGGTGAGATGTTGTTGTGTCATTCGCAGGCGATCCACGAGTTTTTGCCGTCCCGCGACAACACGACCGGCGAGGTCATCCCGGGCCAGTATCTCGTGATCCAGTGCGACTTAAATGCGCTGAATATCGGAAGTTCCTATGTGCCGAAATTCCGCTATATCTTTCAGGGTGCACGGCAAATGTCCGAGTGTAAGGTAGTTTTCTCCCGCGAGGATCTGAAGGATGTGAATGCCGAATGGCTGTTCTTCGCATGCATCCGCGAGCGCCATTTCGGGGATTATGGTTACACCGCCTTGCTGAACGGTTACATCAGCGACCTGCTCATCCAGATCATCCGCATCTGGCGCAGGGCCGGCGTGGACCCGCAGGCGCTTCAGTATGTGAAGGCAGAGGATAAGGAGCTCAGTATGATCGCGGAGTACATCGACGCACATTCGAACCAGGCTATCCGCGTGCAGGATCTGGCGGACATGTGCAACATGA
The DNA here is from genome assembly GCA_017548765.1 of Lachnospiraceae bacterium. Classification (GTDB taxonomy): domain Bacteria; phylum Bacillota; class Clostridia; order Lachnospirales; family Lachnospiraceae; genus UBA1201. The sequence continues at coordinate 18,755 of JAFYZH010000026.1, read as the reverse complement.
GTTACTCCTACTTCGCGAAGAATTTCCGCGATTATTATGGCATGAGCTGCAAGGAATATATCGAATATGTGCGCATGAACAAAGCGGAAGAATTGGTACTTTTCACTGATTATGACCTGAACTACATCTGTCAGGAAATCGGTTATTTTGATTGCAGTCATTTCATCAAGGAATACAAGAAACATAAAGGCGTGACGCCGAAGCAGCACCGCATGAGGATGCGCAAGCAAAAAGGTGCGGATGTGCTGAACTACTTTGATGAAAAAGATCTGGTGCAGAAGAGCGAAGAGTGAGCCCCGGGGGCTACCGGCAACGGCATGCCCCGGGGGTTTTTCTTTGTAACAAGGCCGTCGGTATGTGGTCACCGGTGGACAGTTCACTGCGCTGAGATCACATGCCACCTTGCGACCGCATACCGCAGGCCTCCCTGAAAGTTGAGCGCCCAAAGACGCGACAACCCCGGGGCTTTACGACATAGAAATCTTGAGCGGCCGCTATGTCGTAATTAAGCAAGTAATGTGGGAGTGATTTACGACATACAGCAGATACATTCTTTCTGTGTCGTAAAGAGAGCGTAACACCGGGATTTTTTACGACATGAAGCTTCATTTGCTTCGTCGGTGTCGTAAACAGGGCAGGCTACATAAGAAAACACCCCGCCGCAGGTTTTCCTGTGGCGGGGTGTTTCAGTTGAATCAATATTCTTTATTCTGCCTTGCGTTCTTTTTCTGCTTCGGCTTTCATGTTCTTCACGGCGGTGGCCAGCATCAGTTTGATACGGTTGAGCTGGTTTACTTCGCTGGCGCCGGGGTCGTAGTCGACCGCGACGATGTTCGCCTCGGGATGCGCAGCACGCAGGCCCTTGATGACGCCCTTGCCCACGATGTGGTTCGGCAGGCAGCCGAACGGCTGTGCGCAGACGATATTCGGGACACCGCTCTCGATGAGCTCCATCATCTCACCGGTCAGGAACCAGCCTTCACCGGTTTGATTGCCCAAGGATACGAAAGGCTTCGCCATCTGAGCCAGGTGGGAGATATGGGCCGGCGGTGCGAAATGCTTGCTGGCTGCCAGTTCCTCCTTCGCGGTCTTACGGAGCTGCTCGAGCGCCCAGATACCGAGGTTGGACTTGCGGGCGCTGCTCTTCTTCATGCCGAGCTTGAGCGCCTTGAAGTTCGTGTTGTAGAAACTGTAGAGGAAGAAATCCAGCAGATCCGGCATAACAGCCTCTGCGCCTTCCTGCTCCAGAAGTTTAACGAGGTAGTTGTTCGCCGAAGGCAGGAACTTAACCAGGATCTCGCCGACGATGCCGACTCTGGGCTTCTTCAGGTCCTCGTGAACAGGAAGGGCATCGAAATCGCGGATAATGCCGCGGATGTTCTTCTTAAACTCCGAGAACGAAGCATGCTTTTTCTCCAGGGTCGCGATACAACGCGCGCGCCACTTCTCGTGAAGGGCATCCGCGCTGCCCGGCGTGACTTCGTACGGACGCGTGTGATAGAGCACGCGCATGAATACGTCGCCGTAGATGATCGCCATCATCGCCTTGATGATACGCTTCGGTGTGAATTTGAAGCCCGGGTTTTTCTCCAGACCCTGAACACTCAGGGAGATGACCGGGATATGTCCCATGCCCGCATTCGTCAGGGCACGGCGGATAAATCCGATGTAGTTGGAAGCACGGCAGCCGCCGCCCGTCTGGGTGATAAGTACCGCAACCTTATTGAGGTCGTAACGTCCCGAGAGCAGGGCCTGCATGATCTGGCCGACAACGATCAGCGAAGGGTAGCAGGCGTCATTGTTCACGTACTTCAGGCCGACATCGACCGAATCCTTGCTTTCCTTCATGATCTCGACATTCAGACCGGTCGACTTCAGCGCCGGGGACAAAATGTCGAAATGGATGGGCGTCATCTGCGGGCAGAGGATGGTGTAATCCTTCACCATCTCCTTCGTGAACACCACACGCTTAAACGCAGAGCTCTGGATGACACGCTTATTGCAGTTCTCGCCGTTTTCGTTCATGCGGTCGCGGATACGCAGGGCCGCGATCAGCGAACGGATACGAATACGCGCCGCGCCGAGGTTATTGACCTCGTCGATCTTCAGCACGGTATAGATCTTACCGGAACGCGTGAGGATGTCATCGACCGCGTCCGTGGTAACGGCGTCGAGGCCGCAACCGAAGGAGTTGAGCTGGATGAGATCCAGGAATTCCGTCGTCTTAACATAGTTTGCCGCCGCATAGAGGCGGGAGTGGTACATCCACTGGTCCATGACGATCAGCGGACGGTCGACCTTACCCAGGTGGGAGACCGAGTCCTCCGTGAGAACGGCGATGCCGTAGGAGGCGATCAGCTCCGGGATACCATGGTTGATCTCGGGGTCAATGTGGTACGGACGGCCGGCCAGCACGATGCCGCGGCCACCGCTCTGCTTCAGATATTCGATGACTTCCTCGCCCTTTTGCTGCATGTCCACACGGGTCTGCAGAAGTTCGGTCCAGGCAGCATGCGCCGCACGGCGGACCTCCCCGGCGGGGATGTGATACTCTTTGTCAAACACTTCCACCAGGCGCTTCGTCAGCACTTCCTCATCGGTAAATGCCATGAACGGATTGATGAAGCGGATATGGTTCTGCGAAAGGGTCTCAACGTTATTTTTGATATTTTCCGCATAGGAAGTTACGATCGGGCAGTTGTAGTGGTTATTCGCGTCCTTCTGCTCGTTGCGCTCGTAAGGAATGCAAGGGTAGAAGATGGTCTTCACGCCGTTTTGGATGAGCCACTCCACATGACCGTGCGCGAGCTTCGCCGGGTAGCACTCCGACTCACTCGGGATGGACTCGATGCCCAACTCGTAGATCTTACGGGTCGACGCGGGTGACAGGATGACGCGGAACTTCAGCGCCTTAAAGAAGGTCGCCCAGAACGGGTAGTCCTCGTACTGGTTGAGAACGCGCGGGATACCGATCACGCCGCGGGTCGCCTCCTCTTCGGACAGCGGCTCGTAGCCGAAGATACGCTCGTTCTTATATGCGAACAGGTTCGGAACGCCCGAGCCTTTCTTCTCCTGGCCCAGACCCTTCTCACAACGGTTTCCGCTGATGTAGCGGCGGCCGCCCGAGAAATGGTTGATGGTCAGACGGCATGCATTGGTACAGCCGCGGCAGCGCGTCATGGTCGTCTTATATTCAAGATTGATGATGTCATCGAGCGAGAGCATGGAGCTCTTCGTGCCCTCCACAAAGCGTTCGCGGGCAATGAGTGCCGCGCCGAACGCGCCCATGATACCTGCGATGTCCGGACGCACGGCCTTGCAGCCGGAAATGCGCTCGAAACTGCGCAGGACAGCGTCGTTGTAGAAGGTACCGCCCTGAACGACGATGTTCTTACCCAGGTCCTTCGGATCGGTCAGCTTGATAACCTTATATAACGCGTTTCGGATGACCGAATACGCCAGACCCGCCGAGATGTCCGCCACATCGGCGCCTTCCTTCTGGGCCTGCTTAACGTTTGAATTCATGAATACGGTACAACGGGTACCGAGGTCGGTCGGGTGCTTCGCAAACAGCGCTGCTTTTGCGAAATTCTCCACCGTGTAGTTCAACGATTTGGCAAATGTCTCGATAAACGAACCGCAGCCTGATGAGCATGCCTCGTTCAAAAGCACGCTGTCGACCGTGTTGTTTTTGATCTTGATGCACTTCATGTCCTGGCCGCCGATATCGAGGATACAGTCGACCTCCGGCAGGAAGAACTTCGCCGCGTAGAAGTGTGCGACGGTTTCGACCTCGCCCTCATCGAGCATCAGCGCCGCCTTCAGAAGGGCCTCACCGTAACCGGTGGAGCAGGAGTACGCGATGGTGACACCCTCAGGGATCAGCTCGCGGATCTCCTTAATGGCGCGGATCGTCGTCGCCAGCGGATTACCGTTGTTGGAACTGTAGAAACTGTAGAGCAGGCTTCCCGTGTCGGAGACCAGGGCCACCTTCGTTGTGGTGGAACCTGCGTCGATGCCGAGGAAGCAATTGCCCTTATAAGTCGACAGATAGTCGCGTTTTACACTGTAGTTCTCGAAGCGGGTACGGAAACGGTCGTACTGCTCCTGGTCACGGAACAGCGGCTCCATACGCTTAACTTCGAAGTCCATCTTGATGCCCTTCGAGAGGCGCTCGATCAGATCCTGCGCGTCGAGGATCACGGTGCCGTCGGCAAATGCGCCATTCTCGTCGCGTTCCGCGTGGTTCATCGCGGCGCCGATCGCGGCAAACAGATGGGAATGTTCGGGGGCAATGATCGCGTCCCCGGTCAGTTTCAGCGTGCGGATGAACGCCGCGCGCAGCTCCGGCAGGAAGTGGAGCGGGCCGCCTAAGAAAGCGACATTGCCCCGGATGGGCTTACCGCAGGCCAGGCCGGAGATGGTCTGGTTAACGACCGCCTGGAAGATGGAAGCAGCCAGGTCCTCGCGGGTGGCGCCTTCATTGATCAGGGGCTGGATATCGGTCTTCGCAAACACGCCGCAGCGGGCCGCGATAGGATAGATGTTGGAATAATTTGCCGCGTAAGCGTTCAGGCCGGACGCATCGGTCTGCAGCAGGGACGCCATCTGGTCGATGAATGAACCCGTACCGCCGGCGCAGATACCATTCATACGCTGCTCGATACCATTTGTGAAATAGATGATCTTTGCGTCCTCACCGCCGAGTTCGATCGCGACGTCGCAGTGCGGCGCGAAATCCTTCAGCGAGGTGGAAACGGCAACGACCTCCTGTACGAAGGGCACTTCCAGATGCTTCGAGAGGGTGAGACCGCCCGAACCTGTGATGACCGGTAACACGTGGAAAGGACCCAATTTATCCAGGCCGCGCTTTAACAGCTCGGCCAATGTTTCCTGTATATTCGCGAAATGACGTTCATAATCGGAGAAAAGGATGGTATGGTCATCCGTATCCAGGATCGCGATCTTAACGGTCGTGGATCCGATGTCGATACCGAGGTAGTACGTTTTTTCCTGTGGTAAAATAGCCATCACAGAAAACCTCCTTAGACATGCTCCCTTTAGGGAGAATGAGAGTCAATTGCGCAAAATGCGCTACCATACATTATACCTAAACCATCTTAGGAAAGCAAGCGAAAATGAAAACCGTAAAGGAAAAGTAAAGATTTGAAAGATTGACATATGATAGGCAGTTTGCTATAATTAACTTTACGTTGACAGGGGGTACTATGCCCTTTGCGAGTGATATTTTGGGCTGAAAGGGGGACCGCAGATGATTCAGATCATTAAGACGAGCGAAGGAAAAGTCGAGCTTCTGCCCGAGATCGTGAAAGACAGCTGGATCATGATGACCGATCCGACAACAGCAGAGTTGGAGCAGATCTCATCGTTTTTTCAGATGGATATTGACGACTTAAAGGCTCCTTTGGATGAAGAGGAACGGTCCCGTATCGAAGTCGAGGATAATTACGCCATGATCCTCGTCGATATCCCCATGACAGAAGAACGTAACGGTAAGGACTGGTATGTAACAGTCCCGCTTGGTATCTACGTTTTTCATGATTATATCGTCACGGTCTGCCTGTACCACACGCCCATTTTGGAGGCGTTCTGCGACGGCCGCGTGAAGGAATATCACAGTTATATGAAGACGCGCTTCATTTACCAGATGTTGTACCGGAATGCGTCCCTCTACCTGCAGTACCTGCGTAACATCGAAAAGAAGAGCACCGAGATCGAGCAGAAGATGCGCATCAACCAGAAGAATCAGGAACTGGTCGAGCTCATGGAGCTGCAGAAGTCCCTGGTCTACATCACGACTTCCCTGCGGTCGAACGAGGCCGTGCTCGAGAAACTGATGCGTACCGATCGCATCAAGCGGTATCCGGAGGATACGGAGCTTCTGGAAGATGTCATCATCGAGAATAAGCAGGCCATCGAGATGGCCAATATATACCGGGACATTTTGAACGGAACCATGGATGTGTTCGCGTCGATCATCTCCAACAACCTGAACTTCGTCATGAAGTTCCTGACGGTCGTGACGATCATCCTTGCGGTGCCGACGTTGATCTCGGGTTTCTACGGCATGAACGTCCGGGATGACATGATGCCGTTTGCGCATGAACCGTATGCGTTTCCGATCATTGTCGCGATCTCCATGTTGATCGCCCTGCTGGTCGGCTGGTATTTCAACCGGAAGAAGTAATGAATGATTTGACATGCTTTCAGCCACAGTAAGGCCGGGGCATAACGGAGAAACAGGATGAAATGGTTTTACAAATTGGAATATAAATATGGCCGGTATGCGATCCGGAACCTGATGCGGTACATCCTGGTGTTGTATCTGGCAGGAACGGTCCTGAATGTGATCGATCCCTCGATGTACGGTAATTATCTGGCGCTGGATCCCTGGGCGATCGTTGACAAATTCCAAATTTGGCGTATTTTCACGTTTTTGATGTGTGCGCCGGATTCGAGTAATATCTTCTTTGCGCTTTTGTCGGCCTATATCTACTATTCTTTGGGTACGTTTGTTGAGCGGGCATGGGGAGCCTTCCGGTTCAATGTATTCATGTTCTTTGGTATCCTCTATACGATCATCGGAGCATTCGTGGTGTATGGTCTGGTGGGACTCGACCTCATGGATATCTCGACTTACACCAGAGATAATCTTATCAACTATATGAACCTCGTCGGCATCGGTACAACGTACCTGAACTTCTCACTGTTCATGGCGTTTGCATTTACATTTCCCACGACGCAGATGTTGTTCATGTTCCTCATCCCGATCCAGGCGCAGATTCTGGGATGGATCGAGATCGGTGTTTATCTGGTCCTGTTCATCAACGGAACCATCGCTACACGTGTCATGATCGCGGCATCTATGTTGAACGTTGTTTTGTTCTTCCTGGTGACGCGCGGTGCGCCGATGATCTCACCGGGGCAGATGAAGCGCCGGGTGGAGTTCAAGCGAAATATCCGCGTTAAACCTTCCGATGGCCCGCGTCATCGCTGTGCGATTTGCGGAAAGACCGAGCGGGACGATGTTACACTGGAGTTCCGGTATTGCTCGAAGTGTGCCGGGGAATTTGAATATTGTATGGAGCATTTGTACACGCATAAACATGTCACACCCGAGATGCTCGAGGAGATGAAGACGCGCGCACACATCGAGATGATGACCGGCAAGCCCGGTATTTTGGAGAGCGACATCGTCGATTCCGAGGCCCGTGAGGTGGATGACGACAAACCGGATGGGGAGACGTAAGATATGAAGAAAGTGCTTGGTTTTGTAGTATTTGCCGTGATCGTAGCGGTGGCGTATATGTCGATCCAAAAGGCCATCGACGACAAAAAGAAAAAAGCTATGGAGGAGGATTATGCCCGCATCGATACGATCGTAACATCTATCGATGAACTGATCCACTCTCCGGCAGTGCTTGCTTTCGGAGACGCCCGGACGATCTATCAGTTCCGGTTTAAAGATATCAAGGACGTTGAGCAGGAGTTCTACAAAAAACTCTTAGAGAGAGTCGGAACGGACTTTAACGGAAAACTGTCCAACGACGATGTGATCTATGTGCAGATCAACGCACACACCCAGCATTTCTGGATCTACGCCGGCTCGACCGACAATGCAAACATGATCTATCCGAACTGGAATTACACGCCGGTTCCGAAGAGATAAGAAGGAGATAGAAAAAGCAATGGAAAAGAAACCATTTGTAACCTATGAGCAGATGAAGGAGATCGTGAAGAAATATCCCACGCCCTTCCACATTTATGATGAAAAGGGCCTTCGCGAGAACGTCCGCAACATCCGCAAGGCATTTGCCTGGAACCCCGGATTTCATGAGTATTTCGCGGTGAAGGCGAACCCGAACCCTTTCCTTTTGAAGATCCTTCAGGAAGAGGGCTGCGGTTGTGACTGTTCTTCTCTGACAGAGCTGATGCTGTCGAACGCTTTGGATTTCAAGGGCGACGACATCATGTTTTCTTCCAACGCAACGCCGGCGGAAGAGTATGTTTACGCGAAGAAGATCGGCGCGATCATCAATCTCGACGATTATACCCATATCGACTTTTTGGATAAATGTGCAGGCATTCCGGAGACCATTTGCTGTCGTTACAATCCGGGCGGCGTTTTCAAGATGAGTAATGGCATCATGGATAACCCGGGCGATGCGAAATACGGCATGACGCCGGAGCAGATCATCGCGGCATATCCGCGCCTGAAGGAGTTGGGCGCAAAGCGTTTCGGTATGCACGCCTTCCTCGCTTCGAATACATTGACCAATGAATACTATCCGCTGCTTGCGAAGACTTTGTTCGAGGTAGCAGTTGAAATCAAGAATAAGACCGGTATCGCCCTGTCCTTCGTCAACCTGTCTGGCGGCGTTGGAATTCCCTACCGTCCGGAGGACACCGCAAACGACATCTTCGCGATCGGCGAGGGCGTTCGTAAGGCTTACGAAGAGATCCTGGTACCTGCCGGCATGGGTGATGTTGCCATCTACACCGAGATGGGACGTTTCGTTACCGGACCGTTCGGCGCTCTGGTCACCACCGCAGTTCACGAGAAGCACATCCACAAAGAGTACATCGGTTGCGATGCCTGTGCGGCGAACCTCATGCGTCCCGCGATCTACGGCGCTTATCACCACCTGACCGTTCTGGGTAAGGAAGACCAGCCTTGCGATCACAAGTACGACGTGACCGGTTCCCTCTGCGAGAACTGCGATAAGTTCGCAGTCGACCGCATGTTGCCGAAGATCGACATCGGCGACCTGCTGTACATCCACGACACGGGCGCACACGGCTACTCCATGGGTTACAACTACAATGGAAAGCTCCGCAGTAAGGAACTCTTGCTGTGCGAGGACGGCTCTGTAAAGCTCATCCGCCGCGCCGAGACCCCGAAGGATTACTTCGCAACATTTGATTTCTGCGACATCCTCGATAAGATGGACTACGACGTATAAGAATAGTTAAGATTGATAGAGAATATAAAACCGCCACCGCGTTCGGTTTCGGCCGAAATACGGTGGCGGTTTTTTATTTATTGCGTGAGCCGATGTCCGGCTCGTAGGATCCTTATACGATGATAAAGAACTTCAACAGGAAGATCAGTGACAGTACATATGTCAGGATCGAAACCTTCTTTGCGTTTCCGGTGAAGAGCTGGAATACGGAGTAGCAGATGAGGCCGAGGCCGATCGCATGTCCGATGGAGCTGGTGATGGGCATCGCGATGACCATGATCGCAACCGGAAGTACCTGGGACATATCGTCGAAGTTGATCTTCTTAAGTCCGGAGAACATCAGGATGCCGACATAGATCAGGGCTGCGCTGGTAGCTGCGGGAGGAATGATCGCTGCCACAGGTGCCAGGAATATACATGCGAGGAAGCAAAGACCGGTAACGAGGGCAGTCAGACCGGTGCGGCCGCCTGCTTCAACGCCGGATGCGGACTCGATGAATGTGGTTACGGTAGAAGTACCGGTAACAGCGCCGACTACGGTACCGACTGCATCAGCGGTAAGAGCTTCACGCATCTGCGGCATCTTACCATTTTCATCGAGCATGCCCGCGCGGCTGGCAGTACCTACCAGTGTGCCGATCGTATCAAACATATCGATAATACAGAAGGTAACGATCAAAGTGATAACGGTGAAAATACTGATATCAAAGAAACTGCCAAAATCAAACTTGAAGAGAGTCTTATCCGCCAGATCACCGAATGCGGGAATGAAGGAAGCATCCTTAAGCGACTCGAAGGGATTTGTTTCCAGGAAGATTGCCTGTCCTGCCCAGAAAATGCAGCTGGAGCAGAGCATACCGATCAGAACGGATGCCTTGACTTTATGATGCGCGAGAACAACGATGACAAACAAGCCTACAAATGTTGTGATAACCGAGAGAACCATGGTATCATATGCGGAACCCATGGCTTTCTGAGCCGCATCCGGGGTCAGGGAACCGAAGAAGTTCGCTAACATGTAGTGAGGACCGCCGGTTTCGCTGTAGAGACCGTTGTTGGATCCGAAACCGATGTTCAGGAGCATGAGGCCGATGGCCGGGGAGATACCCAGGCGGATACCTAAAGGAAGCGCCTCTACGATCTTTTCACGAATGCTGAATAAGGAAAGAATCAGGAAAACAACACCTTCGATGAGGATGATGCAAAGTGCAACCTGAAAGGCTTTATCGTAACTGTCGACACCGGCAATACCCATTCCGGCGATGCTAGTAACAACGGAAGCAAAGAATGCATTCAGTCCCATGCCGGGTGCCAGTCCGAAAGGCTTATTTGCTAAAAATGCCATGACGAACATAGCGATAGCGGAAGAGATACAGGTGGCCAGGAAGATCGCGTTCCATAAAGCGTGACTGCCCTGCGTCCAGTCGGTCAGCAAATTCGGGTTCAGCATGATGATGTAAGCCATCGTCATGAAGGTCGTGAGGCCTGCTATGACCTCGGTGCGAACATTGGTGTTGTTCTGTTTGAGTTTGAATAGTTTCTCCATTTTCATACTCCTTTGATTGTGGGTGATGAGGCGGCTGAGTGTGCGAGCGGCTTCATCGGGGTTTTACGTTCCATTTGATAAATCAATTATAAAATTCACCCTGTTTTCTGTCAAGTAAGGTTCGGAGAAAAAACTTCGGTTTTTCTCTTGAGTTTAACGTGCTTTTTGTGTAAAATAGAGTGTATCAAATCTTACCCTAGGGAGGATAGCTTATGTCTTACATGGAGAATTATAAAGAGTGGTGTGAAAACCCCTATTTTGACGAAGCGACCCGTAACGAGCTGAAAGCCATCGCGGGTGATGACAACGAGATCAAAGAGCGGTTTTACAAGAACCTGGAGTTCGGTACCGGCGGTCTGCGCGGTATCCTGGGCGCCGGCTCGAACCGCATGAACATCTATACCGTACGCAAGGCAACACAAGGCCTTGCAAATTACATTTTGGCAAATGGAGGCCTGGGCCGCGGCGTTGCGATCTCTTACGACTGCCGTCGCATGAGCCCTGAGTTCGCAGATTGTGCGGCTCTCTGCCTCGCGGCCAATGGCATCAAGGCGTACATTTACCCGTCACTGCGTCCGACGCCGCAGCTTTCCTTCACACTTCGTGAACTGAACTGCATCGCCGGCATCATGGTAACGGCGAGCCACAACCCGCCCGAATACAACGGTTATAAAGTATACTGGGAGGACGGCGCACAGGTAACGAGCCCGAAGGATGTCGATATCATCAATGAAGTTAACTCCATCACGGATTACTCGACCTGCAAGACCATGGATAAGACACAGGCCATGATCGACGGTCTGTATAATGTCGTAGGGTTCGACATGGACGACCGCTACATCGAAGCACTGAAGAAGCAGGTCATCCACCCGGAGATCTGCCGTGAGGTAGGTAAGGAACTGAAGATCGTTTACACACCTCTGTACGGAACCGGTAACGTTCCTGCACGTCGTGTGCTGAAAGAGATCGGTTTTGAGAATGTTTACGCCGTTCCGGAGCAGTCCGTTGTCGACGGTAACTTCCCGACCGTTTCCTACCCGAACCCCGAGGATCCGAAGGCATTCGCCCTGGCGCTGAAGTTGGCGAAAGAGGTCGATGCGGACGTCATCCTCGCAACGGATCCCGATGCCGACCGTCTCGGCGTTTACGCGAAGGATTCCGCGACCGGCGAATACGTTTCCTTCACCGGAAACATGTCCGGCGTTTTGGTTTGCGAATATGTGCTGAGCCAGAAGAAGGCCCTGGGTACATTGCCCGCAAACGGTGCTGTTGTAGAGACCATCGTTTCTACCGATCTGTGTAAGGCAGTCGCAGCAGAATACAATATGAAGTTGATCGAAGTGCTGACCGGATTTAAGTTCATCGGTGAGCAGATCAAATGGTTCGAGGAGCAGAACACCTACAGCTACCAGTTCGGTTTCGAGGAGAGCTACGGCCTGCTCGTTGGTACACATGCCCGCGATAAGGACGCCATCATCGCCGTTATGCTGCTTTGCGAGGCGGCTGCGTTCTATAAGAAGCAGGGCTTGACCTTGTGGGATCAGATGATGAAGATCTACGAGAAGTACGGCTTCTATCGTGAAGGCGTGAAGTCATTGACCCTGAAGGGACTCGACGGAGCCGAGAAGATCGGTGCGATCATGGAGAACCTTCGCAACAACCCGATCAAGTCGCTCGCTGGCCTGAATGTGAAAGAATTCCGCGACTATGAGAAGGACGCAGTCCTCGTGATGAGCGACGGTAGCAAGCATGCGACCGGCCTTCCGAAGTCCAACGTCCTGTACTACGAGTTCGAGGACAATGCATGGTGCTGCGTTCGCCCGTCCGGCACAGAGCCGAAGATCAAGTTCTACATGGGCGTAAAGGGCTCCGACCTGGAAGATGCAAATAAAAAATTATCCGAACTGTCCGACGGTTTCATGGGACTGGTGGAGGAGTAAAGGATACCATATATGAATCATGAGATGATCTTAGTTTTGGACTTCGGCGGTCAGTATAATCAGTTGATCGCCAGAAGAGTCAGAGAGTGCAACGTTTACTGTGAGGTGCATCCCTACACTATGTCGCTGGAGCAGATCCGCGAGATGGCGCCGAAGGGCATCATCTTCACCGGCGGCCCGAACAGCGTTTACGATCCTGCGTCGCCGCACTACGATCCCGCGATCTTCGATCTGGGCATCCCGATCCTGGGCATCTGCTACGGATCGCAGCTCATGGCGTACAGCCTGGGTGGTGTCGTGGAGACCGCGCCTGTCAGCGAGTACGGCCACACAGAAGTGACTGTCGACAAACGTGACGCCTTGTTTGAGGGCGTGGCGGAAAATAAACACTCCTCCACGGTTTGCTGGATGAGCCACACCGATTACATAGCAAAGGCCCCGGAGGGTTTTATCATCACCGCGCATACACCGGTCTGCCCGGTGGCAGCGATGGCGTGTGAGGCACGCAAACTCTATGCGACGCAGTTCCACCCCGAGGTCATGCACACCGAAGAAGGAACGCGCATGCTTCGGAACTTCGTGCTCCGCATCTGCGGCTGCGCGGGTGACTGGCGCATGTCCTCCTTCGTGGATACGACCATCCGCGAACTTCGGGAGCGCATCGGAAACGGACGCGTGCTTTGCGCATTGTCTGGCGGCGTTGACTCGTCGGTTGCAGCAGTCCTGCTGTCGAAAGCGATCGGCAAGCAGCTCACCTGCGTATTCGTCGACCACGGTCTGCTCCGCAAAAACGAGGGCGACGAGGTTGAGGCCGTGTTCGGTCCCAACGGTTCTTATGAATTGAATTTTGTACGGGTCAATGCGGCCGAGCGCTATTATGCGAAGCTGGCCGGCGTGACCGATCCTGAAACGAAGCGGAAGATCATCGGTGAAGAGTTCATCCGTGTGTTCGAGGAGGAAGCGAAGAAGATCGGAGCGGTGGATTACCTCGTGCAGGGAACCATTTACCCCGATGTCATCGAGTCCGGCCTCGGCAAATCTGCCGTGATCAAGAGCCACCACAACGTCGGCGGCCTGCCGTCCGTAGTGGATTTCAAGGAGATCATCGAGCCGTTGCGCATGTTGTTTAAGGACGAAGTGCGTAAGGCAGGTCTGGAGCTTGGCATTCCGGCGCGTCTGGTGTACCGCCAGCCGTTCCCGGGTCCGGGTCTCGGCGTCCGCATCATCGGCGAGATCACGCCGGAGAAGGTGCGCATGGTGCAGGAGGCGGACTACATTTACCGCGAAGAAGTGGAGAAGGCCGGCCTCGGTAAGCAGCTGGGGCAGTATTTTGCCGCACTCACGAATATGCGCAGCGTCGGCGTTATGGGCGACTTCCGTACCTACGATTACGCCATCGCGCTCCGCGCCGTTTACACCAGCGACTTCATGACCGCAGAAGCGGCCCGCCTGTCCTGGGACGTTCTCATGAAGGTGACGAATCGTATCGTCAACGAGGTGAAGGGCGTCAACCGCGTACTCTATGACTGCACGGGTAAGCCCCCGGGCACGATCGAGTTCGAATAAGATATATAAATCAAAATATATATAAAAACGTGAGGACAGCGATGTCCTCACATTCATGAAAGGATCAAAATGAAAAACAGAAAACAGGTAGTATTAGTAGTAATGGATGGTGTGGGCTTCTCCACATCAGGGATCGGTGATGCAGTTTCCGCTGCAAACACACCGGTTCTGGATTCTCTTTTGAAGACCTGCCCGAACACCAGACTGAAGGCACATGGTACCGCAGTAGGTCTCCCTTCAGATGACGACATGGGTAACTCTGAGGTAGGTCACAACGCACTGGGTTGCGGCCAGATCTACTCGCAGGGTGCGAAACTGGTCAATGAATCCATTGAAAACGGTAAGATGTTCGCTTCCGATTCCTGGAAGGAAGCTGTGGCAAATGTTAAGAGCAAAAACTCGATCCTGCATTTCCTGGGCCTGCTGTCCGACGGTAATGTACACTCCAACATTTCCCACCTGATCAGCATGATCAAGAAGGCGAAGGAAGACGGCGTGAAAGAGATCCGCGTGCACATCCTCCTGGATGGCCGTGACGTTCCCGCGACCAGCGCACTGCAGTATGTTAAGCAGCTCGAGGAGCTCATCGCTGAGCTGAACAGCGGAGATTTCCACTGCTGCATCGCTTCCGGCGGCGGTCGTATGAAGGTTACCATGGACCGTTATCAGGCAGACTGGGGTATGGTTGAGCTCGGCTGGAAGACCCATGTAAAGGGTGAAGGTCGTCAGTTCGCTACAGCAGAAGAGGCCATCGAAACCTACAGAAAGGAATTCGACGTGATCGACCAGGATCTTCCTGCTTTTGTTATCGCGAAGGACGGAAAGCCTGTAGGCCCCGTTTCCGAGGCAGACAGCGTGATCCTGTTCAACTTCCGCGGCGACCGTGCGCTCGAGATCTCCATGGCATTCGACTATGTAGACTTCCCTTACTTCGATCGCGGACCGAAGCTTAACTGCTTCTATGCAGGTATGCTCGAGTACGATGGTGACCTGCACATCCCGACGCACTACCTGGTAAATCCGCCCGAGATAAAGAATACATTGTCCGAGCTTCTGGTAAGCGCAGGACTGTCTCAGTATGCAGTATCCGAGACACAGAAGTACGGCCACGTTACCTACTTCTGGAACGGCAACCGCAGCTCAAAGTTCAGTGAGGAACTCGAGACATTCAACGAGATCCCTTCCGATAAGGTTTCCTTCGACCAGCGCCCTTGGATGAAGTCCGCAGAGGTTGCTGACGACGTTATCAAGGCGATCGAGTCCGAGAAGTATGACTTTATCCGTTGCAACTTCCCGAACGGCGATATGGTAGGCCACACCGGAAGCTTCGACGCGACCATCATCGGTGTTGAGTCCGTAGACCTGGCACTTGCAAGAATCATCAAGGTTTGCGACGAGTATAATGTGACCCTGCTGATCACTGCCGATCACGGTAATGCCGACGAGATGCTTGAGAAGAATAAGAAGGGTGAGTTGCAGGTACGTACCGCGCACTCCCTCAACCCGGTTCCGTTCATCATCTACGATAAGAAGAACACATTTACCATTAAGGAAGGCAACTATGGTTTGGCAAATGTAGCGCCCACCGTAGCAACGATCCTGAACCTGAAGCCTTACGATTGCTGGGAGAAATCCATGATCTAAGGCCTTAACTAAAGGTTCTGAATATATAGCCCCGAAAGCATGCATAGTGTATGTTTTCGGGGCTTTTTGTATGTCCTCCGGCCGTTGCGCGAGGTTGACAATATCTGACAGATAAGGTAAAATGAAAATACGTTTTCAGGTGGGATATTTAGAAAAATCAATAGCGGCAAGAAGCAGAAAAAACAGCTGCTTTGGAGGAGTATGAAAAAATGAAGATTCAGAAAAAGGTGTTGAGACCGGCTATATTCTTAGCCATGGCGATCCTGGTCCTATGTACGAGCGTCTCTTCGGTCTATGCAGATTTCGGATTTAAGTCGAGACATGTGATCGAAATCGATAATGCGCCCGAGGAGTATTATTATGCATACCTGGAACACGAAAGCCTCAAAAGTCTGCCGGAAGGTTGGGATGCGAAAATAGAAGATAGTAGTCTGCATCTGGACCACGTGGATGAACAGTCCGTAAAGGATTATCTTAAGGACTTTCAGAAAGGTATATGGTACAGTAATGAACATTGGTGTGAACATTCGAATACAGAGCATGTAATTACATATTTTTCCGGGAAATATTCCACGGATGAATTTCGCCTGATTTTCATTACCATGGATGGTAGTGTTCAAATAAGTCCGGTCCTGGAGAGAAATCGATCTTATGTGTACGACTTCCAAACGAGGACACTGAGAGATTACACAAAGCAATGGTTGTTTTCATATGTTTTATTCAGCCTACTAATAACGTTATTTCTTGAGTTTATCGTATTCGGTTTCTTCGGTTTTGCCACTCGCAAGAAGAACACGTCTGCATTTTTGTTTATCAATGTGGCGACCAATGTTCCATTTGTTATACTCATTTATTTGCTCACCTTGATACTGCCAAGATTTATGCCCATCGTTGCATTCATTGTCCTAGAGGTGATCATCGCTTTCGTTGAGGCGTATTTCTATTCCCGTGTATTGGTGGATAAAAAGAATGAGCATCGTCCGAAACGAGCCTTTATTTGTGGATTGGTCGCAAATATATTCAGCGCAATTTGTGGTGTTGTTTTTTCGATCTGGTATATATTGCGTTATTTTTTGGGGTGAGCCTGAGTGTTGATGTAAATCACGGAGGAGGATCAAAATGATAGATATGCTGAATTGGCTCGATGATGTGATGTATTATCCGATCCTGATCATCGTTATGGCGTGCGCCGGCCTGTTTTTTACCATAAGGACGAAGGGTGTACAGATCCGCCTCTTCCCGCATTCAGTGAAACTGCTCATGGAGCCGGCAGAGGATAAGAAGAATGTATCATCCCTGCAGGCGATGCTGGTTTCGACTGCTTCGCGTGTCGGCACGGGCAATATCGTCGGCGTTTCGACGGCGATCTGCCTCGGCGGCCCGGGCGCCTGCTTCTGGATGTGGGTGATGTGTATCATCGGTGCATCCTCGGCCTTCATCGAGAGTACGCTCGCCCAGATCTACAAGCGCAGAAATGCGGATGGTGAGTCATACGGCGGTCCTGCGTACTACATTGAGCGCGCTCTGCATGCTCCGTTTCTGGCGGGTGTGTTCTGTGTATTTCTGATCGCGACTTACGCAGTCGGTTTTAATCTGCTCTGCTCGTATAATCTGCAATCGACATTTGCCACCTATTCGTTTTATGATGAGACGATCACGCCGGCGATCATCGGCGCGATCCTGGCATTGCTCACCGGCTACTGCCTGCTCGGCGGCGGCAAGCGTATCGTGAAGCTGACCAGCCTGATCGTGCCGGTCATGGGCATTTCCTACGTGCTCATTTCCCTGATCGTGATCTTTGTGAATATCGGAACTATTCCGGCCATGTTCGGTCAGATCTTCAGTGACGCCTTTGATTTCAAGGCGATCTTCGGCGGCGTGGCGGGTTCCTGTATGATTTACGGTATCAAGCGCGGCCTGTATTCGAACGAGGCCGGCGTCGGTTCGGCGCCGAACGCGTCCGCATCGGCGAAGGTATCGCATCCCGCGAAGCAAGGCCTGGTCCAGACCCTGTCGGTCTACATCGACACCTTGCTTCTGTGTACGGCAACGGCTCTCATGTGCCTCTCGACGGGCGTGGAGAGAAGCGCAAAGGTTTCCGGAGCACCTTACGTGCAGAACGCCATTTCCACGGTCTTCGGAAAAGTAGGTCCGACCTTTATCACGGTCGCTATGATCCTGTTTGCGTTCACAACGTTGCTGGGTAATCTATTCTATGTGGACAATGCACTAATTTTCCTGAACCATAAGAAACAACCGTCGAAAAAGTTCATGAAGTGCTTCCATATCGGCTGTGTCCTGATCGTATTTCTCGGCGCTTTGATAAAGATGGATGCTGCCTGGGCCGTCGCAGATATCACCATGGGCGGTATGACGTTGATCAACCTTCCGGCATGTATGATGCTGGGCGGGGTGGCTGTCCGTGCGTTGAAGGATTATGAGAAGCAGAGAAAGGCAGGCAAAAAGCCCGTCTTCTACGGTAAGAATATCGGCCTGAACGAGGAGAATCTCGATTTCTGGAAGACGAATAAACCCTTTGCCTTTGGAGGCGTTTCGGAGTATAATAGATACATGGATCATTTCGAGAAAAATGAATTAAATACATTGTCCTGTGAGGAAAGGAGTAACTATGAACATGAATGAAAATGAGGGCCTGCAGGAGCAGGTCGTTAGAATGCCTATGATCGGCGATGCGGCGCCGTATTTCCGCAGCATGACCACAAAGGGTAAGATCAACTTCCCCGGCGATTACCGCGGAAAATGGGTCGTTTTCTTTTCGCATCCTGCGGATTTCACACCCGTTTGCACGACCGAGTTTATCGCGTTTGCAAAGCGCTACGAGGAGTTTAAGGCGTTGAACGTCGAACTTCTGGGCCTCTCCATCGACTCCCTGCATTCGCACCTGGCATGGGCGAAGAGCATCGAAACGATCAACTGGAAGGGCGAGGGTTGCGTGAAACTTCCGTTCCCGATCGTTGCCGATATCAGCATGAACGTGGCCCGTTCCTATGGCATGCTGCAGACCGTGGCGAAGACACAGACCGTCCGCGCCGTGTTCATCATCGACCCGGAAGG
>JAFYZH010000025.1 GCA_017548765.1 Lachnospiraceae bacterium | reverse complement strand
TGATCAAGGTCAATGTAAGGCGGCTTGCGCCGCTTACATCGGCCTATGGGATATGGTGATGACGAAATTCAAGTATATTTACTCTCTAAGGGGAGCCGAGAAGTCATAAGGCGAGAATTGTCGTGGCGTCGCCCCTGAAATTACGCCGTGTGGAGCGTCGGGAAGTTCTAGAGCGAGAACCAGCCGCCATTTCCTTGCTCCATGGCCGTTGGGGACGGCGGTAGCCGGCTTACAACGGTCTTGATTACCGCGTATCACACCGGAAGGAGGCCTGTCAAGGCTGCGCAGCACCGCCGAAGGCGGCTCGGCCTTGACTGCACCCTTCCGGTGTGATATCCCATCTTTTATTCTGTTGCAATGTTCCGGGGACGCAGGGACGGTTCCGTTTGACACATTTCATTTTCCTGGGCTGGCCTCTGTCGTTGTTTCTGCGTGGGACGATTGTGAATGGGCATGAGATCGAGCGGATAAAAAACACCGCGAGGGAAAAGGCAGATGATGGGAAAAATCGGACTCCGAGGCCGATTTTTAGCTAGTTGAGGTCGTTTTCATCAAGAAAACGGCCGAAATCGAAGCGGTACCATCAAATCTGCCTTTGACTCTCGCGGTATTGTTTTTTACCGCGCAGTGATCTGTCCATGAATGATCGTCCCCCGCGGGTAAAACTCCGACAGAGGCCGAAATAGTCTGATAACGTGTCAAATGGAACCGTCCCCACTGTCACTTTTTTACATTAGGGGGTTGACAAGTGCTGAGCATCGCACTATAATACACGTAACGTTGAAGCAGTCCACTGCAAAACGTTGAACCAATTAAAGTAGAGGTTGCGCGAATGAAGAGTAGCGGATCGGATGCGGCGGCGCAGACGATGATCCGTAAAAGGCAAACGCGCCGAAGGATGTGAGGATACCGCGAGTCACAGTCCTGGGCATAAGGTGAAGAACTTTATGACTGTCATCCAAAGACGGATGGGGCGCTGCTTAATTATGTGTGATCATAGAATAGTTTTATTCCCGTAGACACATAGAAGGAGCTGACCGATCGGTCAGCTCCTGTTTTTTTAGCAACGAACCTTCCTTTCACCCGGACTTGCCAGGGCAAGCCGCGAACGTATCGTAAAAGGAGGTACAAAATGTCAATTTTCACAGGAGCCGGTGTAGCCATCGTTACACCATTCAACGAGGATCTCAGCGTTAACTACGAGGTATTCGCCCAGATCATCGAGGACCAGATCGCAAACCACACAGACGCGATCATCGTATGCGGAACCACAGGTGAAGCATCCACGCTGACACACGAAGAGCATCTCGACTGCATCCGCTTTGCGGTAAAGCAGGTCAACCACCGTATCCCGGTCATCGCCGGAACCGGTTCCAACTGCACCGAGACAGCGATCTACCTGTCCCAGGAAGCAGAGAAGGCAGGCGCAGACGCACTCTTGCTCGTTTCCCCTTACTACAATAAGGCGACACAGAAGGGCTTGTATGAGCACTTCGCAGCGATCGCACACAGTGTAAACGTGCCGATCATCCTGTATAATATTCCCGGACGTACGGGCGTGAACATCACTCCCGCGACGATCGTTAAGCTTGCAAAAGAAGTTGATAACATCGTAGCAGTAAAGGAAGCCAGCGGTGATTTCAAGCAGATCGCTACCCTGATCAGCATGGCAGACGGTTGCCTCGATGTTTACTCGGGCAATGATGACCAGATCGTTCCGCTACTCGCACTCGGCGGAAAGGGTGTTATCTCCGTATTGTCGAACGTTATGCCGCAGTACACACACGATATGTGCCAGGCATACTTTGACGGCGATACCGCAAAGGCGACGAAGATGCAGATCGACGCGATCCCGCTTATTCTGGCACTGTTTAGCGAGGTAAATCCCATCCCCGTAAAGGATGCGATGCGCCTGCTCGGATATAACAGCGGCCATTGCCGCCGCCCGCTCACGGACATGGAGCCGGAGCACCTCGAGGTTCTTCGCAAAGAACTCGTTAAGATGGGAGTGATCGCTTAATGGTACATGTGATCTTACATGGTTGCAACGGAAAGATGGGCCGCGTTTTGGATGGCATCATCTCGAAAGAAGAGCCGAACATGGAAGTGGTAGCCGGCGTCGATCCGTATGACGGCATTACGAATCCTTATCCCGTGTTCCCCTCGATAAAAGACTGCACGGTCGATGCCGATGTCATCATCGACTTCGCATCCGCAAAGGCAGTTGATGACCTGCTGGACTACGCTCTGGCGAAGAAAGTTCCCGTCGTTTTGTGTACGACAGGCCTGTCTCCCGAGCAGATCGCGCGGGTCAGCGAAGCATCGAAGAGCGTAGCGATCCTGCGTTCGGCAAATATGTCCCTGGGCATCAACCTGCTGTTGCAGTTGGTGAAGAAGGCGGCTGTCGTTTTGTCGGACAGCGGTTTCGATATCGAGATCGTAGAGCGTCACCACAACCAGAAGCTGGATGCGCCGAGCGGCACCGCGCTCGCATTGGCCGACAGCATCAACGACGCACTCGATAAGTCGCTCGAGTACGTATTCGACCGTTCCCAGGTGCGCAAAAAGCGTGAGAAGAAGGAACTCGGGATCAGCGCTGTCCGCGGCGGAAGCATCGTGGGCGAGCACGAGATCATCTTCGCCGGCCTGGACGAAGTCATCGAGTTTAAGCATACCGCGTATTCGAAGTCGATCTTCGCAAAGGGTGCGGTATCCGCAGCAAAATATTTGTTTGATAAAGGCCCGGGCCTGTATGATATGCAGCAGGTGATCGCGGCTCAGACAGAAGAATAAAGAGTTTGGAAGGCTGTCGCACGGGCGCGTGTCCGTGCGCGGCCTTTTATTGTTTTTTCGGACGGCCTGTGAAAGGAGACCGGACGACATCCCGAGGGAAAGGAAAGAATTATGCTGGTGCTTTCATCCAAGGTCATCACCCCCGTAAACGGCGTATTCATCGGCACATTTGCCGCCTTCATCGCCCTGCTCGTGATCGCGAGCCTGCTGGTGAAGGGGAAGAGTGAAAAAACGAAGAAGACCGTCCTCATCTCCACGTGCATCGTGACGCTGATCGGCTTCATCGTGTACAAATACTTCCTGTCGATCGACGATGAGTGGGACCGCCTGAACGCGGGCATGGGCGGCTTTAACTGGTGGGGCGAACTGCCGTTCCAACTGTGCAATGTCAACATGATCCTGATCCCGGTCGCGGTATTGCTTAAGAACCGTTCCATGATGTGTTTCTGCTTCTTCTTAGGACCGCTCGGCGCCATGATGGCACTCTTCATGCCGGGCACCGGCTTCGACGGTTATTCACTGCTCCTGCCGCGTATGTTGGGGTACTATGGGACCCATTTCATGGTCGTGATCGAAGGGTGGGCCATCGTCACGTTCGGCCTGTTCAAGCCGACGCTTAAGGACCTGCCGAAGGCGGTGCTCACGTCGCTTTTGATCGCATTTGCCGCGTTCATTCTGAGTATGCTTTTGCGATGGACCGGTCTGCACGAAGGAGCCAACTATTTCTTCACTGTGGAAACGGAGGGCAATGCGCTCCTGGACATCTTCCACGGCTGGCTGCCGTTCCCGTTTTTGTACATCATACCGTGCACCTTGATCCTGGTGCCGTACATGCTTTTGATAACCGTTCCGCTTGCCTGGTCCGAGCGGAAAAAACAGAAGGAGAAGGGGTGAGTAAGCCCCTTCTTCTTTTATATTTTTCTTGACAATTTCCGCTTGTTTTAGTAAAATGATACCAGATGTTTGAATTGACCCGAAACGAGAGCGAAACGCGTTCGGGAACGTAAAGGTGAATAGGTTTCGAAAAACAAAACACGGAGGTAAACAACATGAAACAGTACGAGACGAGTCAGATCCGAAATGTGGTTGTATTAGGCCATGGCGGGGTCGGTAAGACGACGATGATGGAAGCGATGGCTTACGTTACCGGCGTTGTTAAGCGTCAGGGTCGCGTGGAGGACGGCTCCACGATCAGCGATTTCGATAAGGAGGAGCAGAAGAGACTGTTCTCCATCGGAACCTCCCTGATCCCGATCGAATATGAAGATACCAAGATCAATTTCCTGGATACACCCGGATATTTTGATTTTGCCGGTGAGGTAGAAGAGGCACTTTCCGCCGCAGACGCAGCCATTATCGTTGTCAATGCGAAATCCGGCGTTCAGGTCGGAACGGAGAAGGCATGGGACTACTGCGAGAAGTATCAGCTCCCGAGAATGTTCTTCGTAACGGCTATGGATGATGATAAAGCCAGCTTCCGCCAGGTCAGCATTGCCCTGACTGAGAAGTTCGGACGTAAAGTCGCTCCGTTCCATATCCCGATGCGTGAGAACGAGAAGTTCGTCGGCTTTGTAAACGTTGTTAAGATGAAGGGCCGTCGTTTTACAAACGGCTATGAATATGAGGAATGCGATATTCCCGATTACTTGCAGGAGCATTTGACCACAGCGCGTGAGTCGTTGATGGAGGCGGTTGCCGAGACCAGCGAAGAGTTCATGGATCGTTATTTCTCCGGTGAAGAGTTCACCTACGAGGAAGTATCCCAGGCGCTGAAGGAGAACGTTGTGAGCGGTAATGTCGTTCCCGTGCTCATGGGTAGCGGCGTGAACGCACAGGGCATGAAGATGCTGTTGCTCGCGATCCAGAAGTATTTCCCGTCACCGGATAAGCTGACCGCACAGATGACGAATCTGGCGACTAACGGCCTCATGGAGATCAACTACGACTCCACGAAGCATCCCAGTGTTAAGGTCTTCAAGACCATGGTGGATCCTTTCATCGGAAAGTATTCCCTGATCAAAGTTATGACCGGTACGCTGACCGGCGACACGACTCTTTATAATGTAAATAAAGAGACCGAAGAAAAGATCTCGAAGATCTACGTAATGCGCGGTAAGGAAGTTACCGAAGTGGATCGTCTCGTTGCAGGTGACATCGGCGCTCTGGCGAAGATGAACAGCCTGTCGACCGGCGATACATTGGCCGAGAAGGGCGCAAGCGTAGTATACAAGAACGTTCCGATCTCGGTTCCTTACACATATAAGGCATATAAGGCTACCAATAAGGGCGATGAAGATAAGATCGCAGGTGCTTTGTCGAAACTGATGGATGAGGATCTGACCCTCCGTCATGTAAACGACGCTGAGAACCGCCAGATGCTCCTCTACGGACTGGGCGACCAGCAGCTCGAAGTTGTTGCAAGCAAGCTTCTCGACCGTTATAAGGTTTCCATCGAGCTCGCGAAGCCGAAGGTAGCTTACCGCGAGACCATCCGCAAGAAGACGACCGTTACCGGTACCCATAAGAAGCAGTCCGGCGGCCACGGCCAGTACGGTGTCGTAGTTATGGAATTCGAGCCCTCCGGTGATCTGGATAAGCCTTATGAGTTTTCCGAGCGCGTTGTCGGCGGTGCAGTTCCGAAGAACTTCTTCCCTGCAGTTGAAAAGGGTATTCAGGAATCCGTTCAGAGAGGTCCTCTGGCAGGTTATCCGGTAGTTGGTGTTAAGGCTACATTGATCGATGGTAAGTACCATCCGGTAGACTCTTCCGAAATGGCATTTAAGACCGCTGCTACATTGGCATTCCGTGCCGGCGTTTTGGATGCTTCTCCGGTACTCCTCGAGCCGATCAGCACCCTCAGCGTTACGGTTCCGAACCGTTTCGCAGGTGATGTCATGGGCGACCTGAACCGCAGACGCGGCCGTGTCCTGGGTATGGATCATATCGCAGGCGGCAAGCAGATCATCAACGCGGAAGTTCCGATGTCCGAACTGTACGGATACTCGACGGACCTGCGTTCCATGACCGGCGGTATCGGTGATTTCTCCTACGAGTTCGCTCGCTACGAGCAGGCTCCGATCGATGTTCAGCAGAGAGAGATCGCTGAAAGAGCAAAAGACGAGGCGTAAGCCTAAACGAATAAATACGCGTTGCGGGCGTGCATTTCCGATGCACGCCTGCAATTTTTGCAGGAGGTTTTTTATGAGAATAGGTATGGGGTATGACGTACATAAATTGGTACCCGACCGTAAATTGATACTTTGCGGGGTCGAGATCCCGCATCATCTGGGCCTGTTGGGACATTCCGATGCCGACGTGTGCGCGCATGCGATCGCGGACGCCCTTCTGGGAGCGGCAGCCCTGGGCGATATCGGAAAATTATTCCCCGACACGGATCCGGCGTATGAGGGCGCGGACAGCATGCAGCTTTTGAAGCGGGTGGGAAGCCTGCTCGATGACTTCGGCTACACGATCGGCAACGTGGACGCGACCATCATTGCCCAGAATCCGAAACTGGCGCCTTACCGCGACCAGATGCGCCAGAATGTGGCGCGGGTGCTGGCCATCCCGGTGGACTGCGTGAGCATCAAGGCGACGACGGAAGAGCACCTCGGTTTCACGGGACGTGAAGAGGGCATCGCCGCACAGGCGATCTGTTTGCTGAGCGAGTATTCCGATTTTGAACGTTCGGCCGGCGGATGCGGCGGTTGCTGTCCGATGAAGGAGCAGTAAGCGAAGTCCTCGATGATTGATAAAAAAATCACAATTTGCCGAAAATAGGTATTGCTTTTTTGGTTCGTTCGCGTTACAATGTATCTGTCGTTTTAGGCAACATTACTGTATCGGTCGCAGAGGGCGGTTTACAAACCTCGAAATGGCCGGTTATAGGAATAATTAAACACATTTAGGAGGATTTTCAAAATGGCAGTTAAAGTTGCGATTAATGGTTTCGGCCGTATCGGTCGTTTGGCATTCCGTCAGATGTTCGGCGCAGAGGGTTATGAGGTAGTTGCGATCAACGACCTTACAAAGCCTTCCATGCTGGCTCAGCTTCTGAAGTATGATACCGCTCAGGGCGGATACTGCGGAAAGATTGGTGAGAATACTCACACCGTAACCGCTGATGACGAAGCAGGTACCCTTACCGTTGATGGTAAGACCCTGAAGATCTACGCTATGGCTAAGGCTAACGAGCTTCCTTGGGGCGAGATCGGCGTAGATGTAGTTCTCGAGTGCACAGGTTTCTACACCTCTAAAGAGAAGAGCATGGCTCACATTGAGGCAGGCGCTAAGAAGGTTGTTATCTCCGCACCTGCAGGCAACGACCTGAAGACCATCGTATACTCCGTAAACGAGAAGACCCTTACAAAGGATGATCAGATCATCTCTGCAGCATCCTGCACCACAAACTGCCTCGCTCCTATGGCTAAGGCTCTGAACGATTACGCTCCCATCCAGAGCGGTATCATGAGCACTATCCATGCATATACCGGCGACCAGATGATCCTGGACGGTCCTCACAGAAAGGGTGACCTTCGTCGTGCTCGTGCAGGCGCTGCGAACATCGTTCCGAACAGCACCGGCGCTGCAAAGGCTATCGGCCTTGTTATCCCTGAGTTGAACGGTAAGCTCATCGGCTCCGCTCAGCGTGTTCCGGTTCCGACCGGTTCCACCACCATCCTTACCGCAGTTGTTAAGGGTGCTAACGTAACTAAGGAAGGCATCAACGCAGCTATGAAGGCAGCTTCTTCCGAGTCTTTCGGTTACAACACAGACGAGATCGTTTCTTCCGACGTTATCGGTATGAGATATGGTTCTCTGTTCGATGCAACCCAGACCATGGTTTCCAAGATCGACGAGGATACCTATCAGGTACAGGTTGTTTCATGGTATGACAACGAGAACTCTTACACAAGCCAGATGGTTCGTACTATTAAGTACTTCGCAGAACTTAACTGATTTTAGTTTTGTGAAACAAAACTAAAATTGGAGAAATTATCCTTCGAGCGAGGAGCGTTAGCTCTGAGATCGAAATAATTTCGACCTACATAATCGGGCTTGGACAATAGCCTGTTTCCGGGAGGTCCGGTCCATTGGACCGGGCCTCTTTTTCACATTTACCCGTGAAAAAAGAACATATTCACCCATCAAAACTATCAGAGAGGTAAAGACATGTTAAACAAGAAATCCATTGACGACATTCAGGTTCAGGGTAAGCGCGTTCTGGTTCGTTGTGACTTTAACGTTCCGCTTAAGGACGGCCAGATCACAGACGAGACTCGTATCGTAGCAGCACTGCCCACCATCCAGAAGCTTCTGGACGAAGGCGCAAAGGTCATCCTTTGCTCTCACCTCGGTAAGGTTAAGGAAGGCCCGAACGAGAAGGAGTCCCTGGCTCCCGTTGCAAAGCGTCTTTCCGAGAAACTCGGTAAGGAAGTTACTTTCGTTGCAGATTACAACGTAACCGGCGAAGCAGCAACAAAGGCAGTTGCTGATATGAAGGTCGGCGATGTTGTTCTTCTTCAGAACACCCGTTTCCGCGGTAAGGAAGAGACTAAGAACGGCGAGGAGTTCTCTAAGGAACTCGCGGATCTGGCAGACAGCTATGTTTGCGATGCTTTCGGTTCTTCCCACCGTGCACACGCTTCCGTAGAAGGCGTTACCAAGTTCATCACCGCTAAGGGCGGCGACAACGCTGTTGGTTACCTGATGCAGAAGGAGATCGATTTCCTGGGCAATGCTGTAGAGAATCCCGTACGTCCTTTCGTAGCGATCCTCGGCGGCGCTAAGGTTGCAGATAAGCTCAACGTTATCAACAACCTGCTCGAGAAGTGCGATACCCTGATCATCGGCGGCGGTATGGCTTACACCTTCCTGAAGGCTCAGGGCTACGAGATCGGTAAGTCTCTCGTGGACAATGAAAAGCTTGACTACTGCAAAGAGATGATGGAGAAGGCTAAGAAGCTCGGCAAGCAGCTCCTTCTGCCGGTTGACTCTGTCACCATCGCTGAGTTCCCGAACCCGATCGATGCTCCGGTCGAGACCGAAGTTTACGACGTGACCAATATGCCTGCAGAGCGTGAAGGCTGTGACATCGGCCCGAAGAGCGCAAAGCTTTTCGCAGACGCTGTGAAGTCCGCTAAGACCGTAGTTTGGAACGGACCGATGGGCGTATTCGAGAACCCGATCCTCGCAAAGGGTACCATCGCTGTAGCGAAGGCACTGGCTGAGACGGATGCTACCACCATCATCGGCGGCGGCGACAGCGCAGCAGCAGTTAACCAGCTCGGCTTCGGTGATAAGATGAGCCACATCTCCACCGGCGGCGGCGCTTCCCTTGAGTTCCTTGAGGGTAAGGAGCTTCCGGGCGTAGCAGCAGCGGACGACAAATAATTGCGAGGTTATCAGAACATGAGAAAGAAAATTATCGCAGGCAACTGGAAGATGAACATGACACCTTCGAAGGCAGTTGCCCTGGTAAATGAGTTAAAGCCCCTGGTTGCAAATGACGACGTGGACGTAGTATTCTGCGTACCCGCGATCGACATTATCCCTGTGATCGAGGCAG
This sequence comes from Lachnospiraceae bacterium, assembly GCA_017548765.1. Lineage (GTDB taxonomy): Bacteria > Bacillota > Clostridia > Lachnospirales > Lachnospiraceae > UBA1201. The sequence continues at coordinate 40,256 of JAFYZH010000025.1, read as the reverse complement.
CAAAAGGTTCCAACATTCAGGTTGGCGCCGAGAATATGTATTTCGAGGAGAAGGGTGCATACACCGGCGAGATCGCTCCTGACATGCTGACCGAGGTTGGCGTTAAGTATGTGATCATCGGACACTCCGAGAGAAGAGAGTATTTTGCAGAGACGGACGAGACCGTTAACAAGAAGGTCCTGAAGGCTTTCGAGCACGGCCTCACCCCGATCATCTGCTGTGGTGAGTCCCTCACCCAGCGTGAGCAGGGCATCACTCTGGACTGGATCCGTATGCAGATCAAGATCGCGTTCCTGAACGTGACTGCAGAGCAGGCTGCTCAGGCAGTGATCGCGTACGAGCCCATCTGGGCGATCGGAACCGGTAAGGTGGCTACCACCGAGCAGGCTCAGGAAGTATGCGGCGCGATCCGCGCTTGCATCGCTGAGATCTACGACGAGGCAACCGCAGCTGCGATCCGCATCCAGTACGGCGGCAGCGTTTCTGCAAGCAGTGCTCCCGAGCTTTTCGCTCAGCCCGACATCGACGGCGGCCTGGTAGGCGGCGCTTCCCTAAAGGTTGATTTCGGTAAGATCGTAAACTACAATAAATAATACATAGGGTTTGAAAGGAGAATTTCATGATTATTTCGCAGGAAGTTCAGAACATGTGCGTTGTGAAGCAGGGTGTGCATCATGGCGCAGCGCCGATCCCGGAAGAAGCTAAGTGGGTTCAGGCAAAAGAAGTAAAGGACATCTCCGGCTTGACACACGGTATCGGCTGGTGTGCACCGCAGCAGGGTGCTTGTAAGCTGACCCTGAACGTTAAAGAGGGTATCATCCAGGAAGCACTGGTTGAGACCATCGGTTGCTCCGGTATGACTCACTCCGCAGCTATGTCTGCTGAGGTTCTTCCCGGCCTGACCGTTATGGAAGCTCTTAACACTGACCTGGTTTGTGACGCGATCAACACCGCTATGCGTGAGTTGTTCCTGCAGATCGTTTACGGACGTACACAGTCCGCATTTTCCGAGGAAGGTCTGCCGGTAGGCGCAGGTCTCGAGGATCTCGGTAAGGGCCTTCGTTCTCAGGTTGGTACCATGTACGGTACTCTGCAGAAGGGACCTCGTTACCTGGAGATGGCAGAAGGCTATGTTACCGGAATCGCTCTTGACGAGGAAGGCCTCATCATCGGTTACAAGTTTGTAAACCTTGGTAAGATGACCGACTTCATCAAGAAGGGCGACGATCCTAACACCGCATACGAGAAGGCTTGCGGCCAGTACGGTCGTGTTGCTGACGCGGTGAAGATCATTGATCCGAGAACGGATAAGGAAATCTAATTCAGGGAGGAAAGCAACATGGCATTATTTGAATCATATGAGAGAAGAATTGATAAGATCAATTCCGTTTTGAACAGCTATGGGATCGCTTCCATCGAGGAGGCAGAGAAGATCACTAAGGATGCCGGCCTGGACGTTTACGATCAGGTTAAGAAGATCCAGCCTATCTGCTTTGAGAACGCTTGCTGGGCTTACACTGTAGGCGCTGCGATCGCGATCAAGAAGGGCTGCCGTCGTGCTGCAGATGCTGCTGCTGCGATCGGTGAGGGTCTGCAGGCATTCTGTATCCCCGGTTCTGTTGCAGATCAGCGTAAGGTTGGCCTGGGCCACGGTAACCTCGGTAAGATGCTCCTCGAAGAGGAGACCGATTGCTTCGCATTCCTTGCTGGACATGAGTCCTTTGCAGCTGCAGAAGGTGCGATCGGTATCGCCGAGAAGGCTAACAAGGTTCGTCAGAAGCCCCTCCGTGTCATCCTGAACGGTCTTGGTAAGGACGCCGCACAGATCATTTCCCGTATCAACGGTTTCACATACGTTGAGACACAGATGGATTACTACACCGGCGAGGTTAAGGAAGTATTCCGTAAGGCTTACTCCACAGGCCTTCGTGCAAAGGTTAACTGCTACGGCGCGAACGACGTTCGTGAGGGCGTTGCGATCATGTGGAAGGAGAACGTTGACGTTTCCATCACCGGTAACTCCACAAACCCGACACGTTTCCAGCATCCGGTAGCAGGTACCTACAAGAAGGAGCGTATCGAGGCTGGTAAGAAGTACTTTTCCGTTGCTTCCGGCGGCGGCACAGGACGTACTCTGCACCCCGATAACATGGCTGCAGGTCCCGCTTCCTACGGTATGACCGATACTCTGGGTCGTATGCACTCCGACGCGCAGTTCGCAGGTTCTTCCTCCGTTCCCGCGCACGTTGAGATGATGGGCCTCATCGGTATGGGTAACAACCCGATGGTTGGTGCTACCGTTGCAGTTGCTGTTTCCATCGAGGAAGCTGCTAAGGCAGGTAAGTTCTAATTCAAAATGATATAAGATGCTTCTTAGGAAGCACTCAAAATGGGGCGGGCCGAAAATCGGGCCGCCTTTTTATTTTTCCCGGTAGGAAACCTCCGACTATCTCCGTTCCTTAGGAAACAAATCCAAACAGGAGGTTGAATATGAGAAAGTATTTTAGATCCAATCATAAAAGAATGACGGCCATGGTGATGGCCGGGGTAATGACTTGCACACTGCCGCTCGCGGGCTGCAGCAATGAAAAAGAGCCGGTAGGTACGACTGCACCGGATACGGTAGCGCCTACGACGCCTGATGTAACAGTACCAACGCCGGAAGGAACGGTTGCGGCTGTGATCGAGGGCGAGCGGACCGGAGAGGAAGCGGCTTCGATCATTAATCACGGAAAAGCCGACTCACTGGGGAAGATCGACGAATCCCACATGAAAATGGACGTGGCTTATGATGTAGCTCCCGGAGCGCCCCGGGCGGGGATCGACGGCGGCCCGGACACGGTGAAACCGGTTCCGATCGAAGGCGGAAGGGATGACGTGAAGATTCCCGACGATCAGATCGGCGTTCTGACCGCGGGTCGGTGGAACGACAACGCAAACTGGGGCTTCTTCAAGAACCTCGTAACGACCGGTAAGATCACATTTCCCGTGTACGACCTGGATCCCGTGTCCAGATCCGCGGTCACGGTCAAAAACGAGAGCGGAGCAGTCGTGGAAGGCATCAAGGTAGAAGCAGTGTACAGCGACGACAACAGCGTCATCTGGTCTGGCGTTTCCAACAAAGAGGGTACCGCATACCTCTTCCTGCCGACATCCGCAGACCGCACGTGGAAGGTGCGCATCTACGATCCGGAGGGCAATGTCGTCTACACCGGCGCAGAAGATTACGCCCTGCCCGGAAAGAAGGAAGACGGCGTTCCGGACAGCCAGTCCCGGACGACCGGATATCCGGAAGAACTCGCATTGACCGTCGAGACCACTTCGAAGACTTATGCCAACACACAGGTCATGTTCATTCTGGATACGACCGGTTCCATGGGCGATGAGCTCACTTACCTGCAGGCTGACTTCGGAAAGATCATGGAGAGAGTCACCGCGCCCAGCGTCAGCTATTCGTGGAACTTCTACCGCGATGCAGGCGATGAATACGTGACCCGCACCAACGGCTTCGAGACCGATGTCAATGTACTTAAGAAGCTTCTGTATAATGAGGCGGCCGCAGGCGGTGGAGACACACCCGAGGCAGTCGCTGAGATCCTGACGGAGACCATGAACAGCAAGGATTGGAATGCGGAAAGCAAGAAGATCGCATTTCTCATCTTCGATGCACCGCCGCACGCCGAAAAGGCTGCAGTCGTTGCCGCTGCAGTTGCAAAGGCAGCAGAGCAGGGCATCCGTGTGGTTCCCATCGTTGCATCGAACGCAGATCGTGATACCGAACTCTTCGGCCGCGCGCTGGCGATCATGACCGACGGCGAATATGTATTCCTGACGGATGACTCCGGCGTCGGCGACTCCCACCTGGAGCCCATCATCGGCGATTACGAAGTTCAGAAACTCGGCGACATTATCGTAGATATCATCAATGAATTTGCAGTAAAGGCGGAATAAAAACAAAACTAGAGACGAAAAGGGGCGGCCCGGAAGGGCGGCTCCTTTTTGTTGTGGCAAAGCCGCCGAAAATATGGTAGAATAGCAAGTGATATCAGTTTTGCGGCGGTTGCCGCTTAAGGGGGTTACGATGAAGAAGAGTGAAGTGAGTCTGGGTTTCGGTTGCTTCTTTCCGGGAACGGAGCGGGAACAGGTGACGGAGATCTTGCTGCAGGCGCTGGAGGCGGGCTATCGGTATTTTGACACTGCGTCGTTTTATTTCACCGAGGAGCAGCTGGGCGAGGCGTTGCGGCAGTCGAAGATCGCGCGCGAGGACGTTTATATCGCGACGAAACTTTGGATCAGTGAGCGGGGATATGACGCGGCCAATGCGGCGCTGGAGCGTTCGCTTTCGCGCCTGGGCCTCGATTACGTCGACGCCTACCTGATCCATTGGCCGAAGGGGCCGGATCCTGCGGAGGATTGGGCCGCGCTGGATCTGGAGACCTGGCGCGCCATGGAGGAGCAGAAGGCGAAGGGGCGCGTGCGTGAACTGGGCCTGAGTAACTTCCTGCCGCATCACTTGCAGCCGCTTTTGGACGCGGGATATAAACCGGCGATCAACCAGTTGGAACTGCATCCCGGATATGGGCAGGAATTCGCAGTCGCAAAGAGCCTGGAGCAGGGCATGCAGGTGCAGGCGTGGAGTCCGCTGGGACGCGGCGCCGTGCTTACACATCCGCTACTTACGGAACTGGCCGGAAAGTACGGTGCGTCCGTTTCACAGATCTGTCTGGCATACCTTTCGGAGCGTCGGATCTTCCCGATCGTGAAGGCATCAAGCATGGAACGCATGAAGGAAAACCTCGCATTTTCCAGGGTAAAACTGAGTGCGGAGGACGTTTCGAGGATCGCCTGCCTGCCGCAGGTCGGCTTCTCGGGCGAGCATCCCGACACCACCATGCCGGGGCATCGATAAGCATTGCCCGAAGAATAAATATTTAGAACTATCAGGAGAGAATGAACATGTCACAGAAACAAACTACGAAGATCACTTGTCCGAAGTGCAGTAAGGAGCACGATTTCGAGATCTGGTCCAGCATCAATGTAACGCTGGAGCCGGATATGAAGGAAGCCGTCCTGAGCCGTAAGGCGTTCACGTTCGAATGCCCGGACTGCAAGGAGAGGACTTTATATACCTATGATTTCCTGTACCACGATATGGGGCAGAAGATCATGATCTATCACGTGACGTCCAACGAGGCGATGGTGCAGGCCATGGAAGGCTTCGCGCAGATGAAGAACATCGAGGGCGGCGACGGCATCCTGGACGGCCCCGAGGTCGAAGGCTACCGCAAGCGCATCGTCCGCTCGCTCAATGAACTGCGTGAGAAGATCTTCATCTTCGAAGCAGGTCTGGATGACCGCGTGGTGGAGATCTTTAAGGTATTCTGCATCATCCAGCTGAAGCAGAACGATCCGGACTTCCAGGCAGATGAGGCATATTTCTACAGCAGAGAGGACGAAATCGGTTTCCAGTTCCTGCGCGAGGGTAAGGCGTTTGGCGAGGTCGCCGTCGATCCTGCGGATTACGAGGATCTGGCGAAGACGGCAGCCGACATCCTGGCGAAGGATGATCAGGACCCGAACTTCGTGATCGATACCGAGTGGGCGTATAAGTGCGTGACCGCAGAGGACTAACGTAAGTAAAATGTAAACCTTTTCCGAAGCAACATAAAGGAAAACGTAAGGTTTGGCTGATTGACGGTCCGCATCTGAGTTGGTAAACTGGTTATGTAAGGATCGATGCAGATCCGGACGGCAGTTTATGAACGGAAGGGGGAAGGTCAATGAAAACGACAGAGAAGAAATTATGGATCCTTAGGATCGTCAGCCTGATCCTGACGGTAGTCAGCATTGTGGATGTGGGCTACCTGGTGTATCAGGGGATGACGAGCGAAGCGGAGGAGAAAGTCGTTTGGCAAGTCGGACTGGTATTTGCCGTGATCGCGGTGTTGCTTATGGTCGCTATCCTTTTGAAGAAGGATGTCATAGCGCTGATCGCCTATGTGTGCATGAGCGTGACCGGAGCGGTCATGCTGATCGGTATACTGGGTGAAGGGGCAGAGGCTCCGTGGATCAGTGTAGTCGCTTTTCCGCTGGCGGGCATCCTGCTGGCGATATCTGTGAAGAAATGTCCGATCCCGGTCGCTGCGGGGATCTTTGCGTGCGCGATCGGTGTGATGATCGGAGGCGAAGATGTCGTGCACATGCTTGCGATGGCACCCGTGATCGTTGCAGGCTTGCTTCTGAATATTTTGCGTTCGCAGGAGCTAAAATGCGACAATTCCGCGGGAAAACAGTAGGCTATAAAATAAAAACTTTCAATACACAAATAAATAAAAAATCATTGCCATTTCATGCCACACCTTGTATAATAAATAGGGTGTGGCATGTTGCGTCATTTTCCGATCGGATCGGAGAGCGGGGCGGTGCGGACACCTGAGGTTCGGGCGGATGCCGGGACCGTATATAGAAAGTGGAGGCATTTATGGGTGGCTTTTTTGGAGTAGCATCACAGGAGGACTGTGTCTTTGATCTGTTTTTCGGAACGGACTATCATTCGCATCTGGGTACGCGTCGCGCCGGTATGGCGGTCTGCGGAGACGGACATTTTGATAAGGCGATCCACAACATCGAGAACTCGCCGTTTCGTACGAAGTTCGACAGCGAGTTTCACAGTCTGAAAGGCAACTTCGGTATCGGATGCATCTCGGATTACGAAGCACAGCCGATCTTAATGCGGTCGCACCACGGAACATTTGCCGTGACTACCGTAGGTAAGATCAACAACATAAAAGAGATCGAGAAGGAACTGCTGGCGAAGGACGTGCATTTCAACGTTATGAGTAACGGTGAGATCAACCCTACCGAGCTGGTGGCCATCCTGATCAACCAAAAAGAGAATATGATCGACGGTATCCGCTATGCGCAGGAACTTATCGATGGTTCCATGACGCTGCTGGTACTGACAGAGCGGGGCATCTTCGCGGCACGTGACCGTTTGGGACGTACGCCCGTCGTGATCGGACATAAGCCCGGCGCGACTTGTGCGTGCTTCGAGAGTTTCGCATTTTCCAACTTAGGATATACTGAAGAGCGGGAGCTGGGACCGGGTGAGGTCGTTATCATTACGCCAGACGGTGTGAAGACACTGGTTCTTCCGGGAGATAAGATGAAGATCTGTACCTTCCTCTGGATCTACTACGGATACCCGTCTTCTTCGTATGAAGGCATCAGCGTAGAGCGGATGCGTTATAACTGCGGTAAAATGCTGGCCCGCAGAGACCATGTAAAGCCGGATGTGGTGGCCGGCGTTCCGGATTCCGGTACGGCCCATGCCATCGGCTATGCAAATGAGTCCGGTATTCCTTTTTCCCGTCCGTTCATCAAGTATACGCCGACCTGGCCGCGTTCATTCATGCCGACGTTGCAGTCGAAGCGTAACCTGATCGCGAAGATGAAACTGATCCCGGTGAAGGATCTCATCGAGGGAAAGAGCCTTCTTTTGATCGACGATTCCATCGTCCGCGGAACGCAGCTTCGCGAGACGACGCAGTTCTTATATGAGAGCGGCGCGCGGGAGGTACATATCCGCCCGGCATGCCCGCCTCTGGTCTATGGTTGTAAGTATCTGAACTTCTCACGTTCCACATCGGAGATGGAACTTATTACCCGTCGCGTCATCCGCGAGTTCGAAGGTGATAACGTTCCCGATGAGGTACTCAAGCAGTACACCGATCCGGACAGCGAGAAGTATCAGAAGATGATCGACCGTATCTGTGAACTTTTGCATTTCACATCGCTTCGGTACCACAGACTCGACGATATGATCGAATCCGTCGGGATCGATCCCGAGAAACTATGTACCTATTGCTGGGACGGCAGAGAGTAGGAGATGCCGGTTCGGCAGTACATGTAAGTAAGGGCGGCAGGCCGAGACTGTTTGGCCTGCCGTAACGAGAGGATCTTAGGAAAATGGGCGAGCAGTGGGATATCGAGAAGAGACGCCAACTGTATATCTGGGCTTTCCAGGCTGTCGCATTGACAGCCTTGTTTGCTTTCGTCTGGTTTATTGCCCATGAGAAAAAATATAAAGAGGTGGATGTGCCGCAGCTGGTTGCGGACATGTCTACGATCACGCAGGATGAGTGGCACGCAGAGGATAATCTGTCCCTGAAGCGCCGCTTCGGTCTGGCGGCAAATGACTTCGCGGCAGTGGGCTATTTCGGCCCGAATTCCAACATGGATGCTGCGGAGCTTCTTTTAGTGCGTGTAAAAGATAAATCCCATACGGATGCGGTAGTGGAAGCGATGAAGAACCGCGTGGCGTATCAGTGCACCTGTTTTGATGGTTATGGCGAGGATCAGATGGCTCTCCTTAAGGATGCGCGCTACCTGACCCGCGGCTACTACGTATTCCTGATCATCTCCTCCGATGCTTCGTCGGTGGAGCGTGAGTTTTTAAAACAAATCGAACCATAAGGGGGACGCGAAATGGTCTTTTCCAGTATGACATACCTGTTCGTGTTCCTGCCGATGGTGCTTCTGGCTTACTTTATCGCACCGCCGCAAGCACGAAACATGGTCCTTTTGGCATTCAGCCTGATCTTTTACGCATGGGGCGAACCGGTCTATATCTTCCTCATGCTCATGTCTATTACGGTCAATTATGTCTTCGGCCGTATCATTTCCAACAACCGGGCGAACCACTCACGGTACGCGAAGCTGAACCTCGGCATCGCCGTGGGCTGGAACCTCCTGGCGCTGGGTATCTTTAAGTATTATCCGTTCGTATCGTCGCAGTTACGCGGCATCGGACTCAAATTCATCCCGGGCATGAAACTCATCCTGCCCATCGGTATCTCGTTCTACACCTTCCAGGCGATCTCGTACCTGGTCGATGTATACCGCAACAAGATCCGTGTGCAGCGGGGCTTTTTGAAGTTCGCCCTGTATATCTCGATGTTCCCGCAGCTCATCGCCGGTCCTATCGTCCGTTACGATGATGTGGAGAAGCAGCTGTCGAAGCGGAAGGTGACGCTCGCAATGTTCGGAAACGGCGGCGAATACTTCCTGCGTGGCCTCATTAAGAAGGTCCTGCTGGCGAACCAGCTAGGCGCACTTTACGTGCAGATCGAGAGCCTCGGAGCGGCGCATGCGTCGGTACTCACGGCATGGCTCGGGGCATTTGCCTATACGTTCCAGATCTATTTCGACTTCAGCGGTTACTCCGACATGGCTATCGGCCTGGGTAAGATGTTCGGTTTCCGCTTCCCGAAGAACTTTGACTATCCGTACACGGCGACCAGCATCACGTCGTTCTGGCGCCGCTGGCATATATCCTTAAGCTCGTGGTTCCGCGAATATGTATATATCCCGCTCGGCGGTAAGCGCGTTTCGCCGCGGAAGCATGTGCGTAACATCCTGATCGTGTGGTTGCTGACCGGTTTCTGGCATGGCGCCGGCTGGAACTTCATGCTTTGGGGCCTGTATTACGGCATTTTGCTCCTGCTGGAGAAATATGTCGTCCATGACCGCATCAGCCGTCACCCGTGGCCGGGACGTATCCTTACGTTCCTCCTCGTTACCATCGGCTGGATGTTCTTCGTACACACCGATTTCTCCGAGATGCTGACTTATGTGGGTCACATGTTCGGTGTCGGATGTACATTTGCCAATGCGACCACCGGATATTTCCTGCGCACAGGCCTTCTGGTCCTGCTTCTGGGAATGTTCTTCTCAACGCCGATATTCCACCGGCTCAACGAGCAGTTCGCAGTGAAGTATTACACGACGTCGATCGCGATCCGCATCGTGATGTTCATGCTTTGCATAGCAGCATTGGTATACCAGAGTTACAATCCGTTCTTGTATTTCAGATTTTAAAAAATGAGTTTCCTGACGGAAACTGTTACAAGGAAGGTTTGCTGAGCAAACCTCGTAGGCTCGAAGTTTATTTTTCTGTTTAGCCTTTCGGCTTCACAGAAAAACCAAACTTCTCACGTAACAGTCTCCTGGCGGAAACTGTTACCAGGAGGTGAGGCAAATGACAGATCGAGAAGCCAGAGAACGCGCACGAAAACTGCGTTTCTTCCGCCTGCTCGGAATCGTATTCTTGATGATGATCTTCCTGCTGTCATTCCTCCGCCTCGTATGGCCGCGGAAGGCCTACTCCGCACAGGAGCGCCGCACGCTGACCCAGTTCCCGGAGATGACGACGGAGAACCTGCGGAACGGTACGTTCACCAATGCGATGGAGGACTACCTGGCCGACCAGTTCCCTGCCCGTAACGTCTGGGTCTACCTGGATGACTTACGCGGACGCATCATGGGAGAGAAGTACTCCCAGGGCGTGTACCGCAGCGGAAGCAGTTACCTGATCGAAGAATTCAAACGCACGGATGACAATCGTGCCGCTAAGACGACGAAGGCGGTCATGGATTATCTTCGTGAGTATCCCGATATATCGGCATATTTCATGCTGGTGCCGAACGCCTCCTGGATCCTGAAGGATAAGCTGCCGGGCGGCGCGCCGATCGACTCGGAAGAGGATTGGTATACATCCTGGTCGCAGGAAGTGAAGAATGCAAACCTTTCGAACCTCAAAGTGATCTCGCTCGCCCCGACATTTGCCGAGGAAGCGGCGCAGGGTAAGCAGATCTACTATCGCACGGACCATCACTGGACGACTTACGGAGCGTATGTCGGAGCGAAGGAACTGGCCGCGCAGATGGGGCTTGCTTTTGAGGAGCAGAACTGGAAGAAGGTGGAAGTCCACAATCGCTTCCAGGGTACATTGATGAGTAAGAGCGGTTTCTACAGCCGCACCGCAGATACGATCGAACTGTATCTGCCAGATCCGGACGTAGCCAGCGTGACGGCCTATAAGGAGCAGCAGAAGACGCTGCCCGGCCTGTATTCGTCGGAAGGTCTCACCGGTGATGACCCGTATGAGGTATTCTTCGGGGGCAATTATCCCTGGCTGAACATCTCGACGAAGGCGAAGACCAACCGGAAGCTCCTGATCTTTAAGGACTCCTATGCAAATGCGATGATCGGATTTTTGTGTCCGTTCTTCTCGGAGATCCACGTGGTGGATCCGAGATACTATACCGGAGATATCCGGACATTGACCGCATCCGCGGGCATCACGGATATCTGTTTCCTGTACAATATCAAAACATATTATGAGGACGCGTCGCTTTCGCTGATCCTGGAAGGAGGCGAAGCGGATGAATAATCACTATAAGAAACTCATGCGTAAGGCCTTCCACCTGATCTTAGGGGCGATCGGTTTCTTCCTCTTCGTTACGCTTTTGTACGTGATCGCCGTGAGCGGGAAGAAGCCCGTGAAGGCAGGCGTGGATATCGTGAAGGATATCGAGAGCCAGAACGTTCCGGCCCTGTTGCAGGCCATCCGACAGAAGGATGTGACGGAGATCGATGTGACTGTCCCGACTACGGAAGAGCCCGTATATTCGGTGCCGGAGAAGACTACCGAAGAAGCCACGATGCCAGTGACGGTTCCCGAGATCACGGAGGGTGATGTTACGGAGCCGGCGGATGAACCCGCGACGCAGGCACCGGTCGAGCCTACGACCGAGCCGCCTACGCAGGCGCCGACGGTCCCGATCCCGACTGAACCGCCGCTTACCGTAAAGCAGATAAAGATCATGGACTTCCAGGAAGAGTGGAATGAAAAGCTCGATCTGAACGATGTCCGGAACCTGACGAACGAAGAGCAGCAGCAGATCCATGCGATGTTCATGAATACGATCTTCTTCGGAGACTCGATGACGCAGGCCATCGGCGACTATGGTTTCATCGACATGTCGCAGGTGATCTACAAGAGAAGCGCGTCCGTGGATGCCTTGATCGAGAAGATCCCGGAGGTAGCCGCTGTCTACCCTGAACGCGTAGTCATCTTCGTCGGTCTGAATAACTGTAACTACTACAAGACACCGGAGGATTTCGTGACCGCATTTACCGCGCTCGTCCAGAAACTTCGGGAGCAGATCCCGGGTGTGACGCTGTACGTGTCATCCCTGTTGCCGCCGTCCGATGTGCTCGGCAGCACGCGCGCCGACCTGGTTCGTGCACCGATGTACGACGCGCTCCTGAACCACACGGCAAATATGTTAGGGGTGAATTATATCGATTCGAAATGGATCGTGCGCCAGCAGAATTATCTGAAGGACGGTATCCACATGAACCGGACGTTCTACCGGGTATGGTTCCGCTACCTGCAGTTGCTGATGGGGCCGAACCTGTAAACGAAGGGCTTGCGAAAAGAATTCCCCGACAGCGATTTTTCACTTTACATTGACCGATGTATCCGATATAATCATAAACATGTGAGAAATCATCCTCGGACCGACGCGGGGTGGTACTGCGAAAAATGCAGTGCCTGAGCCGGAAAGCCCGAGCATCCCGGCTGACGCCGATAGAAAAGGAGACATAAATACGATGCAGAAGATTCAAATGACGACGCCTATCGTAGAGATGGACGGCGATGAAATGACCAGGATCCTGTGGAAGATGATAAAGGATGAACTCATCCTTCCGTTCGTAGACCTGAAGAGCGAGTATTACGATCTGGGCCTGGAAAACCGTGATAAAACCGATGATCAGGTTACGGTTGATTCGGCGAAGGCTGCGTTGAAGTACGGTGTTGCCGTTAAGTGTGCGACCATCACGCCGAACGCCGCACGTGTGAAGGAATATAATCTGAAGGAGATGTGGAAGAGCCCGAACGGAACCATCCGTGCCATCATGGACGGAACCGTATTCCGTGCACCCATCATCGTAAAGGGCGTTGAGCCGTACGTTCGTACGTGGAAGAAGCCCATCACGATCGCCCGTCACGCTTATGGTGATCTCTATAAGGCCAGTGAGATGAAGATCCCGGGCCCCGGAAAGCTGGAACTGGTATATACCGCAGCAGACGGCAGCGAGGCGCGTGAACTGGTTCACGAGTATAAGAGTGCAGGCATTGCCCAGGGCATGCATAACCTCATTCCTTCGATCGAGAGCTTTGCACGCAGTTGCTTCTCCTATGCACTGGATACGAAGCAGGATCTGTGGTTTGCTACGAAGGATACCATCTCCAAGAAGTATGACCATACCTTTAAGGATATCTTCCAGGAGATCTATGATAATGAATATAAGGACGCGTTCGAGAAGGCGGGTATCGAGTATTTCTATACTCTGATCGACGACGCCGTAGCACGTGTCGTTAAGAGCGAAGGCGGCTACATCTGGGCTTGTAAGAACTACGACGGCGACGTTATGAGTGACATGGTAGCGACCGCTTTCGGTTCCCTGGCTATGATGACCAGCGTTCTGGTATCCCCGGACGGAAAGTACGAGTATGAGGCTGCACATGGTACCGTACAGCGTCACTATTACAAGTACCTGAAGGGTGAGGAGACCTCGACGAACTCCGTAGCGACGATCTTCGCATGGAGCGGAGCACTGCGTCGCCGCGGCCAGATGGATAACCTTCCTGAGCTGATGCGTTATGCTGACTGCCTGGAGAAGGCGACGATCGATACCATCGAAGAGGGCTACATGACGAAGGATCTGGCACTGGTTTCTTCCCTGCCGGATATCCACGCATTGTCCAGCGAGGGCTTCATCAAGGCCATCGCAGAGCGCCTTGCAAAACTGTTGGCATAAAAGATCTTATAGATATTTTACGACCGGGAAATGTCATATTTCCCGGTCATTTCTTTCAAAAAACTTACAATCTTTCGATTTTAATTGACGCATTGGAGCATTTCCGTTATAATACGTGTGTCGCAGGGGCGTGGTCTGTGTTTCACGGGGAGGAGTTATGACGCGCCTACGACAAGAGTAACTCAAGGGGTGTGCTTTCTTTTGAGCCACACATACTAACTTAAAAAGTGAGGATGGATTATGAGAAGAACAAAGAAATTTGCTGCTGTATCCATGAGTGCTATGCTCGCACTTTCTTCTATGGCCGGATGTACCAAGAAGGATGCAGGAGACGAGACCACACAGGCAACAGTTGCATCTCAGCCGGATACTACCGCTGAGGAGAAGACTACAGCAGCTCCTGCTGATACTACAGCAGCTGCAACAGAGAAAGATACCGAAGCCAGCGGCGAGAAGGCAAATGCTACCGAAGCTGATAAGACGACCGAAGAGGCGAAGCCTACCGAGGAACCTACTGTAGCAGAAAAGACGACTGAGGCGCCTACCGAGGATGAGACCGAAGATGAGACCGAAGAGGCTACAAAGTCCGGCAACGGTGAAGCTTTCGAGATCAAGACGTCCGACGCTCTTGCTAAGCTCCTGGATGTTGTGAAGGAGTCTGAGAAGACTTCCACAAAGACAGAGATCACTTTAGATCTCGGCGACCTGCTTGCAAGCACAGTCAGCCTGACCGATGTTAAGGTTAAGTTGGATGTAGACAGCTTCGTTGATGTTGCTGGTAAGAAGGGTTCCGGTGTTATCGGCGTTGATCTTGGTTCTAAGGAACTGAACGTTTCCGGTGACCTGATCCGTTTTGCAGTTGATAAGGATCACAGCGCATTCAGCATCGACGCTCTTAAGCTTGCAGCCGGCGTATTCGGCAGCGAGGATGCTGTTTCCGCACTGCTTCAGGGCCTGGGCCTTCCGATCACGACCGCTGATATCAAGAAGATCACCAGCGTTTCGCTTCCGGTAGGTACGGATCTTATCGATCTCTCTGCTATCGACAGCGATGCGATCGCATTTGCAAAGGATTATGCGAAGCGTATCCTCAGCGGAGTGGATGAGCGTTCCGTAAAGGCCAGCGGTAATAAGGTAGAGATCACTCCGGATGGAATCATGCTTGCATCTCTGGCTCGTTCCGTGATCTTGAACACAACAGATGAAGATATCGACAAGTTCATCGAGATCGTTCCGAAGCTTATGCCCTCTGTAAATGAAGAGAAGGCAGACGCAGCTATCAAGGCTATTATGGCTGAAGTAGAAAAAGGCGTTAAGAATGCAGGTATGAGCATGGCAGATCTGGGCCTCGATGATATCGAAGGACAGATCGAAGAGCTGAAGAAGAAGCTTTCAGAGCAGTCCGGCGGTATGTTTGACGGTCTGGTAGAGTCGAAGGAAGACCTCAAGGCTAAACTTGCTGAACTTAAGAAGCAGTTTGTTGATGAGGTTAAGACAGAAGAGGATTATCAGGAAGCGATCGATTCCGTTAACGAAGCTTTCGCTACCGTATTCAAGAATGGTCTTCCGAAGATCGTGATCGAAGCAGGTGCAAACGGCCTCAAGGTCAGCTGCGAAGGCGAGATCACTCTTCCGGAAAGCGTTGCTTCCGAAATCGGTCAGTCAGGTGAAGTAACGGTTAAGTTCTCCGTTAAGTCTGCTTCCGAAGCTAACAAGGGTGAGTTTAAGGATGTTGAGGGTGCTACCCAGCTGTCCGATGTTGTTACCACTGTTCTGAACCTGGTTAAGACTATCCAGTCCCAGCAGGGCGGACAGGGTGGCAGCTCAAGCTCTCTGTTTAACATGATTGATGGTCTGTAGGATCGAACATAAATCATAAGACCGCAGGCCCGGGCACATGCCCGGGCCTGTTTTTTCGTCCACGCATCGAAATTTCTTTCGTTTTTCTTACAATATGGCAAATGAAATTGACCCGCCGATAGCAGTCTCTTATAATGTTACAGTCGGAACATATATCCGACGGGGCGCAGCCTGCGCTCAGCCTTTTATCGTTTTGACGGATATGTTTATGTGTTTTTGTGAAGAGGAGTTTGAATGAGAAAAGCAAAAAAGTTAACGGCGATCGTTTGCGGCCTGACATTGACCCTTACATCTGTGTTCGGGTGCTCGAATAAGAACAACCCGGCTCCGACCGAGGCTTCGTCTTCCGAGGCTGATGTTACGATCTCCACGACGGCTGTTCCCCAAAGTGAAGAGCAGAGTGCGAGGGAAGAGACTTCGAAGCGGGATGAAACGATCCCGACTACAAAAGGAAATACGGACGCTGCGACCGAATATAATGCCGAGGGAGGGACGAAAGAAACTTCCGGCCCGGCAGGCAACGAAACAAAGGAGCCGGTCGTATACGCAGATATCGATACCAATGGAGCACTCACAGGCTTCCTAAATATGATGGAAGGTGTGGATGCGGTCCGCATGACGATGGATCTGAACATGAACATCAGCAATGCGTACCCCGGCGAGTTCAGCCTGGGAGGAACCGATGGAACGATAAAGATCCGTTCGGTGGACCAGTGGGACATCGATAAGATGGTCATGGACGGAACTGTGTTTTTTGAATTGAATACCGACACGATGAAGTTTTCCGATGAACTGCTTTCGTTCGCGATAGATAAAGAGGAGATCCAGATCTCGACGACCCTCCCGGATCTGCTGGCAGGCCTGCTCGGCGGAACGGATCAGATCGATATGATACTGAAGCAGTTCGGCGGTGGTATCACGTTTGAAGATGTTAAGGGAGTTTCCGCGTTTTCGATCCCGGTGGGTACCGATATTTTGAACCCCTTGAAGGTCGATGAGTCGGGACGCCGTTTCATGCTGGATTATCTGACCCGCGTTTTGTCGGAGATGGATGCGCGGAGCATCACGGGAAGCGGAAACGATATCACGATCGAGATGAACGGAGCATTTGCCGCTTCGATCATGCGTTCCGTCATGAAAAACACGCAGGAATCCGATTATGCGTTCTTATTCAAGTATCTGCAGGAGAATGGAGCACCTTCTTACAACGAACCGGAATTATATGAGGCTGCCGGCCGTCTCGCCAAGCAGATCAATAAAGGCTGTACGGAAGCCGGACGGGCGCTGAATCTGTCCGCCGACGATCTGGTAGATGTATTCAAACGATACTATATCGAGTTCACGGACGATGCCGGCGCGCAGTTGTTTACCAGTGAGGAAGAGATGGAAAACTCGATCCGTGCTCTTTTCGGTGGTTCGGATTACAAATTCGCCACGAAGGAAGAGTACGAGCAGGCTGTAGAGGACTGTGAGGCAGACATGCGAGAGATCTTTAAAGATGGTTTTCCGAAGATCCGCATTCGTTACGATGATAAGGCGAAGGAAGCAGATATCTCCGCAGACCTTACCGTGACGGATCCCGCGACCGGAGAGAAGATCACGATGAATTTCGCCCTCCATATGGAGAAGGCGGTCGTATCGATCAAAAAGATCCCGAACACCGTCGAATTCTCCGAAGTGGTCCGCGTCGGTTATAAACTGTTCAGCACCTTCGAGGGACTACTGGGTCCGATGCTTTCGATGTCGGATATAGACTTCTCATTTACAAATTGAGTTGTGAATAGAATGGATAAACCGGGCGCGCCGAACAGGCGCCCCGGTTTTTTTACGGGCGGATGTGGGCGGCACCGTTCTTGCGAACGTGCGGCGCGGCCGTGAAAAAATACAAAATATGGGTTGACGAACGGCAAAGAACTATATTATACTTGAAAAGTTAAAGAGACACCACGGGCATAAGCCCGGTTCACTTTAGATAAAAAAGGAGTACCGATCTGTATGAAGGCTTACAACGAGTTGAGCAAAATGGAGCTTCAGTCTGTGAAGAGAGAACTGGAAGCAGAGTATGAGAAGGTAAAGGAGATGGGCCTGAAACTGGATATGTCCAGAGGTAAGCCCGGAAAGGATCAGCTGGATCTTTCTCTGCCGCTTTTGGATGCGCTGACTTCCGATTCTTCGTTTCAGTGTGAGGCCGGTGTGGACGTTCGCAACTACGGCGTTCTCGATGGCATCCCGGAGATCAAGCGGATCATGAGCGATCTGATGGGCACGACGCCCGATCACATGATCGTTTACGGCAACTCGAGCCTGAATATTATGTATGATACGATCGCGCGCAGCGAGGTATTCGGTGTCATGGGTTCTACACCCTGGTGCAAACTGGACGAGCCGGTGAAGTTCCTCTGTCCGGTGCCCGGATATGACCGCCATTTTGCGATCACTGAGCTTTTCGGCATCGAGATGATCAATGTTCCCATGGATGAGAACGGCCCGGATATGGACATGGTAGAGCGTCTGGTGGCATCTGACGCGCAGATCAAGGGTATCTGGTGCGTGCCGCAGTATTCGAACCCGGCGGGCGTCTGCTACTCGGACGAAGTCGTACTTCGTATGGCGAACCTGCAGCCGGCAGCGGAAGATTTCCGTATCTTCTGGGACAATGCTTACGCTATCCACCATCTGTACGATGACGCGAAGACCATCCTCAACATCGTGGATGCCTGCGAGAAGTCCGGCCATCCGGATATGTATTACGAGTTCTGCTCGACCTCGAAGGTGACCTTCCCCGGTGCGGGTGTTGCTGCCATCATCTCTTCCCCGGCAAATATCGCTGAGATAAAGAAGCAGATGACGATCCAGACCATCGGTCACGATAAGATCAATCAGCTGCGCCACGCGCAGTATTTCAAGAACGCTGACGGCGTTCGCGAGCATATGAAGAAGCAGGCCGAGCTCCTGCGCCCGAAGTTCGAGGCGGTTCTTTCCACACTCGATCAGGAACTGTCCGGCCTGAACGTAGGCTCCTGGGTACGCCCGGTAGGCGGATATTTCATCTCCTTTATGGCATTGCCCGGATGTGCGAAGCGCATCGTGGCACTGTGTAAGGAAGCAGGCGTGGTCATGACCGGCGCCGGCGCTACCTACCCGTACGGAAAGGATCCGCAGGATGCGAACATCCGCATCGCGCCGACCTTCCCGTCCCGCGAGGAACTCGAAAAGGCATGCAAGGTATTCGTACTTTGCGTAAAGCTGGCATCCGTTGAGAAACTGCTGGAAGCTTAAGAACAGAAATAAATAACAGACCGGTCTGCGATGCAGACCTCGGATGAGGAGGAACTATGGCAAAAATCGGTTTTATCGGAATGGGTAACATGGGCTACGCCATGATGCGCGGCCTGCTGAAGGTCGTTGATAAGGCGGACCTGATCTTTGCGGACGCGAGCGCGGACCGCGTGAAAAAAGTGTTTAACGAGACCGGCGTCATCTTTGCAGACAGCAACGCAGAGTGCTGCGCGAAGTCGCAGATCGTCGTTTTGGCTGTGAAGCCGCAGTTCTATCCCCAGGTACTGAAGAATATTGAGAATATCATCAAGCCCAACCAGATCCTGATCTCGATCGCTCCGGGTTATTCGATCGCGCGCCTGAAGGCAGCACTGTCGGACCAGATCCGCATCGTCCGCGCGATGCCGAATACACCGGCATTGGTCGGCGAGGGTATGACCGGTATCTGCTACGATGAGGCGAAATTCTCCGCTGAGGAAGTGGCGTCCCTGGAGATGATCTTCTCTACGATGGGTCGTTTTAAGAAGGTCAATGAGAACCTGATGAACGCAGTCACCTGTGCGAGCGGAAGTTCTCCTGCCTATGTTTTCATGTTCATCGAAGCATTGGCCGATGGCGTCGTAGCCTGCGGTATGCCCAGAGACATGGCGTACGAGTTTGTTGCACAGACCGTGCTGGGCTCTGCGAAGATGGTCCTGGATACAAAGGAGCACCCTGGAAAGCTGAAGGATATGGTATGCTCGCCGGCAGGCACCACGATCGCGGGTGTAGAAGCCCTCGAGGAGAATGGCATGCGCAATGCCCTCATGAAGGCAGTCCGTGCTTGCTATGCGCGTTATGAAGAGATGAATAAGAGCTCCCAGGAGACCACTCCCTGGAAGAAATAAAGAGGCAAAACTATGGATTTGATCAAACGAATCGATCGGAAACCGGTCTATAAAGGCAACCTGCTGACCATGCATGACGATACGATCCTGTTGCCCGACGGTCGGACGACGCATTGGGATTTCCTGGCGCATAAGGGCGCGGCTGCGGTCGTGGCTGTGCGTCCGGACGGTAAGATCCTGATGGTGAACCAGTTCCGCAACGCGGTGGATCGTGTGACGCTGGAGATCCCGGCGGGCTGCAAGAACGAGAAGAGCGAGCCGGGCGAGGTTTGTGCGGCGCGTGAGCTCGAAGAGGAGACCGGATACCGCGCAGGAAAACTGACCCTGTTGCTGAAGCTGGTCACGGCGATCGCGTACTGTGACGAGACGATCGACCTGTATCTGGCAGAGGATCTGACGAAGACACAGCAGCATCTGGACGAAGATGAGTTCATGGATGTTCAGGCGTTGGACCTTAAGGATCTGATCGCGAAGATCCGCTCCGGCGAGATCCAGGATTGCAAGACCGTTGCCGGCCTGATGGCTTATCACAGCCTGCTGCTGGAACGCAATGAAAATAAATAACAGATCTGAATCATATACGATCACGGGCCGCCTCCGGAAGGAGAGCGGCCCGTTCTTTCATTTTCCGTAAGGTTTTAACGGGAAGTTGCAAGAAATGTCAGAAAGAGTTTATATTTCGGTGGTGTTAAATTTGCGGGAAATATTGTATACTACATGCAGATGTTCCTGTTGGTCACCTCGTTGATCTCGAGTGTGATCACGGTGGAGGGAGGCACGGTTCCTATATGGGGGGCGGCGTTCGTTTTGTCGTGGCTCGGAACCTTAGTCATGCTGGTGGTTTACATCTTAGAGGTAAGACTGTTCAAAAAGACATGGAACGAACTCGAGCGTCTGGAGCACAGAAAAGATAACAGGGAATAATGGAATTCAGGCTTTCGTAATCATTTGTTCAGAAATGTTCAATTTTTTCAGAATTCTTTAATAAATGGACATATTGATTCAACCTATGGTCAATGATATGATTATATAAAGGGGTTCGGTAGTATATTTGCCGTGATCACCTGTTCCGGGCGGGCTGAAATGGCAATGGACTTCTTTAAACAGGTGGCAAAACAACGAAAGAGAAAATGAAGGGTTAAAGGAGGATCATTATGTTTTGCAATAATTGTGGAGCGATGCTTCCGAACGGAAGCAGGTATTGTACCATCTGCGGATCAAGTCTGCCGCAGAGCGGAATGGATAGCCAGAGACCGAATCTGGGCGAATGGAAGCAGAACGAGGCGGCACGTCAGCAAACGAGAACGGCGATGCTCGTAGAACCGTTGAAGAAGATCTACACATATAAGTTGATCGAAATGATCATAGGGGCGGTCGTTACATTTCTGACGGTGATCATGCTGGCATCGGCCGATAACCTGGATCTGGAAGGCGCTTCAGCCTTTTTGATATTTGCAGGGATTTTGGGATGGGGCGTCATCGCGATCAATATCATGATATTGTTACAATATCATACAGCGGGACAGTACGATTATGGATTTGAGACCGTATTTAAACTGTACCTGACCCATATCATCCTCGGAGTGCTTTCGATTTTTGTTAGTTCCCCGCTGGATAGCCTGATCGATATAGCTCAAGCCATCATCAGCGTCGCATGTGTGTACTATCTGTATCACTCTTTAGCTGATGTGGTACGTCCGGTTTCCCGTTCTACCGCAGCTAAATGGGAGGGACTGTTCAAATTTTATATTGCTTACACCGTTCTCACGATCATCAGTGCCATATTTACACTGATCAAGGTATATGGTGCGGCTTCCTATGGTTCGGTCTTGAGTGTATTGAATACATTCCTGTGGATCATGGTGATCTCGGGGATCGTTTCCATTATCATCTCGATCGTTGAACTTGTATACTTGAATGAAACCACGAATAAGATGCAAATTGCCGCTGCATTTCCGAATGGCCCCGGAAGGAGCATGTAGGTCTCGAAATGAGGCATTACAACGCATAAAGATAAAAAGAGCTCAAATCCCGATGGGATCTGGGCTCTTTTTTCGTTCTGAGCATGAATAGACCAGGGAAATCGAACAGATAATTCGTGTTTTTCAAGAAGATAATCCGAAATAGTCAAAATATAATTCTAAAATTTCTGTAAACTTAGCAAAATCGCTTTACTTTTACTGAAAAGTGTGATAATCTTATTCCATAAGAACCGACGTTGTTTACCAAAGCGCTACGGGAAGCGCGATTCCGGAAGTGTAAATCCGGGAAGGTTTAGTTTCATGTACAGGTCGGTAAGCCGATCTACACATGGACGGATAGATAGAAGACCATAACGGTCGGAAAGGTTAGAAGCAGCGCCGAAAAACTGGAAACAGTTTTCCGGCGCTTGCTCTTCCTAAGGATCCCGGAGTGATCCCGGGGAGACGAAAGTAAGAAGGTGGTGAGTGATATGAAGAAATTAACGGCGATATTGATGAGTATAATGTTGGTCGGGACATTGACCGCATGTGAGAACGGAGGCGAGCCTCCGAAGAACGGGACGAACCCGGGAGAGCAGGTAGGAACGAAGGCAAACACGCAGGCAGATCCGCAGACGGCTGCGCCGACAACGGTAGCAAAAGAGGCATATACGATCAAGGAGAATAAGAAGATCAAACTGGTCGACTATACCGATCCGGGCGGCTACTTCAAGATGAAGATCCCGGAGGGATTTACCGTGAGTGTTTATCCGGGCGATCTGATCCACTATACGTTTATCGTGACGGATCCGAACAACCCGCAGTATTGTATCTTCTTCAACATGAAGACAGAGGGTTATCTGAAGACCGAGGCAGAGCGGCAGTGGTACAAGAGCATGTATCCGGATACACCGTTTGCAAAGCTTCCGGCCCTCGACCCGCCGACGACAGAGTACTTCTACCAGGTGTTTACACAATCATTTGCTCTGTCGAATGTACAGGGCTTTACTTTCCCGGTAATGAACGGTTTTGAGATGATCGAGAAGATCGGAACGAACATGACGGGCGGTGATGTTATCCGAGGTACGTTTACGGACTCGATGGGAAGGAAGACGGATGGTCTGTTTTCCGCATCCATGTATCCGGTCAGCTTGTATTATGTGACCGCGTACTACGTATATGACACCATGTACATTACCGCTCCGGAAAATGAATTCATCGAGTGGGAGGGCCCGCTGATGGAGTGCATTAGTAGCATTCAGTTTACGCAGAAGTTCGTGGATGGGTTCTACGGACAGGAAGAGATCCTGGCGCGTAGCATCAAAGCGAACTCGCAGATCTACAACTCGATCTCCGATACCATCACGAAGGGATGGAACGAACGGCAGTCGACCTACGACATCATCAGCCAGAAGCAGAGCGATGCGACGCTGGGCTATGAGCGTGTGTACGACACCGAGACAAACGAGATCTACCGTGCGTACAATGGTTTCACCGATGATTATAAAGGCGACCGGTATAAGACTGTAACGGATAATATGTATAATCAGCCGATCTACGGATATATTGAAAAGAAGTAAGGCAGGACTCCGGTGTGTGAAAATGTATGTGTGAGGCACGCGGCGGGAAGCGGAAGCGCTTCCCGCCGCGTGTGTGTGGAGAAGAGGACTGGCAGCAACCAAAATAAATCCTTACGCGCAAAAAGACGAAAATATCAGAAATGCGCGTAAGAGAAGCCCCGTCTGGAGCAAGTCCTTACGCGCAAAAAGACGAAAATATCAGAAATGCGCGTAAGAGAAGCCCCGCCTGGAGCAAGTCCTTACGCGCAAAACGGGGAAAAACGAGGAAATGCGCGTAAGAGAAGCCCCGCCTGAAGCAAATCCTTACGCGCAAAACGGGGAAAGACGAGGAAATGCGCGTAAGAGAAGCCACGCTTGGAGCAAATCCTTACGCGCAAAAAGACGAAAATATCAGAAATACGCGTAAAGCCCCTCTGCCTATCGGCAGGGGGGCTTTAGATAGTGCGGAGACGGCGGGATTCGAACCCGCGTGCCGGTTACCCGACAACTTGATTTCGAGTCAAGCTCGTTATGGCCTCTTCGATACGTCTCCTTGTGAAGGGTCAGCGCCGCTGACCCTTCACGTGAGAAATTATCCTCGGATCGATGTGCGGTATCGCACAGAGATACGAATAATTTCGAACATCCGGGGTTTGCGGAGCAAACCTGCATTGTAAGCAGTTCGCACTGCGGACTGCACAACCACCATTATGCACTATAAGCCCGAAAATGTCAAGCACTGTTCCGACGGTTTTTCCTGTTTTCCCGAATTTTGATCTTGTTATGCCTAAAGCAAGATATGATGTTCGGTTTAGGCATAAACCCCGGCCGGCGGCCATCCCCTCAAGAAGCTAGATCATGCCTAAGGCGGGAGAAATCGTTCGGTTTAGGCATAAACCCCAGGCAGCGTTCATCCCCTCAAGAAGCTAGATCATGCCTAAGGCTAGAGAAACCGTCCGGTTTAGGCATAAACCCCAGGCAGCGTTCATCCCCTCAAGAAGCTAGATCATGCCTAAGGCGGGAGAAACCGT
Organism: Lachnospiraceae bacterium; assembly: GCA_017548765.1. Classification (GTDB taxonomy): domain Bacteria; phylum Bacillota; class Clostridia; order Lachnospirales; family Lachnospiraceae; genus UBA1201. The sequence continues at coordinate 16,008 of JAFYZH010000025.1, read as the reverse complement.
CCGGTTTAGGCATAATTTCGCCGGATGGGGAGAGGAAACAGGCAGAAAACCTTTACGTCATAGCGTAGTTCTGATATAATAAAATGAGTGGTATTTAATTTGCTGCAAGTTAGGTAGGGCGAGGAGCCCCGGCCATTTAAACAGAAAGCGTATCTTACTCACTTATGAAAGTCGTTTTTGATAAAATGGGTATGGTCCTGAAGAGGAATTTTGTGTCCCTTTTGGTGTTTGAACTTATCTTCCGCATAGGTACCTGGCTGGCGGTCCTGCCGGGCGCGGCATTTTTGCTACGATGGTCCATGCGTGTCCAGAAGATGAAGTTCATCACCAACCAGAATATCTTTAAATTTCTGGCGCATCCGCTGACGATCGCGATCCTGATCTTTACTGTGTTCGTGATCATCGTATTATGTATGTTGGAGTACGGAGCACTGTTGATCTGCTTCGAGTACTCCGCGAACAACATGAAGATAAATTCCTGGGAGATGCTTCTCGAGGGCCTCATGTTGCTCAGACGCTTACATGGGCGCGCCCGCACATTCACGCTGGTCACGGTCTGCCTGCCGGCGATAAATCTGTTGATGCTCGCCGCCGGCGTTGTGAAGGTCCAGGCGACGAATTACGTGGCGGAACGTATCGCCATGTCACGCGGCGGCATACCGATCCTGATTTCGGTCGCCGTCATCCTCTGCATCCTGCTCTTTGTGTTCGGCCTCTCGATGGCCATTCGCTTCCTGCGGCAGGATCTGGAAGATAAAGAGAAGATCGCGATCTTTCACGAATACCATCGCGGTCGCTTCCTGAGAAATGTATCCTACATCCTTTTGTGGAATTTGATCGCAGTCGGGATCTTGCTTTTGATCTCCGCCGTACTCATCTGCGTGGTGTCGATCTACATTGCCCTGACACCGGGCAGTGGCTACACCATGCTGCGTATCATCATGCATGGAAACCGCCTGTTCCTGTGCATCGGCTTTCTGGCCGGCTTCATCTCCACGACGGTGAACCTGTCCGGCTTGTACTGCCTGGCCCACGTGTTGGAAGAGCAGAAGGTCGGCAAGAACGAGATGAAGAAACGTTTCGCCGATAAGACGAAGATCCTGCAACTGCTACATAAACGAGTCGCATTGGCCGTCGTCGTGACGCTCGGCATCCTCGAACTGCACATGGTCGTGCGCTCGTACATCACCGGTGATTACAACATCTCCGACGTGATGACCGGTGTTGCCGTGACGGCGCACCGCGGCGCTTCCAAATACGCGCCGGAAAATACGCTCGAGGCCCTTCAGCTGGCGATCGACCAGTACGCGGATTACGCGGAGATCGATGTCCAGGAATCGGCGGACGGCGTGCTGTTTTTACTCCACGATATGTCGACGCTGCGTACCGGTAATAAAGCCGTTGTGGCCTACACGCAGACATACGAAGAACTGCAGAAGATCGACGTATCGGCGAAGAAAAAAGGTTACACAGATGTCCGCATCCCGACGCTGGAGGACGCGATCCTGCTGTGCCGCGGACAGATCAAACTGAACATCGAGATAAAGACGAACGCGAAGACACCCGATGTGGTGGATAAGACGGTCGCCATGATCGAAGATCTGGATTTCGTGAATCAGTGCGTCGTCACCTGCACGGACCTGAATTACCTGGCCCGCGTGAAGGAACTGAACCCGGACATCAAGACCGGTCAGATCCTAAAGGTCACGATCGGGGATGTGCCCCAGTCGGACGCCCTCGATTTCCTGAGCATGAAGTACACAAACGTGACCGCGGGCCTGGTGGAACGCGCGCACGAACTGGGCATGGAGGTCCATGTCTGGACGGTCAATGACACCAACTCCCTGAAGGAGATGACAGCGATCGGTGTCGATAATATCATCACGGACGACGCGCCTAAAGCGAAGCAGATCGCACACGGCGAGATGATCGGTGAAGGACTGTTTTCCATCCTGCAGTCCTTGGTTAAACAAGTCGAAAAATAAACGAACAGATATACGGAGGTTTCTATGAGTGAATTTCAGAATTTTCAGGGTAGCGTAGACTATGTGGCCGGCGAGGAACTGCTCGCAGCGGTCAATGTTGCGATCGCTCTCCAAAAGCCCCTGCTGATAAAGGGTGAGCCCGGCACAGGTAAGACCATGCTGGCGCAGGCCATCGCAAAGAGCCTGAATAAGCCCCTCATCATTTGGAATATCAAGTCCACGACGAAGGCGCAGGACGGTCTGTACATGTACGATACGGTGCAGCGTCTGTACGACAGCCAGTTCGGAAACGAAGGCGTGGACGATATCGCCCGCTACATCAAGCCGGGTAAGCTCTGCGATGCGTTTGAGAGCGACGAGCAGGTCGTGCTGCTGATCGACGAGATCGATAAGGCAGACCTGGAGTTCCCGAACGACTTGCTTTGGGAGCTGGACCAGATGGAGTTTTACATCCATGAGACAGGGCGCACCGTGAAGGCGAAGCATCGCCCGATCGTGATCATCACGTCGAATGCGGAGAAGGAGTTGCCGGACGCGTTCCTGCGTCGTTGCATCTTCCACTATATCGAGTTCCCGAACCAGGAACTGATGCGCGACATCGTTTCTGCGCATTTCACCGACATCGACGAGCAGCTCCTGGACGAGGCGATGAAGGCGTTCTACTCGATCCGCGGCATGCGCGACATCCGTAAGAAGCCGAGCACCTCGGAACTTCTGGACTGGCTGAACGCGTTGATGCGCGGCGGCATCTCCCCGGAGGAGATCCAGAAGAAACTCCCGTTTGTGGGCGTTATCGTGAAAAAAGACGAAGATCTCGAGACCATTAAGGCGAACAGGAGGTAAAATGTTTACTCCGTTTTTCTACATTTTGAAAGCAAAAGGAGTGCACGTTTCCCTGACCGAATGGCTGACGCTGATGGATGCGCTGGATAAGCAGCTCTGCGGCGCGTCGCTGACGAACTTCTACTATATGGCGCGGATGATCCTCGTGAAGAGCGAGGCGGATTTCGATAAATTCGACCTGGCGTTTAAGGAATACTTCAAGGACGTGAAGTCGGAGAACATTCCGGACTACGTCATGCGCTGGCTGGAGAGGGACGACCCCGACGAAGAAGAGCAGCAACACATGGCGGAAGAGGCGCAGAAGCGGCGCGAGAAGCGCGATGCGAAAACGGTCAATGAGCAGCTCCGCGAGCGTCTGGCGCAGCAGAACACGCGTCACGACGGCGGCAACAACTGGATCGGCACCGGTGGCACCTCGGCGTTCGGTAACTCCGGACGGGCGAAGGGCGGCATCCGCATGGGCGGCAAGCCCGGACTTTCGTCGGCCTTCATGGTCATCGGCGAGGAGCGGTACCGCGATTTCCGTCGCGATAAGGCGCTGGACTATCGCCAGTTCCAGGCGGCGTTCCGCCAGCTCAGGCAGTTCTCGTCCCGCATTGACGAGGCGAAGACCGAACTCGATCTGGACGGCACCATCGATTCGACGTGCAACAACGGCGGCTATCTGAAGCTCGAATGGCAGAAGCCCCGTAAGAATACCGTGAAACTGCTTTTGCTGTTTGACTCGGGCGGGACCATGATCCCGTTCTCGACCCTCTGTAACAACCTGTTCCAGGCGGTCAATAAAGCCAACCATTTTAAGGATGTAAAGACCTATTATTTCCATAACTGTCTTTACAGCACCCTGTATAAAACGCCGGAGTGCATGACCGGGGATTGGGTGGAGACCCGCTGGGTTTTCAAGAACCTGGACTCCGACTATAAGGTCATCATCGTCGGCGACGCGCAGATGGCGCCGGAGGAACTGTATTCCACCAGCGGCAACTACCGCGGACCGAACGGCGGCTACAGCGGCTACGAATGGCTGGAAATGTTTAAGCGAAATTATAAGAAAGTAGTATGGCTGAATCCACGGAAGGTATCGTATTCATCCGCCATCGGCTGGATGGAGGCGGTCACGGCCATCGAAGGCCTGATCCCGAGCTACAAGCTTTCCGTAGACGGACTTAAGGAAGCCATCAAATACCTGACCGGGAAGATCCCGAGTCCGGTGTAATACATGCAGGCAGCGCCGGTTTGAAAGGTTTCGGCGCCGAAGCATTTGCAGATTGAGGGAGTTACTATGAAAGAATTGATGACACTCGGACCGGACGAGATCCCTTTGCATCTCTATGGACGGAATAATTGGAAGGGCGATGGCCCGATCGAACTGTTTTGGTCAGCTTCAGGCATCGAGGTCAGAGTCGCTGCGAGCGAGCTCTGGGTCCGCATCGAAACGGAGTACGATCAGTACGAGCAGTGGCTCGCCGTTGAGATCAACGGTTGCCCTGTGGAGCGCATGATGCTGAAGCGCGGCGGTCAGGATATCTGCCTGTTCCGCGGCATGAACGCACAGACCGTGAAGACGGTACGCCTGTTTAAGGAAATGCAGGCGCTCGGCGAGGATCCGAGCCGCTTTGTGATCCATAGTCTCTCTGCGGACGGCATGTTTTTGCCGGTGCCGCCGAAGTCGATGAAGATCGAGTTTGTCGGCGACAGCATCACGAGCGGAGAGGGCCTGAACGGTGCACACGACGAGATGGACTGGATCCCGATGGTATTCGGGACCTGCGAACACTATGCAAACTATGTCGCAAAGGCGATGGACGCGGATTACCATCTGATCTCGCAGAGCGGCTGGGGCACGTATTGCGGCTGGGATAATAATCCCCACACGACATTGCCCGGGATCTACACGAAGGTCTGCGGAGCAGCGTCCGGCGCGGAAAATGCGCTCACAGGCACCATGGACGAGTACGATTTCGCGAGCTGGCAGCCCGACGTGATCTTCATCAACCTGGGCACGAACGACGAGGGCGCTTTCCACAATCCGCCCTATACCGATCCGAAGACGGAGAGGATCTATGCGCAGCTTTTGAATTCGGACGGAACGTACGAGGAGATGAGCATTCGCCGTTTCTGCCGCGCCATGGATGACTTCCTGGCGCTGGTCCGCATGAAGAACCCGAACGCTAAAATAGTTTGGTGCTACGGCGCCCTCGGCGACGGCCTGATGCCGTACATGGAGCGCACACTGCGCGAATACCGCGACCGCACCGGCGACACGAACGTCGACCTGCTTCGCCTGCCGAACACGACAGGAGATGCTTTCGGTTCCCGTTTCCATCCCGGTAAGGAAGCCCACAGACACATGGCAAATACATTGATCGCGTATTTGAAACGCGAATGCTGATGAGGTAGGATGGATGAATATTTTTGATCTGTTTTTGACGCCTCCGGAGCGACGTGCAAATGAAAAGATCCGGGAGGCTTTGTTTGACACAAACGACCCGCAGTCTATGGAGGACAGAATGAGAGATAAATGGAATAATACAGCGGATGTTTCGTGGATCGATCCGGAGAAGCCGATGGTCGCGATCTCTTTCGATGACGGCCCGGTGCGTCCGGTAAATGAAGCATCGCCCGCGATCCGTATCCAGGATGCGATCGCAAAGGCCGGCATGCATGCCACCTTCTTCTACTGGGGCAATACTTACGATGAGGATACGAGGGCGGAGATCGTACGTGCGCAGGAGCTCGGCTTCGAGATCGCGAACCACACGAAGACGCATCCGTTTTTGCCGCAGCTTTCGCCGGAGGAGATGAAGGCGGAAGTTGGCTTCATGGAGCCGATCCTGAAGGAGATCTCGGGTCAGGAGCAGTTTTTGCTGCGCCCGCCGTACCTGAGCGTGGACCAGGTCGTAAAGGACACGATCAATGTTCCGCTCATCAGTTGCGGTCTCGATTCCGAGGACTGGAATAAGGCGACCGCAAAGCAAATGATTGACAAAATCGCAAAAGCATGCGAAAATGGCTCTTTGGATGGAAAGATCGTACTGATGCATGAAACGTACGATGCCACAGCGCAGGCCGTGGAATTCCTCGTGCCGTATCTCGTGGCCAATGATTACCAGATCGTGACCATTTCGGAGATGTTTAAGGCACGCGATAAGGAGATGCAAGCCGGACAGGTTTACGGAGAGTGCCCGCAATAGGGACGGGAGCCGGCCTTGCAACAGAATGATTAAGGAGCATATAGTTGTATGTCACAGACAGAGTCTATGGAAGAAGAGATCCGGCGGCGCCGGACATTTGCGATCATATCGCACCCGGATGCCGGTAAAACTACATTGACCGAGAAGTTCTTGCTGTACGGAGGCGCCATCAACCTGGCCGGAAGCGTTAAGGGAAGAAAGACCGAACGCCACGCCGTCAGCGACTGGATGGAGATCGAGAAGGAACGTGGTATCTCGGTCACGAGTTCGGTCATGCAGTTCGAATATGACGGATATTGCATCAATATCCTGGACACACCGGGACACCAGGATTTCTCGGAGGATACGTACCGTACGTTGATGGCGGCGGACTCCGCAGTCATGGTGATCGACGGAGCGAAGGGCGTTGAGCCGCAGACCATCAAACTCTTTAAGGTCTGTGTCATGCGGCACATCCCGATCTTCACGTTCATCAACAAGATGGACCGTGAGACGAACGATCCGTTCGACCTGATGGATGAGATCGAGAGCGTGCTGGGCATCCGCACCTGCCCGATCAACTGGCCCATCGGAAGCGGTAAGAGTTTCCAGGGCGTATATGAAAGAGATATCAAGAAGATCACGACATTTACCGCGAACCGCGCGGGTATGCGTGAGGTCGAGACACATCAGGTGGACGTGGAGTACGCGAAGGACCTGATCGGCGATCTGGCGGCGGAGAAACTCGCCGAGGATCTGGAACTGCTCGACGGCGCCTGCGACGAGTTCGACCAGGAGCGCGTCAACCGCGGCGACCTGTCGCCCGTATTCTTCGGTTCGGCGCTCACGAATTTCGGCGTCGAGACCTTCCTGAAGCATTTCCTGAAGATGACTTCTTCCCCGTTGCCGCGTCAGAACGGCGATGATATCGTGGATCCGTTCGACCCGAAGTTTTCGGCGTTCGTGTTTAAGATCCAGGCGAATATGAATAAGGCGCACCGTGACCGTATCGCGTTCATGCGCATCTGCTCGGGTAAATTCTCCGCGGGCATGGAAGTGTATCATGTGCAGGGCAAAAAGCCCCTGCGACTGTCACAGCCGCAGCAGCTCATGGCGCAGGATCGTAAGATCATCGACGAGGCCTATGCGGGCGATATCATCGGCGTGTTCGATCCGGGTATCTTCTCCATCGGAGATACATTGACCGCGTCAGCCGCACATAAGGTGCAGTTCCCCGGTATCCCGACGTTCGCCCCGGAGCATTTCGCGAAGGTTCGTCAGATCGACACGATGAAGCGTAAGCAGTTCGTCAAGGGCGTGATGCAGATCGCCCAGGAAGGCGCCATCCAGATCTTCCAGGAGTTCAACACCGGTATGGAAGAGATCATCGTCGGCGTGGTCGGCGTTCTGCAGTTTGAAGTTTTGGAATATCGCTTGAAGAGCGAATATAATGTTGAGATCCGTCTGGACCCGCTGCCTTACGAGCACATCCGCTGGATCGAAAACGAGAACTACGATGTGGCGAAGATCGTCGGAACGTCCGACATGAAACGCATCAAAGACCTGAAGGACCGTCCGCTGCTTCTGTTCGTAAATGCATGGAGCGTGAACATGGTCCTCGACAGAAACCCGGGGCTTATGCTTTCCGAGTTCGGAACCGATTAGGAGGTAAGATATGCGCTGTCCCTTTTGTGGAGTAGAAACAACTAAGGTAGTCGACTCCCGTCCGAGTGAGGACGGTAAGGAGATCCGCCGCCGTCGCTCGTGCGAGGCATGCGGCCGCCGTTTCACGACCTACGAGAAGATCGAGACATTTCCCCTGATGGTCGTTAAGAAGGATAACACCCGCGAGCCATACGACCGCTCGAAGATGGAAGCCGGCGTTATGCGTGCGTGCCATAAGCGTCCCATTCCCATGCAGGACATCCAGAAACTCCTGGATGACGTGGAAAATGAGATCTTCCGCCGCGCAGAGACGGAGATCGCGAGCGCGCAGATCGGCGAGCTGATCATGGAGCACCTGAAGGACCTCGAAGAGGTCGCCTATGTGCGTTTTGCTTCGGTGTACCGTGAATTTACCGATGTGAATACATTTGCCGAGGAGTTAAAGAAACTTCTGAAGAAGAAAAAGACCGCGGCAAAGGATAAGAAGGATAACGAGGAAGCATGAGTCTGTTTGGACGTTTTTATCCTACGATGCGCTACAAGTCTGCGTATGAGATCCCGTATGAGGATTTCTATGCAAAGGGCTATCGCGGGATCATCTACGATATCGACAATACTTTAGTCTGCCATGACGCGCCGGCGGACGAACACGCGAAACAGCTGTTCGACCGCCTGCACGCGATGGGTTTTTCCACGTGCCTGATCTCGAACAACAGTAAGGAGAGAGTGATGCCGTTTGCAAAGGCGGTGCGTTCCCACGCCGTGTGGAAGGCGAATAAGCCCTCGCGTAAGAGTTACGTGAAGGCGATGCGCCGCATGGGCACGGAGCGGGAGAATACGCTGTTCATCGGCGATCAGTTGCTGACGGATATCTATGGGGCGAACCGTGCGAAGCTCGTTTCGATCCTGACTGAACCGATCAGTCCGAAGGAAGAGATCCAGATCGTTTTCAAACGGAAGATCGAGAAGTTTCTTCTGTATTTCTACGAAAAACGCAAGAGGAAATAAAAAAACTCTTGCTTTTTTTCTGCTCGTAAGTTACAATAATAGTTAGGTTTTAAAAAGATTAACCGATTTATACCACCCTAGGAGGATGATTTAAAGATGATTTCTGCAGGCGATTTCAGAAACGGCATTACGATCGAGATGGACAACAACGTGTACCAGATCATTGATTTCCAGCACGTAAAACCCGGTAAGGGCGCAGCTTTCGTGCGTACATCATTAAAGAATATCAAGAACGGCGGCGTTGTCGAGAAGTCTTTCCGTCCTACCGATAAGTTCCCGGCAGCCCGGATCGATCGTGCAGATATGCAGTATCTGTATAACGATGGCGATTTCTATTACTTCATGGACGTTAATACGTTCGAGCAGATCCAGATGACTCCCGACCAGGTCGGCGACGCTCTTAAGTTCGTAAAGGAGAACGAGATGGTTAAGATGCTGTCTCACAACGGCGCTGTATTCTCGATCGAACCGCCTCTCTTTGTAGAGCTCGAGATCACATCGACCGAGCCCGGATTTAAGGGTAACACCGCGACCGGCGCTACAAAGCCCGCGATCGTTGAGACCGGTGCACAGGTCATGGTTCCGTTGTTTGTTGATAACGGCGAGAAGATCAAGATCGACACACGTACAGGCGAGTACCTGTCACGCGCTTAATCTGTATAAGTTTTTTACGAGGAAGGTTTGCTTTGCAGGCCTTCCTTGTATTGGTTTAGGAGTGAAAGAGTGGTCTGCGAAAGCGGACCGGGGATGCAAGGCGATGCTTCGGCACGGGGGCCGGGTCGCCTCAAGAGGATGAAAGACCTTATGAAAATTGGGACGAGATGGAGAAAAGTACACCGCTTAAAGCGGGAGGCTATACAGCTGGGGATCATTGTAGTGGTTCTCGGTCTTATTTACTTGTTTATTTATCTGTCAGATGACCGAAAAGCGCCGGTGATCGCATTTTCCGACGATCCGGTAAACTACGTTCCCGGAGGGGACACGGAGGGCCTTCTGGCAGGCGTTACCGCCACGGATAACCGCGACGGCGATATCACGAAGAAAGTTATCGTTCTCCCTCCGACAGACATGATCTCCGATACGGAGGTAAGCGTGAAGTACCAGGTTCGCGACAGCAGAGGTAATCTGGCGACCGCGACCCGTGTATGCAATCTGTCGAAGGAGAGCGCATCGAATAATGGCGATCCGGATAAGAATAAGCCGGAACCGACGCAGACTGTTCCGGTAGAGACGACACCTGAGGCGACGCAGACACCGGAGACTCCTGAGGAGAGCGCTCAGGCATCTACCGAGGAGAAGACGACCGAAGAAGTTACGACCCAGGCCGTGACGACGGAAGCGGATACGACTCCTGAAGAGACGACGCAGGAGAAGACCACGGCAGAAGAGACCACTCAGGAGCAGACGACACCGGAGGCGACCACGCCTGAGGAAACAACGCCTGAGGCAACGACACCGGAAGAGACCACTCCGGAAGCTACGACGGAAGCGCCGCGCACCGCGACCGGCCCGAACGGAGAAACGATCTATGAGATCGTTGCCGTATTCATCGGACCGCAGCGCTATATCGGCGAGACTTCAGTTGGAAATGATATCCTGCTTCAGGGCGTTATCGACAACGGCAAGCGCATCGACATCTACGGATGGGAGTGCGACGACGTCGGTAAGAAGTTCGAAAAGGGTAAAAATGTATTTAATCTCCGCTATCAGGGTCTGACCTGCCAGCTTGTGATCGAGACGAACGAGGAGAAACCCGCCCCGATCAATAACGGTATCCCGGTCATCACCTTGAAACAGACCGAAGTTACGGTGAAGAAGGGTTCGTATTTCCACTACCGTAACGTGATCGATCAGCTTTATGACGATAAGGACAGCCGCGACGTGCTGGTTCAGCGTATCCGTGTCGAAGGATGGGATAAATTCTCCACGAAGAAAGTCGGTACTTACGTTTTGAAAGTATCGGTAAAGGATACGGATAAACATAATTCCGCTGTGACTGTTTTGACCGTTCATGTAGTGAATTAATAAAGCGAAAAACATTGACAACGACACTGAAATGTATTAAAATATAAACAAACTTAGGGAATTGTACCCAAATGCGCCCAAACGGATGATCGGAACAGGGGGAGCAGGGGTGCGGATTTCCCTAAAAGTGTTGTTAAATAGGATGGTGGGTATATGGATTACACAAGAAAACGTATGCGAATCGGTGATATTCTCATCGAGCAGGGCGTTATTACCCCGGAGGTATTGAAGGATGCGCTTGTCAGAGCGAAAGAAGAAGGCAAACGTATCGGTGAATATCTCGTAGAGAGCGGTGTTACGAGCGAGAAGCGTATTGCCCGTGCTCTGGAATATCAGTTGGGATATAAGTTTGTCGATCTTTCGTCGGTGACCATTCCGGAGGAGATCCTGAATCTGGTTAAACCGGACGTGCTCCGTAAGTACAACGTAATACCGTTCGCGGTTTCCGAGCGTAACCCGAACATCCTGCGACTGGCGATGTCCGATCCCATGGATATCGTGGCTGCGGATGATATCGGTATCGTAACAAACATGCAGATCGAACCCGTTATCTGTACGGCGACGGACGTTTTGGCAGCGCTGGATCGCTACTTCGGTAGTTCCCAGGCCATGGACGTTGCGAAGCAGTACGCAGAGGAGCGTGGTTTTGATAAAGAACTCGAGGAGGCGACCGAAGACTCGGCGAACCTCGATAACTCCCCGATCGTCGTACTCGTTCGTACCATGATCGAGCAGGCAGCCCGTCAGAGAGCATCCGATATTCATATCGAGGCGATGGAAGAAAACGTCCGCGTCCGCTACCGTATCGATGGTGCGCTCTATGAGCGAATGAAATATGACATCAAATTGCTTCCGGCTATCGTCGCACGTATCAAGATCATCGGCGGTATGGATATTTCCGAGAAGCGTAAACCTCAGGATGGTCGTATCACCGCATGGGTAGACCGTGTTGAGTACGATATCCGTGTTAACGTTCTTCCGACCGTATTCGGTGAGAAGATCGTAATGCGTCTCCAGAATAAGAGAGCCCTGAACCGTGAGAAGAAGCAACTCGGTTTCGAGGATACCGAGATGGTAAAATTCGACCGTATCCTGTCTCACCCGCACGGCATCGTTCTGGTAACAGGACCTACCGGTTCCGGTAAGTCTACCACACTTTATACCGCTCTCTCAGAGCTCAACCGTGAAGATATCAACATCGTCACCGTTGAGGACCCTGTCGAGGCAAATGTCGATGGTATCAATCAGGTTCACGTAAATCCGAAGGTAGATCTTACATTCGCATCTGCCCTCCGTGCTATCTTGCGTCAGGACCCCGATATCATCATGATCGGTGAGATTCGAGACGGTGAGACCGCCGAGATCGCTGTAAAGGCCGCTATCACCGGCCACTTGGTTGTTAGTACCCTCCATACAAACTCCGCTGCCAGCACCGTAACACGTCTGGAAGATATGGGCGTTGAAAACTACCTCATCGCGGACTCTGTAGTAGGTATTATCGCACAGCGTCTGGTTCGCCGTCTGTGCCCGGATTGTAAGAGAGAAGTCCTTGCATCCGAAGAAGATAAGAGGATCCTGGGTGTAGATCCCGCAACGCCGCTTCGTATTTACGAGCCTGTCGGCTGTCCTGCATGTGAGCGTGCCGGCTATCGCGGACGTATCGGTATCTACGAGATCATGGAAGTGACCCATCACCTGAGTACAGTCATTGCCCGCGGCGCAAACGCCGACGAGATCAAAGAGGAAGCTTTGAAAGAGGGCATGAATACGCTGTCGATGGCTTGCGGTCTTAAGGTTAAGGCCGGCATCACATCCATGAGCGAACTTCGTCGTATCGTATACGAAGCATAAAGGGTTCCGCTTCGCGGATCCCTTATTGAGAAAAGATGAAACTTTGCTTCGCAAAGTTCAGATGTCAAAATGTTCTGCTTCGCAGAGTATTTTGACGGACAGGGCTCCGCTTCGCGGATCCCTTATAAGGATAAGGAGAGTGGAATTATGCCAGAAGGAATTGAAAGCGGCCAGCAGCGGCCTCAGGGAGCACTCGAGGTTGCCGATCTTGTAAAATTAGCTGCTAAACGTCATGCATCTGACGTTCATATTACCGCAGGTGTTCCGCCTATTTTGCGTATCAACGGTCAGCTGATAAAGATCGGTACCGTTCCGCTTACGCCCGAGAACACACAAATGATGATCGAACCGATCATTCCCAAGCCTTGCCGCGATGAACTCGCAGAGACCGGACAGACGGACTTTTCCTATTCCGTTCGTTCCGTGGGAAGATGTCGTGTTAACGTCTATAAGCAGCGTGGCGCTTACGGCGCAGCACTGCGACTGATCGCGGATGTTATCCCGAGACCTGAGTCTCTGGGTCTGAACTCATCCGTTATCGACCTGATCAACCGTAAGAGAGGTATGGTTCTCGTAACCGGACCTACAGGTTCCGGTAAGTCGACGACCCTGGCTTCCCTGATCGACTTGATCAGTAAGACCTATCATCACCACGTTATCACTTTGGAGGACCCGATCGAGTACCTTCATAAGCATAATAAGGCGATGGTTAACCAGAGAGAGATCGGTCTGGACTCTATTTCTTTCGAGAGTGCGCTTCGTGCAGCTCTTCGTCAGGACCCCGATGTTATCCTTGTAGGTGAGATGCGTGACCTGGATACGATCTCAACTGCGATCACCGCAGCCGAGACCGGACACCTCGTATTCTCGACCCTGCATACCATTGGTGCGGCGAGTACCATTGACCGTATCATCGACGTATTTCCTCCGTACCAGCAGCAACAGATCCGTGTTCAGCTGGCGAACGTTTTGGAGTGCGTTATCTCCCAGCAGCTCATGCCTCTGGCAGACGGATCCGGCCGTGTAGCCGCATTCGAAGTCATGCATGCAACGCCTGCGATCCGTAACCTCATCCGTGAGGCGAAGATCCACATGATCCCCGCGATCGTTCAGACCAGCCGCCGCCAGGGTATGGTTACCATGGATGACGCGATCTTCGAACTGTGTTCCGGACACCGTATCACTTCCGAGATCGCCATCAGCTATGCACAGGATACGGCAGCCATGATGAAACGTGTCATGGGACAGGGAGAGGTTTAAAATCGTATAATGACCGGAAGGTCCCATCCGAACTCTGAACGGGAGGAGAACGGAACGTGGATGCCGCTGCAGGAAGGGATGGCCCGCAGGAGAGAAGAGAGGACAGACGGTTGTTAGATATAACTTTTAGTAATTTCAGGAGGTGAAACTTCTATGCCCACCTATCAATATGTGGCCGTCGATCAAAAAGGCGCCAAACGTAAAGGCAAAATCGAAGCACCTGATTCATCCAGAGCGGAGCGTACGCTAAAACTGGAAGGCCTTATTCCTATTCAGGTTAAGGAATCCATGTTTGCAGAAAACGTTTCCCTGGGCGGCTCCTCCGTAAAGCCTCGTACCATGGCAGTTTTCTGCCGTCAGATGGTGAGTCTTTTGAATGCCGGCGTATCCATCGTCGATGCATTCGGTATGCTGGCCGACCAGTGTGATAACAAGATCATGCAGGCTTCACTCCGTGAGGTAATGTCAAGCGTAGCAAAGGGTGAAAACCTGGCACGAAGCCTGAAGGAACACCCGAATGTGTTTACCCCGATGATGGTAAACATGGTTGATGCCGGTGAAGCATCCGGTTCCCTCGAGAACTCATTCGACCGTCTGGCGATCCAGTTCGAGAAGGATGCCCGCTTGAAGGCAACCATTAAGAAGGCACTCGTATACCCGATCGTGGTATTGGTTGTTGCTGTTATCGTAGTCATCATCATGTTGAATTTCGTTATCCCGAGTTTCTCCGATATGTTTAAGGATCTCGATACGGAACTTCCGAAGTTGACACAGGTCGTAGTCGCGATGTCCGACTGGATGAAGGAGAATGTTATTATTCTCCTGGCGGTTATCGTTGTTATCGTCATAGCATGGCGTGTGTTTGCCGCATCCCCAACCGGTCAGGTTTTGATCGGACGTACGAGTATGAAACTGCCGTTCATCGGACCGGTTATCACAAAGTCCGCTGCTGCACGTTTTGCACGTACCATGTCTACGCTGTTGTCTTCCGGTATTTCGATCGTAGATGCGCTCGAGATCACATCGAAGAACATGCCTAACGTTCTTTATAAGGATGCACTCCTTTTTGCAAAGGACGAAGTTGAAAAGGGTGTACAGATGTCCGATCCGCTTCGTAAGAGCGGTCTGTTCCCTGTCATGATCTGTCACATGACGAAGATCGGTGAAGATACCGGTAATATCGAGGAAATGCTCGACCGTTGTGCCGGTTACTTCGAAGAAGAAGTTGAGACTGCCGTTGCTGCCCTCATGACAGCGATGGAGCCTATGATCATTATCTTGCTGGCCGGCATTGTAGGCGTACTCATCGGCGCATGTCTGATGCCTATGCTCACACTGTACGAGAGCCTCAGCGAAATGATGTAATTGCATTGTCGCCGTTGGCGACATGCAATAACCCAAATACTTCGAGGCAGCACTTCCGAAAGGAAGGGGCTGCCTCGAAACATTTGGGCCTACAGAAAATAGGAGTGAACCTTCCTTGTAATCGCCGTTGGCGACATTCGAGGGAAGATTTCGAACATATGTGAAAGACTTTGGAGTAGCCCCCTCGGAAGAGGGTGGTTGCTCCAAAACACTTTTGAAACATTCGTGCCAGATCCAACCTTTCCCCTTTACGAAAATCGGCACAAAATCACGCTTGCAAGACCGAAAAAAACATCTTTTGCACGTTTACCCAAACTTGTTTACACTTACCGAATGTGTATTGCGGGAGTAAAAACGGTGTGGTATAACTTAATCATCAAAGAGATGCGGACACCGCATCCAGAAAAAACCTTCCGGTTTGTAGGGGATCGGGGGAAACACAAAACACAAATGTGAAAGGAAGAAGAAATTATGAAGAATAACAAAGGTTTTTCACTCGTTGAACTTATCATCGTAGTAGCTATCATGGCAGTCCTTATGGGTATCCTGGCTCCTCAGTACATCCGTTACGTTGAGAAGACCCGTATCCGTGCAGATGACTCTATCATCGCTGATATGGACAAGTCCGCATCTGCTCTGCTTGCAGACGAGAAGTACTATGACAAGACCGGTGGTTCTGTAGTAGTTACCATCGACCACACAACTGGCGCTGTTTCTGTAACTGGTTTCACAGATGCAACCCTTGCTACAAAGTTCTGCACCGAGATGCACACTTCTCTTTACGGAACATCTACCGCTACCAAGAAGTTCAAGTCTAAGGCTTACAGCGGCAC